>CAJKQX010000004.1 GCA_905202125.1 uncultured Prevotella sp.
TGGCAGCTTTTTTCATAATCGCATGGTATTTACCAACGCTATTCGGGGATGAACCAATAATGTCTGATCGGGAGATGGAAAAAACAGTTGAAAACAAAGAGTTTCATGGTTGTGAAAATTCAACTGCAAATATTTTGTAATTTATCTGAATTAAACTAACTTTGCATCCGGAATATATATTGACAGAGAATAAATTGATAGAGAAACATATCATATTGGAAGATATCGACCCCGTAGTCTTTTATGGTGCGGGGAATTGTCATCTACTAATGATAAAATCGCTATTTCCAAAATTGAGAATCGTTGCGAGAGACAATGTGGTAAAGGTGCTTGGTGATGATAACGAAACCATTGTATTTCAAAAGAATATCGAAACGATATGCAAGCATATCCTGAAATACAACTCTATCAACGACGAAGATATATTGGATATCATCAAAGGCAAGAAGACAAAAGAAGACGCCGTCAAAGGCGTTTTGGTATATAATATATCCGGACGACCGATAAAAAGCCGCAGCGAAAACCAGCAGAAGTTGATCGACGCTTTCTACAATGATGACATGATATTCGCCGTTGGACCGGCAGGAACAGGGAAAACATATCTCAGCATAGCCCTTGCTGTTAAAGAATTAAAAGAAAAAACTGTTAAAAAGATAATACTCAGTAGACCCGCAGTGGAGGCAGGAGAGAAATTGGGATTTCTACCGGGCGACATGAAAGAGAAAATCGACCCGTATCTCCAACCGCTTTACGACGCGCTGGGAGATATGATACCAGCTGTAAAACTGCAAGACATGATGGAGAAACAAATCATCCAGATTGCTCCTTTGGCCTTCATGAGAGGACGCACACTGAACGATGCCATCGTGATACTCGACGAGGCACAAAACACCACGCCCTCACAGATAAGGATGTTTCTCACCCGCATGGGATGGAACACAAAGATGATAATCACGGGAGACGTGACACAGATAGACCTACCGCGAGGACAGAAAAGCGGACTCACAGAGGCTATGAATGTGCTGAAGGATGTGAAAGGAATATCAATGGTCAACCTGTCTCAAAAGGATATCGTCCGCCACAAACTCGTCACGGAAATTGTGAACGCTTACAACAGATACGAAAAAGACACAAACCTGACATCACAACAAACACAATAAAAAAATAATAACACACATAGATATGAAAGCACTAACACAGACCAATTTCCAATTTGAAGGACAAAAAAGTGTATATCACGGCAAAGTGCGCGATGTATACGATATCAACGATGACATCATCGTGATGGTAGCAACAGACCGTATTTCGGCATTTGACGTTATTCTGCCAAAGGGAATCCCATTCAAAGGTCAAGTGCTCAACCAGATAGCATCCAGATTTCTCGATGCCACAAGCGACATCTGCCCCAACTGGAAACTCGCAGTTCCCGACCCTATGGTCACCGTGGGAGTGAAATGCGAAGGTTTCAGAGTGGAGATGATCATACGCTCCATTCTCACAGGCTCGGCTTGGCGCGCATACAAAAACGGATGCCGTGAAATATGCGGTGTGAAAATTCCCGACGGAATGAAAGAGAACGAGCGCTTCCCGGAGCCGATAATCACGCCCACAACCAAAGCGGATGAGGGACACGACATGGACATCTCCAAAGAGGAAATCATCAAACAGGGCATCATCAGCGCCGAGGATTATGAACAGATAGAAAAATACACACGCCAACTGTTCCAACGCGGTCAGGAAATAGCCGCCAAACAGGGACTTATCCTTGTCGATACAAAATACGAATTCGGCAAACGCGATGGCAAGATATATCTCATAGACGAAATTCACACTCCCGATAGCAGCCGATATTTCTATGCAGACGGCTATGAAGAAAAGTTGGCCAACAACCAGCCGCAAAAACAACTCTCCAAAGAGTTTGTGAGACAGTGGCTCATCGAACACAATTTCATGAACGAACCCGGACAGACTGTACCCGAGATGACAGACGAATATGCAAACAGCGTGAGCGATCGCTACATCGAACTGTACGAAAACATCATCGGAGAAAAATTTGAAAAAGCCGATGACCACTCGGACATATCAAAACGAATAGAAGAGAATGTGAAAAAATACATCGCTTCTCTTTAAAACAAATACTTTCTCAACCCGTAGTTTTTGCATAATATGACTTACAAACAGGAGGACATAAAACCTTACGATCCCAATAGCGAAAAAGGCAAACAGGTTGAGATGATGTTTGACAACATCGCTCATTCATACGACAAGCTAAACCACCGTTTGTCTTGGAACATAGACAAGCGGTGGCGCAAAAAAGCTATAAATCAACTGAAGCCACACCGTCCCGAAACCATACTCGACATAGCGACCGGCACAGGCGATTTTGCCATAATGTCGGCAAAAATGCTCGCGCCCAAACAGTTGATTGGAGTGGATATCAGCGAAGGCATGCTAAAAATCGGTAAAGAGAAAGTAAAGAAAGAAAAACTTGATCACATCATATCGTTCAAAAAAGAAGACTGTCTGAATCTTTCATTTCCCGACCATACGTTCGATGCCGTGACAGCTGCGTTTGGTATAAGAAACTTTGCAGATTTGGAACAAGGCATACACGAGATGTATCGTGTACTAAAAAAAGGCGGACATCTGAGCATTGTGGAGCTATCGGCACCAGTAAGCCACCCGATGAAAGAATTGTTCAAAATCTATTCACACACAGTGCTTCCCATATACGGGAAATTAATATCTCATGACGATGCTGCCTATTCATATCTCACAGCAACAATGGAGGCATTTCCTCGTGGTGAAAGAATGATAGAAATATTCAAGAAAGAAGGTTTCTCGCAAGCAAGCTTTCAGCGTCTTACTTTTGGTATCTGTACAAAATATTTCGCAACTAAATAACCTATCACTATGGACAAATATGGCTTAATAGGATATCCGCTGGGACACTCATTTTCAATCAGTTATTTCAATGAGAAATTTGAGAATGAGAAGATTGACGCTCAATACATCAACTTTGAAATTCCCTCAATCGATAATATCAACGAGATATTGGCATCCAATCCCGAACTGAAAGGACTGAATGTGACCATACCTTATAAAGAGAAAGTCATCCCATATCTGGATAACATAAGTCCGGAAGCCGCAGCCATAGGAGCAGTGAATGTGATACGGGTGACCAATAAAGGCAAAAATGTGGAATTGAAAGGATTCAACAGCGATGTCATCGGTTTCACACAAAGCATAGAACCGATGCTCGAAAAGATACATCAGAATGCACTCATTTTGGGAACAGGCGGAGCATCTAAGGCAGTCGACTATGGGTTGAAATCATTGGGTCTGAATACATTATTTGTAAGCAGAGAGAAAAAAGCCAATTCAATAACATATCAGGAATTAACGCCGGAAATCATCAAAAAATACAACGTCATCGTCAATTGCACACCATTGGGGATGTATCCCAAAGTGGACAGTTGTCCCGACATCCCATACGAGGCGATGGACAATCACACAATATTGTATGACCTGATATACAATCCTGACAAAACATTGTTCATGAAACGCGGCGCCCAATATGGCGCGACCACAAAGAATGGTATCGAAATGCTCTTGTTACAAGCATTTGCAAGTTGGAATTTTTGGAATGGTAATGACTAAGAATACATTAATATGAATAACTCGAACCGCTACATGCTGCGAGGAGTAAGTGCAGCAAAAGAAGATGTACACAACGCGATAAAAAACATAGATAAAGGCATCTACCCCAAAGCCTTCTGTAAAATAATTCCGGATATTCTCGGCGGCGATCCCGAATATTGCAATATCATGCATGCCGACGGAGCCGGTACAAAATCATCACTCGCCTATATGTACTGGAAAGAAACAGGCGACATCAGCGTATGGAAAGGCATCGCACAGGACGCAATCGTAATGAACACGGACGACCTCTTGTGCGTAGGTGCTGTGGACAACATACTGGTCTCAAGCACAATAGGAAGAAACAAGATGCTTGTACCAGGCGAAGTGATATCAGCTGTCATCAATGGCACCGACGAACTGTTGTCCGAGATGAGAAAAATGGGTATCGGCATTTATGCAACAGGAGGCGAAACGGCTGATGTGGGTGACCTTGTGAGAACCATAATCGTAGATTCTACCGTGACTTGCCGTATGAAACGCAAGGATGTAATTGACAATGCCAACATTCATCCGGGTGACGTAATCGTGGGCTTGGCATCTTTCGGACAAGCCACATACGAAGACAGATACAACGGAGGTATGGGTAGCAACGGTCTGACAAGCGCAAGACACGACGTATTCTCTAAATATCTGTCTGAGAAATATCCCGAAAGTTACGACCACGCGGTACCCGAAGAATTGGTTTACAGCGGAAAATACAAACTGACGGATAAAGTTGACGGCCTGAATGTGAACGCAGGACAGCTCGTACTCTCCCCCACACGTACCTATGCCCCGGTAATAAAAAAGATATTGGACGAAATGCGTCCGGATATTCATGGCATGATCCATTGCACAGGTGGCGCTCAAACCAAAGTTATGCACTTTGTCAACGACAACTGCCATGTCGTGAAGGACAATATGTTTGACGTGCCTCCATTGTTCAGAATGATACAAGAAGAAAGCTGTACCGACTGGAAAGAAATGTACAAAGTCTTCAATATGGGTCACCGCATGGAAATCTACGTGTCACCAGAAAACGCCGAAAGGATAATTGAGATAAGCAAGAGTTTCAACATCGATGCCCAAATCATAGGACGCGTTGAAGAAGGAACACGCAGCCTTACAATAAAGTCAGAATTTGGAGAATTTAATTATTAAGTACCCCATTAAAGATGGCCGAACAAAACAACATATTAGATAAACTCGATGGTCTGGAGAGTAGATACGAAGAAGTGTCGACCCTCATCACCGACCCCGCGGTGATATCCGACCAACCCCGTTTCATAAAACTCACAAAAGAATACAAAGATCTGGGCGATTTGATGAACGCCCGTAAGCGATATATCGAATGCCTTAACTCCATCAAGGAGGCTAAAGACATTCTCACATCCGAAAATGATCCGGATTTGAGAGAGCTTGCCCGTGAGGAATTGTCAAACAATGAGGAAATACTGCCCCGAATAGAGGAAGAAATCAAAATAGCACTCATTCCCAAAGATCCCGAAGACGCCAAGAACATACAAATGGAAATACGTGCGGGAGCAGGAGGCGACGAGGCTGCGCTATTTGCCGGTGACCTTTTCGGCATGTACAAGAGATACTGCGATTCCAAAGGATGGAATCTTTCGGTGACGAGTGTCAGCGAAGGAGCTGTCGGCGGATACAAGGAAATCGACTTTGCCGTAAGCGGCGACAATGTGTATGGCACCATGAAATACGAATCAGGCGTCCACAGGGTACAACGCGTTCCAGCTACAGAGACACAAGGACGCATGCACACCAGTGCCGCAACAGTTGCCGTATTGCCCGAAGCCGACAAGTTTGAAGTGAACATCAATGAAGGTGATATCAAATGGGATACATTCAGAAGTAGTGGCGCCGGCGGACAGAATGTAAACAAAGTGGAATCAGGAGTACGTCTGCGCTATCCCTGGAAGAATCCTAATACGGGAGAAGTGGAAGAAATCTTGATTGAATGTACCGAAACGCGAGATCAGCCCAAAAACAAAGAAAGAGCATTGTCGAGACTGCGTACATTCATATACGACCGCGAACATCAGAAATATATCGACGATATTGCAAGCCGACGCAAGACACTCGTCTCGACCGGTGACCGCAGTGCCAAAATCCGAACATACAACTATCCGCAGGGACGCGTCACTGATCACAGGATAGGATTCACCACTCATGACCTTCAGGGATTTATGGCCGGCAACATACAAGATATGATCGATGCTCTCACCGTAGCCGAGAATGCAGAACGAATGAAAGAAACAGAATTATAAAATATATGAACAAGCAACAATTAATCCAAGAGATAAAAAACAAGAAATCATTTCTTTGTGTAGGATTGGATACAGACTTGAACAAAGTTCCTCAACATATTCTTGAAGAAGAAGAACCGATATTCAGTTTCAACAAACAAATCATAGATGCGACAGCCCCCTATTGCGTTGCATACAAACCCAATTTGGCTTTTTACGAAGCATACGGCGTGAATGGTATCATCGCATTCGAAAAGACTATCAAATATCTGAAAGAATACTATCCCGACCATTTCATAATCGCCGACGCCAAGCGTGGAGATATTGGAAATACCAGCGCAATGTATGCCAGGACATTCTTTGAGCAATACGATATCGATGCTGTAACCGTAGCTCCATATATGGGCGAAGACAGCGTCTCACCATTTCTCACATACAAAGACAAATGGGTCATTCTGCTCGCGCTGACAAGCAACAAAGGAAGTAATGATTTCCAATTGAACGAGGACAAGAATGGCGAACGCCTATTTGAGAAAGTGCTAAGGCAATCGATGCAATGGGGCAATACGGGAAACATGATGTATGTGGTCGGTGCCACTCAAGGCAAGATGTTCGAAGACATCAGACGTATCGTTCCAGATAGTTTCCTGCTTGTTCCCGGTGTGGGAGCGCAAGGCGGTTCGTTGCAGGAGGTATGCAAATACGGAATGAGTAAAGACTGCGGCCTTCTTGTCAACAGTTCCAGAGGAATTATCTACGCAAGTCCTGACCGTGACTTTGCCGATGTGGCTGCACAAAAAGCCAAAGAATTGCAGCAACAGATGAAAACAGAACTTGAAAAACATCAAATATAAAGGCCTGTAAACGAAATACGTAACATTATTCCTGAATATAGTCCGCATTTCCAAATAAAAATTATTATATTTGCAGATAATATACAAAGAAAATTGAAATGGAATTTACAGCTAAACAAATATCTGATTTCATTTGCGGCACAATCGAAGGCGATGAAAATGCCAGTGTTCACACTTTTGCCAAGATAGAAGAAGGTGTGCCGGGAGCAATATCATTTCTTTCCAACCCCAAATACACACATTATATATATAATACGAAATCCTCAATCGTCTTGATTGACAAGAGCGTTGAGTTGGAAAAACCTGTAACAACCACATTGATTCGTGTAGACAATGCATACGAATGTATTGCCAAACTGCTACAATTGTACGAAGCAAGCAAGCCCCAAAAGACGGGAATAGACTCATTGGCTTATATATCACCCAAAGCAACCATTGGAAAAGACTGCTACATTGGAGCTTTCGCTTACATTGGAGACAACGCGCAGATAGGTGACGGTTGTTGTATCCACCCACATGCGGTTGTCTGCGATAATGCAAAACTTGGAAACAATTGTCTGATTTACCCGAATGTAACGATATATCATGGCTGTAAATTGGGTACCAACGTCACAATACATGCCGGTTCGGTCATTGGAGCTGATGGTTTCGGATTCGCACCAAACACAGAAGGATATGATAAGATACCACAGATTGGCATCGTGACAATCGAAGACAATGTGGAAATTGGTGCAAATACGTGTATCGACCGCTCTACAATGGGAAGTACCATAATACATAAAGGTGTGAAATTGGACAATCTGGTACAAGTGGCCCATAACGTAGAGATTGGCGAAAACACTGTAATGTCAGCTCAAGTAGGCATTGCGGGCAGTACAAAAGTCGGCTCATGGTGTATGTTTGGAGGCCAGGTAGGTCTGGCAGGACATATTACAATAGGTGATAAGACTTTCTTGGGCGCCCAATCTGGAGTGCCGGGCAATCTGAAAGGCAACGAGACACTTATCGGAACACCGCCAATGAAACCCCAAGCTTATTTCAAGTCTCAGGCCATCTTCCGTAAACTACCCGAACTATACAAGCAGGTGGCAGAACTTCAAAAGCAAATCGACGAATTAAAGAAATAATAAATACCTAAATATTATGTTGAAACAAATGTCTCTCAAAGGCAGTTTCTCGCTTTGCGGCAAGGGACTACACACAGGATTGAGTCTGACAGTAACATTCAATCCGGCACCTGAAAATACCGGATACAAAATCCAACGTATTGACCTTGACGGAATGCCGGTAATCGACGCCATAGCCGAAAACGTAATAGATACGCAGCGTGGAACAGTATTAGGAAAAGGAGATGTACGCGTTTCCACTGTCGAACATGGACTTGCAGCATTATATGCATTAGGAATTGACAACTGCTTTATTCAGGTGAATGGCCCGGAATTTCCTATTCTCGACGGAAGTGCGGCAATGTACGTACAAAAGATTAAGGAAGTTGGAATCGAAGAATTGAACACACCGAAAGATTGGTATATTATAAGACACAAGATTGAAATAAGAGACAAAGAAAGTGGTTCGTGCATCACCATCCTGCCGGACGAAGAGTTCAGTCTCACGGCAATGTGTTCGTTCAACTCCAAATTCATTAGCAGCCAATTCGCCACATTAGACAAAATTGAAAATTTTGTCTCCGAGATAGCCCCAGCCCGAACATTCGTATTTGTTCGTGATATCGAACCTCTTCTCAAGGCAAAACTCATCAAAGGAGGCGATTTGGACAATGCAATCGTCATATACGAGAAACAAACGACACAAGAACATCTCGACCAGTTGGCCGACATGCTCAAAGTTGAACATCGAAACGCTGAAGAATTAGGATACATCCAACACAAGCCATTGGTTTGGGATAATGAATGTACCCGCCATAAACTATTGGATATCATTGGTGATATGGCACTTATCGGCAAACCGATAAAGGGAAGAATCATTGCTACGCGTCCCGGACATACTATCAACAACAAGTTTGCCCGACAGATGCGCAAAGAAATAAAGAAACACGAAATACAAGCACCGATTTACAATCCTAACGATGCCCCGATTATGGACAACATCCGAATCAGGGAGCTCCTGCCCCATCGCTATCCGATGCAATTAGTGGACAAGGTGATATCCATCGGCGCTACAAGCATCGTAGGAATAAAGAATATCACGAGTAACGAGCCATTCTTTATGGGACATTTTCCACAAGAGCCAGTCATGCCCGGAGTATTACAAATTGAGGCTATGGCTCAATGTGGGGGATTGCTCGTCCTCAATACAGTAGAAGAACCGGAACGATGGTCAACATATTTCTTGAAAATAGATGACGTGAAATTCCGTCAGAAAGTTGTACCGGGCGATACATTAATTTTCAAAGTAGATCTGCTCGCGCCAGTACGCCACGGTATCTCATCCATGAAAGGATATGTCTTCGTTGGCGATCACATTGTATCTGAAGCCACATTTACTGCTCAGATTGTAAAAAACAAATAATACACACATCAACAATGAATCAGATCAGTCCATTAGCATACGTACATCCCGAAGCAAAAATAGGAGAAGACAACATTATCGGACCATTTTGCTATATTGATAAGGATGTTGTAATTGGCAACAACAACGTTTTTCAAAACAGTGTGACAATCAATTTCGGCGCACGTATCGGCAACAACAACGAAATATTTCCTGGAGCCAGTATATCAACAAAGCCGCAGGACTTGAAATTCCGTGGAGAAGAAACGACCTGTGAGATAGGCGACAACAACAGCATACGTGAAAACGTAACTATCTCACGTGGTACAGCATCAAAAGGCAAAACAGTTGTCGGCAGCAACAATCTTCTCATGGAGAATATGCACGTTGCACACGACTGCGTTCTCGGCAGCAATTTGATTATTGGTAATTCTACAAAATTTGCCGGAGAAGTAACCATAGACGACAATGCTATTGTCAGCGCGGCAGTCCTTTGCCATCAATTCTGCAAAATCGGCGGATATGTAATGATACAAGGTGGATGCCGATTCAGTCAAGACATACCACCATATATCATTGCAGGCAAAGAACCGACAAGATACGCAGGTATTAATTTGGTTGGACTGCGTCGTCGCGGATTCTCCAACGAGTTGATTGAGCACATTCACAATGCTTACAGATGTCTTTATTCCAAAGGAATTTTGGCTGAAGGAATAGCCGAAATAAAAAGCACAATGCAAATAACAAAAGAGATACAATACATCATCGATTTTGTAGAATCATCTAAACGCGGAATTATCCGTTAAATGAAAACACTAATAGTCATACTTGGCCCTACCGGTATCGGTAAGACCGAGTTAAGCCTGAAAATTGCAAAACATTATAATCTGCCGATAATCAATGCTGATTCTCGGCAGATATTTTCAGAAATACCTATTGGAACAGCCGCTCCTACCAAAGAACAACAGCAAGACGTAAAACACTATTTTGTCGGAACGCATCACATTCAGGATTATTACAGTGCTTCCATGTTTGAGCAAGATGTATTGACTCTTTGTGATAATCTATTTAAAGAAAAAGATCTTGCAATAATGAGCGGAGGCAGTATGATGTATATTGATGCCGTATGTGATGGAATCGATGACATACCGACAGTCGACGATGCTACAAGAGAATGGATGAAAAAAAGATTGAGCGAAGAAGGTCTTCCGACTCTTGTCGAAGAATTGAAACAACTTGATTACGAACATTGGCAAATAGTAGACAAGAACAATCCACGTCGCGTGGTTCACGCTCTTGAAATTTGTCACATGACAGGACAACCTTATACATCATTCAGAAAAAAAGAACTTAAACAACGTCCTTTTCAAATCATCAAAATCGGTTTGACGGACACTCGTGATAAACTTTACGAAAAAATCAATTCAAGAGTTCTTAAAATGATGGAAATGGGATTTCTCGACGAAGCCCGGAATGTGTTTCCGCTTCGAGGGCTTAATGCATTGAATACAGTGGGATACAAAGAACTGTTCGAGTATTTTGACGGCAACATCACATTAGATGATGCCATAGCAAAGATACAAAGCAACAGCCGACGATACTGTCGCAAACAACAAACATGGTTCAAACGCGATCAAAATATCAAATGGTTTTCGCCCGACAATATTAAAGAAATCATAAATTATATAGACAACAAGCTACATAATTAAACTATTTTCGTACATTTGCATAAATCATTAAGATTGAAGAATGAATAAATTAAAAAGTACTTTGTATTGGTGCGGCAATAAACTCCACACGTTGTTCTCATGGTATAAAAATCTGTATAAGGGCAGTCCTTGGTACAAGAAAACGCTCATGGTGGCAATTTCATGTATAATTGCATTTATCGTTTATCTCGGAATGGTAGATATCAACTTTTTATGGTTATTCGGCAAATCCCCTGGTTTTTCCGAAATCAAAAATCCTTCTACCAATCAAGCATCAGAGATATACAGTGCAGATGGTATAATGATTGGAAAATTCTTTAACGAGAACCGAACACCGGTCAAATATAATGAAGTAAATCCATCTTTCTGGAAAGCTCTCATCGACACAGAAGATGAACGTTTTTACAGTCACCGTGGAATCGATGCATTAGGTTTGATGGGCGCTTTTAAAGACGCTCTTTTCAGAAATGATGCCCGTGGTGCGTCTACTATCACCCAGCAATTAGCCAAAAACATGTTCAGGGTCCGCACACAATACTCCACCGGTTTGTTGGGCAAGATACCCGGAGTGCGCATTCTTATTATGAAAAGCAAAGAATGGATAATTGCTACAAAGATTGAACTCTTGTACGAAAAGAACGAGATTCTCACAATGTATGCCAATACCGTTGATTTCGGATCAAATTCATTCGGTATCAAAACTGCATGCAAGACATATTTCAACACCACACCGGCCAACATTACCACCGAACAGGCAGCCGTCCTTGTCGGTATGCTCAAGGCCACAACATATTATAATCCAATAACCAATCCTGAAAACAGTATCAAACGAAGAAACGTTGTACTCGGCAACATGTTGAGTCATGGCGATTTGACAAAGGAACAATTCGACACACTTTCCACTACTCCTATTTCTCTGAAATACAGTGTTGAGACAAATTACGACGGACAAGCACAATATTTCAGAGAGGCTGTGGCAAATTATCTCAGTGGTTGGTGCAAAGAGAACAATTACGATCTGTATAGTTCAGGTCTGAAAATTTACACCACAATCGATACCCGACTGCAGAAATACGCGGAAGAAGCTGCCACCAAACAGATGAAACAAATACAGCGCAATTTCAACAATCATTGGGGCAAAGAAGATCCGTGGAGAGACGAGAAACATCAAATCATAGAAGGCTTTATCGAAGGTATCGCACACAAACAACCTGTATATAAATATCTTCAGGAAAAATATCCCAACGCCCCCGACTCCATCATATATTATCTGAATAAACCCCACACAGTGAAACTATATGATTACGAGAAAGGCACCATTGAGAAAGAAATCTCAACGATGGACTCCATACGCTACATGGTACGATTCATGCACTGTTCATTTGTTGCAATGGAACCACAGACAGGAGCTGTGAAGGCATGGGTAGGAGATATTGATTTCAATTCATGGAAATATGATAAGGTCACAGCGATGCGCCAACCCGGATCGACATTCAAACTCTTTGTATACACCGAAGCCATGAATCAAGGTCTCACCCCATGTGATAAACGCCGTGACGAATACATCAGTATGGATGTGTATGACAAGAAAAAAGGAGATATGGTAAAGTGGGCTCCGACCAACGCCAACGGTTATTTCACCGGCGACTCTATGCCACTTAAAAGCGCATTTGCACGAAGCATCAACTCTGTTGCAGTAAGACTTGGTCAAGAAATGGGAATCAAGCGCATAATTGAGACTGCGAACAAAATGGGTATAAAGAGCCAACTTGACGACACACCATCATTGGCATTAGGCTCAAGCGATGTCAATCTGTTGGAAATGGCCAATGCTTATTGCACTATTGCCAATGATGGCAAACATGCCGAGCCTGTACTTGTCACAAGAATCGTGGACAAAGATGGAAGAGAGGTCTATTCGGCACCAAATGATGAAAATCAGGTTATTCCTTACAAGTCAGCTTATTTGATGCAGCAATTGTTATTGGGAGGTCTGCGCGAGCCCGGTGGCACGTCACAAAGTCTTTGGGGATATGTCGGCGAATTCCGCGATACCGAATGGGGAGGAAAGACAGGAACCTCAAACAATCATTCCGACGCATGGTTCATGGGCGTCAGTCCCAAACTTGTAGTAGGAGCTTGGGTTGGAGGCGAATACCGAAGTATCCATTTCAGGACAGGAGCTCTCGGACAAGGCAGTCGTACGGCCTTACCCATCTGCGGATATTTCCTCAATGCGGTTCTCAAAGATCCTGCTTTCAAGCAATATCATGCCAAATTCGGGAAGCCGAAAGACAAAAGCATAACATACGGCATGTACAATTGTGCAAGTTACAGAGAATCTGCCAAAAACGACTCGTTGAACACAGATAGTATCAACGCAGAAGAGAAAGAGATGTATGATGAGTTTGGCGTACCAATTCGCCATTCTATCGACAACTCCACAAAAGATGAAAATAATCACAATGAAAAACCGACAAATCCCACAGAAGAAGTAGTGAGATTTGAAGATCTCTGACAACTATGTTATATTACTAAAATGTCCATTAAAAACATATCAAACATGTTTTTTACGGACATTTTAGTAATAATAAAACTGTAATTAGTCGCCCCTTAAAAAGCATATTCCTGCGGGATGTTGTAAGAAAACAGCATCCCACAGATTTTTTCAATAAGTCGCCAAAGAGCCCTCATAGCTCTTCTGAAGTTATATGCCACCGCCGCCAACAGTACATTGACAGCATCCCCGAACATACCTTTATAAAAGTTGCGTCCCTGACGGAAATCTGATTTTAGGTGTACGATTGTCGGCTCGATTCCTGCTCGCTTGCAGAAGAGGCAGTGTTTCTTCTTTCGTGTATAGTAACTGTCCTTTCTGTTTGGTACATCAGGATCTGGATGCACATGAAAACCGGATATTTCATATTGACATGACACAATCCATTTTTGCACATACATGAACCGAACTATCACACAAGTTCAACAACGATGGCTAAATATTGAATTTCTTCTTTAGTATTGTTCTCAATATAATGAGAATGACCACGTTGGCAATAATGCACTTGACCTTCACGGAGTTTTTCTATCTCGCCGTCACAATGAACAGTGGCTTCACCTTTCCGCATAATTATGATTTCACAATTGTTCTCATGTTTATGCAATCCCAACGCAGCTCCGGGCTCTAAGCGATGGTACATAATTTTGCAAACACTATCAGCGAAACTACGCATGGTCAGAATGCCATGACCACCCTTGAAACCATCAAACACACAGTCTTTAATATTATCAAAATCTATAATCATAAATCAACCAATTACGTGTATTAATACAAATTTCATTATCGTTTATCAGTAACTGTCCACACATTTCTGCTTACAACAGCAGCCGTCAATACAATAGAAAGAATCACAAACAAAAGGATTTGTTCTATCTTCTCATAGAACAAACATCCCATACATACACCAAAAGCCATACCGCTCTCGCTTGCAAGAAAATATGTACTGATGGCAGTACTCCGCTGGCAATGCATGCTTGCATTGATAAACATATTCAATATATGCGAACCAACATATTCCAAAGCCATACCGATAAAGAAAGATGCCAGACAATAGATTGTTGAACCATATTTAGCGTTCAACATTATAAATACGCCCACACACAATAGCGGAATACACAAAATAATTTTATGTATGATTCCTCTCTTTTCTTTATCAAACATATTCTCGGTCAGTATTGCAACGATAAAACCAGGAACAAACATGACATAAAACAAGGCTCTGCCATGGTGCAAAGTTAATATCAATCCTATACAGACTGAGAGCAAGGCCATTATCAAAAAATATTTCCAGGAACTCCACATAAAGAAACGGTCATAGGACAGAAATCTTATATCTTCATCGGGCGTCTTGAATGGAAATTTAACCAACCGAACAAAACATATCGACAAGAGCATGAGAATAATCACTATCAACGTAATGTCGATATCTTTCAGATAATTGAGAACAAAAAGCGACAAAGCAGGCCCTAACCCCAAAGAGAATCTCGATATCCATGCAGAACAACTATTGGCCTGAGTCCGAAGATGTGATTCGCTCTTATCAATCAATAAGATACCGGTAAGAACTCTTTTGGACATTCCGTAAAACGCACCGAACAACAAACTAACGCACCAAAGTGCAAGACGGAGACAACTCATTGTCACGACATCACCATACAGAGAGGCAAAGGCAAAAACAAGGAGAAGGCACCCCGAGGAAATCATATACACTCTATTGCGCCTGAAACGATGAGTAAGCCATGCGCAGAAAGGGCCCAAAACATAAAGACCTAAACCATATACGCCAATTGCCAAACCCAAGTCATCGACTTGAAATAATCTATGACAGAAAAAGTTTTTAAAGAATACAGGCAACTGCATGTATACTGAAATTGTAAGAAATAATTCAGACAATGCGAGTATTATAAAGTCTTTGTGCCACAGATTGCCGTGCACAGGCGTATATCGTGTATTCATTATTTCAATAACTTTCAGACTCGTTGGGGAAGTCCGTGCTCTTCACATCGTCGATATATCGGCCCACTGCACCGGTAATAATTTCGTGCAAATCGGCGTATTGACGCAAGAACTTAGGTTTGAAACCCTTATTCATTCCGAGCATATCGGCATAAACCAACACTTGTCCGTCGGTACCATTGCCGGCTCCGATACCTATCGTAGGACAATCCACACGATGCGATATCTCGGCAGCAAGCGCAGCCGGAACTTTTTCCAGCACAATTGCAAAACAACCGGCATCAGCAAGGGCGATAGCATCTGATATGAGTTTCTCCGCTTCCTGTGTATTGTTTGCTCTTAGACCATAACCGCCGAACTTATGAACGCTCTGAGGAGTAAGTCCGAGATGTCCGCACACCGGAATACCAGCATTAATGATACCCTTGATGGTATCGATAATCTCGATGCCTCCTTCCAGTTTTACGGCATCAACTCCACTCTCTTTCATTATTCTCACAGCATTGGCAACTGACTGTTCGCGCGATATCTGATAACTGCCGAACGGCATATCACAAATCACCAACGCATGTTTAACTGCACGTGCAACTGCACTTGCGTGATATATCATGTCCGTCAAGGTTATCGGGAGAGTTGTATCATAACCTGCTGCAACATTCGACGCCGAATCGCCGACAAGGATACTATCAACACCGGCAGCATCGATAATCGAAGCCATAGTGTAATCGTATGATGTAAGCATTGTGATCTTTTCACCTGCTTCTTTCATCTCTGAGAAATAAGGAGCTGTTATCTTTTTCTTGTTTGTACCTAAATATTCTGCCATTATATTTTGGATTAAAATTTATGCAAAAGTATATAAAATCGCAAAACTAACAAAATAAAAAAACGATATTGATGTTTTTGAACAATGGTTCTTTGACCTCGGATAATCTAAGTACTTGACGATATTAACGGATTACATGAACCTAACAGAGCCATGTGCAGAATCCGTCATAACAAGAAAACGAAACACACAGTGTGATACAGTTCGGCCAACAATATGTATATGACAAACAATGGAGCCGACTTAATTATGCCATAGGTCAAAATGTCAAAAAAGCCCGTTGACAATGTGATTCTGCCCACAGTGCTACCAAACGTTATCGAACAAACACAAAATATGAACGACATTATCGGTACTATGCTGTCTGAAAAACTACTGGGATATATTTTACCTGTGACATTCAACAATACGGCATTAGGCACCGACGTTAACAGAATCAAAATAAACGCTGAGACAATCAATTCACAAGAGACCAGACGAAGGGCAAGCCTCTCACGATAGTTCAAATGCCCTATCGATCTCAACGTGCCCAACAAACCGCTTTTCACAACTGCACCCACCGCAATGGCAATCAGCATCATCCATACCATAACAGGGGACATCTGATTGTCAACGAAATGCCCGAGCAACCATCTGACACCCTCTCCACTAAGTATTGAGCGCATGGACAGTTCGGGATAAGCCGCCGTTATCAGCCATGAAAGTATTATCAATACTATCTCCGCCAATATGATAGCGGAGGCAAAATATGAGAACAGTCGGTCTTTTTTCATACTAAAAATGTAATGATTATATCAATCCTCATCCGGCATAAGGTTGTCTATGTCGATGATTCTCAATTCCAAAGCCTTCACCACCAGTCGTGTGGCATTGACCCCCACTCCGCCATTGCCGTCGGGAAAAAGTTTCTGTATCAATTCGTTTTGTCGTTTTTCAAGACTTTTCACACCGAAAGGCATGCCTCTCAATCCGGCAATCTGGTCTTTAGTATATCCGAGAGCCAGATGCCGTAGGAATCGTTCATCGTATTCGTCTATCTCATATCGAATAAGTGCTTCTTTATGAGAGATTTGATCATCAATACTATTTTTGAATCTTTCTACGATCCTATCAAGTATGGGTTGATTGAAGACCATACGTTTGCCGTGCATGACACTAATCACATCATTGCGCGTGAGCAGCTCTCCACTTTTCAGGATTATACCGTCGCAACCGGCATCAAGGGCATCCACCCAAAGTTTTTCGTTCAAGATCTCGCCGGTAAAGATAAGCACTTTCAGCTCCGGATATTTTTCTTTCACATGCAAACAGATGTCCACACCTACCGTTGTGGAACCGCCGAGGCCGAGATCCAACAACACCAGGTCAGGTAGTTGCTGTTTCATCAAAGCCCAAAAACTTATCTCGTTATCGGCCGAACCGATGATTTCGGCCTCAGGTATGTCATTGCGAATAATTCCTTCAGTACCTTTCAACTCCAATGGTACATCCTCTACAATGATAACTTTAAACTTTTCCATATTGATTTCGTGAGTGTTATTTCGATTATTGTTTCTTTGTCTATTCCTTCGTAAGCCTTGATGCCACAGCCTCGGGCATTGGTCAATTCGCCCACATCGCGAACTATCTGTTTGCATATGAGGAAGCGCACATCACAAGTAAGAGGTGTGAACAAGTCAGAATATTGAGTGCCGTCAAGTGTCAGCGATTGCAAATGCACATTCACCTTCACATATCGTTCATTGGGCTCGGTGATATCATACACGTATCGTTTGCCGGCATTGAGTTTCTTCAATATTTCAAACATATATGTCAGTGTGCCATTGTCCACATTATTACAACATTCTATCTGTCTGTTGGCCTGCAGAATGAGGATGGTGTAAAGTTGTTTGTAATAAGTCACCAACTCCTTCATAGCCATAAGATTGTTATCCGTACCGTCTATCAATTGTCTGATACGCGAGGGGTAATACATTGTCTCATGTTTGAGCGTAGACAGGCAATTGTCAAGAACGTTGTTGCAGATATACATCTTGTCGTTCTCATACTCCACCCTTTTCAAGTCATCTGCCATATATTCCATATCGGCAATGCGGAGACTGTTTCGCGCTATGGTTTGTTCCAATGCTTGTTTTATCTTATTGACAACCGTAGAAAGAGGTGCAAAACGGTTGCTCAATTCGGTCAGTCGCTCCTTGCCTTTCCACAATTCGTTTACACTTTTCAACTTATTCTCGACATCAACATCACTCAACAACACCTTGTTTATAGAATCGATACCATCCACACACATATTGAAATAGATGCGCGATCGATAATAAAGGAAATAGTAAGCCGGGAAAATCATGATAAACAAACACACCAACATGATGATTGCCACGTTCTTGCTGCTCTCCGATTTCTGCATCACGTTCACATAGTCTGAAAGAGTGTTATCGGCACTTATCTTTCGGAATAGTTGTGTGTAAACATTATTATTGTAATGATACAGATTCCAATCATGTACGGCCAACGCAGCAATGGCACATTCGTTTCGTAATTTTAATATGATGTCATAATCGATATCAAGGCTATCGCTATGCCATGTCAGCTCTGCCGGACGTCTGTCATCTTCGGCAATAAGAGTCATCAGATTGTTATGCTTTGTATTGTTTTGAGACAAATAAAACTTATTGAGATTGGCTATGCAACTGTCAGCATAGTTGAATGTCTGTCCGTATTGTCCATGTTCATTGCTGACGTGAGCACTATCCGAATATTGAGCCGCGAGATTAAGAAATTTGTCGCCTGCGGCAGTACTATCTAATGCTGAAAGACAGAAAAACAGAGCGACCAACAATCGTACAATACCTTTCGGCAAACGGAAGAAGAATCGGCTGCCCTTGCCGGGTATACTCTCAACACCAATAGTACAGACATTGAAAAAAGAACTCATCTTCTTGTATTTATCGATTATACCCTTGCAGTTCAATAGTCCGAAGCCGTATGACTTGCGTTCATCATTATCTCCGTTCAGATCGTTTCTTTGAGTGTCGTTGAGTTTATGACTGAATATATTTTTCAGTTTTTCTTTCGGGATGCCGGAACCTGTATCGGCTATCGATATTTCCACATAATCGTCCGTGTGCCGGCTATACAACGACACCGTACCGCCGTCAGGTGTGAACCGACGAGCATTTTCGGAAATCGTGTTGATCATAAACAATGTGAGCACTTTGTCCGCCTTAACAATGTCTGTTGTTTCTTCGATATTGAATGTGATGCCTCTCAACTGATATTCCATGCGGCTGCCGGAGACAATATCAAAGAGACTCTGCATCGGAAAACTTTCTATTTTTAAATTCAAATCTCCCTGACGCATCTGTATCCAACGTGTAAGCACATTGTTGTATTCATTGATTATATCAGTCAATTCGGAAATGTATTCATAGCGTTCATGCCTGACAGCATCATCTTCGTTGGCCTTTGTGAGTCGGTTTATCTCATGTTCAATGCGATTGATGAACGGCAAAATGCTATTGGCAAGAGATATCTTTGCGCTATGCTCGATATTACGTTGCTTGTTGTTGAGCAATTGTTGGCTCATCATATTCTTCTTTTCCTCCAATTCATCGAACAGTTCCTTGTCGCGCCGTTCCTGTTCATCGTTTTTTAGCTTCCATTCCTCGAGAGGATAGAGCAAATCCGTTATTGAATACTTGCGTATGTTACGATGGCGCATATAGTGGAAAAGCAAGAGCAAAAGGATAACAAAGACAATCATCACAACCACAGCCACGATCATGGCATTAAGTATTTTTGAGTTATTGTCCAACTGTTCGGCACGTGCTTCAAGTTGCCGATCCTGACGCGTTTTCTCTTGCATATCGAGATAAATTCGCCTACTAATATCACTATTCGCCTTATCGCCGATGGCCGAATAAGCCAAAGACAGTTGTTCACGTATCGATGCCACAAGGTCGGGAGCATTGCTTACGATCTTGTTTTTGGTAAGTGCGAGATGCAGAAATGCCAATGCTTCACGATAGTCACCCATCGCCCAATGACACTGTGCAATTGTTCGGAGTGCTCCGGCCGTCTGATAAACGTCGCCGTAATTCTCAAAAAGGCGCAACGAGCGTTCTGCCATGTTACCGGCTAAAAGAGAATCCGGCACCTTGTCTACATTCACAAAATCTATCTCTTGAGGATTATTCCTTAAAAGAAAACCACCGTTCCGCGTATCCAAAAGATGTTCGCTGATGGCCTGCATCGAGTTAGCCTCCCAATAAGGATAATTATATTGCCTGGACAGAAGATAGCACCTCATGAGATAATTGAATTCCGTCTGGCAAGTATTTTGATTCTTGATTATTCCTCCCGAACCTATTGTGTAATAATAGTTCAGTAGTTGCGCCGTGTCTTCAACAATCTCTCCGTTTGGATCAATCCTTTCAATCGCCTTGACAGAAGAGGAATTCAAACCGACATAATAAAAATATATGGATGACACGATGGCATATTCGCTTTGGGCATAAACAAAGCGCCGGTTCTGGTGAGGCGTCAATGTATGCTGTTCCTCTTTGATTCGCTCGATTCTTGAAAAGGCTCTTTGACTGAAAGTATAAAAGTTTTTGTTTTCGGACTTGCGCTGACACAATCTCATGTACTGAACATCGGCTATCAATTGTTCAATCTGATTGTCTGTGCTTTTCAATATCGATTCCAATAGATTGGCCGCCTTTTGATATTCCATCTTTGCGATATATACAAAGGCCATATTGTTCAATGCCTCGACCTTACCATCGCTGTAATCATCGGAAATATCGTAAGCCCTTTGTGCATAAGCCATCGTGCTGTCAAGATTGCGGTAATGATATTCATACGACACAGTGTTCAGATTGTCGGCAATCTCACTATGGTTATGACCCGAACAAGCCCAACAAATCATATAAACAGACAACATCATTGCCTGCAAGGATATATTATATTTTGAAAATCGATGTATCATAAAATAAATTTCGGCAATATCACAAGTGTTATTTTGTATAATCGCCCAACACACAAAATTATAAATTTTATGTCAAAAACACGGATTTCACAATGAATAATATCCATTTTTAATAAAAATAGCATTTTGCCTTCTGTATGATTCGATTTTTATTGTTACATTTGCATATTATGTTTCCGTTTTGGGTATGAATGAAAAAATTACGATAAAGGATATTGCACAAATGGCCGACGTATCGGTTGGCACGGTAGACAGGGTGATTCACAACAGGGCAAATGTGTCACAGCAGTCAAAAGAAAAGATACAAGCCATCCTAAAGAAAATAAACTATCATCCCAATGTCTACGCAAGTGCTTTGGCGTACAACAAATCATACACATTCTACATGCTTATTCCGACGCACGAATCGGAAGCATATTGGGAGGAGGTGGAGCAAGGTGCCAAGAAATCGATGGACACACGACGTGAATTTCATATCGATGTGAAAATCATGTATTACAAACGTTTTGACAACGAATCGTTCATGCAACAATCCCAAGAATGTCTCTCCAACTCACCGGACGGCGTGATAATAGTACCCATGGACCTTGAAATCACAAGAATTTTCACCGACTCTCTGCACGAAAAGAACATTCCCTTCGTATTGCTCGACTCATACATGCCTGATTTGAAGCCTTTGGCATTCTGGGGACAAGACTCTTTTTGCAGTGGATATTTTGCAGCAAAGATGCTCATGTTGATAGCTTCGAACGAAAAACAGATAATGTTGTTCAAGCAGGTTAAGGATCAACAAGTGACGAGCAAGCAGCAAGCCAATCGCGAAGTAGGTTTCCGTCATTATATGAAAGACCACTATCCCAATATAGAAATTGTGGAACTGCATCTACCCTTCAATGGAACAAAAAACAAATACAACACCTTGTTAGAGGAGTTTTTCAGCAGTCATCCACTCGTACACCATTGTATCACTCTGAACTCAAAGGCCCATATCATAGGTGACTATCTTTTGCGCAACAACATGCGCAACGTACAAATCATGGGATATGACATGGTGGCCAAGAATGCAAGGTGTCTGCGCATGGGCAGCATATCGTTTCTGATTGCCCAACACGGATATCAACAAGGATACAACTGCGTGAACTCGCTGTTTCAGGCAGTCGTCTTGAAGAAGAAGGTGCAGCCGGTCAATTATATGCCTATCGAGTTATTGACTAAAGAGAACGTTGATTTTTATCGTAGGACACAATTATAATCTTAAAAATAAATGAACAAAAAGAAAGGCCTTATAGCATTAAGTCCTTTGATTCTTTTCATTGGAATATATCTGATAACATCTATCATAGCCGGCGATTTCTACAAGATGCCCATCAGCGTCGCGTTTCTTATCTCGGGCATATACGCAGTCGGACTGTCATCGGGAAAAGGGAAAAAGACCTTACAAGAACGTATCAACATCTTCAGCCGAGGCGCCGGCAATGCCAATATCTTGTCGATGCTCTGGATATTCATACTGGCCGGAGCATTTGCCAACACGGCCAAAGACATCGGATGTGTAGAAGCGACGGTGAACATGATGTTGAGAGTATTACCCGATTCGATATTTTTAGCTGGACTTTTCATAGTCACCTGTTTCATCAGTCTGTCGATTGGCACAAGCACAGGAGCAATTGTGGCATTGGTTCCCATAGCAGCAGGACTGGCAGATACTACCGGTAGCAACCTGCCGCTCATCACGGCATTGGTGGTTGGAGGAGCCTTTTTTGGCGACAATCTGTCTTTCATTTCCGACACAACGATAGCCGCCACAAGTTCGCAAGGGTGCAAAATGAACGATAAGTTCAAAGTGAATTCATACATTGTATTTCCTGTTGCGATAGCAATCCTCGTCGTCTACATCATTCTTGGCAGCGGCATCAAAGCCCCGACCGACATTCCACGGATAGAATTTGTCAAACTAATACCCTACCTTGCGGTATTCATCACTGCCCTGATGGGAATGAACGTGATGAAAGTGCTGACCGTCGGTATCATTCTTACAGGAGTCATTGGCATATCAAGCGGTTCGTCCGACATGTTCGGATGGTTCGGTTCGATAGGAACAGGCATCAATAACATGAGCGAGCTCATCATCATCACGATGTTGGCCGGTGGACTCTTTGAGACAGTGAAGAGCAATGGCGGCATCGATTATATCATCGACAAGATAACAAGACGTATACACGGTCGGCGCGGCGCGGAACTTGTGATAGGATTTCTCGTTGCCTCGGTCAATGTATGCACGGCCAACAATACGGTGGCGATTATCAGTGTAGGAGGCATCGCCAAACAGATAAGTCAGACATACAATGTGGACAGCCGCAAGGCAGCAAGCATCCTCGATACCTTCTCTTGTTTCATGCAAGGCATCATACCCTACGGTGCGCAGATACTGATGGCCGCAGGACTGACCAGACAAAATCCTGTCGAATTGATACCTTATTTATATTATCCTTTCGCGCTCGGTCTGTTTGCGATAATCTGTATCTTAATCAATTTCCCTAAAAACTATTCTAAACAGCAATAATCATGGACATCATCAAACGAAATTTCTTCAGGCTATTGCGCATCGGAGCGTTCAATGAATATGAACCGGTCGAACCGATGTCCGATTTCAAATGGAACAAGTTGTACAACATGATTGTTGTGCAAGACGTCGCTGTTTGTGTAGCGTCAGCAGTCAAGAGTATCCCTGCCAATGAACCCAACCCCATTCCCCGATTTATCATCGACAAACTGTTTGAAGACAAGAATATATCCGCGGCCGACATCACCCGCCAATACGCCAGGCAACCCGCATACACGTTGTGCAACACGCTCCTGAACAGGAAACTGGCAAAGATAAGAAACAACGAACTGCATGCCATCGACACATCCATAGAGACATTGGACTTGCTCAACATAATCGTCGGCAATATTGATGCCATTATCACAAACGGCATATCATACAACAAAATCATCCCATTGGGTCTGCATCTGAGACGCAAGGGAGACAAGGTGGATTTCGTAAAACTGGAAAAATGGATGAAATCATTGCTCATCCAACAAATGGGCCAGTTCATAGGCAGCATACTCATAACCACCCTCAATTTCGAGCAGGAAGAAATACCTTTTGTCCAACACATTGACAACACAGCCTACAAGCGTTCATTGCAATCGCTTACACGGTTGCCTCATTACGACCAAAACGAATGGCATTTCCGTCAAGGACGCAGCGGACTGCTGCACAACAATTCCACATTGCTGCGCAACAATCTGTGGCACAGGACTAAATATCTGACTTATGCGCCTATCGAAACCATCAGCAATTTCATGCAAAGCTTTACCAACAGTCTGTCTGAAATTGAAGAATAACATCAAGACAACAAACCGCTACATCACACCATCATCGTGGTCATGACAAGAAAATATCATTCCTATAACACGATTTAATAATTGGGCCGTCCTGCATATCATAAAAATTATGTACTTTTGCAATATGAAATCATTATTAATCTCCATTATATTACTCCTTACTACAACCACATCGATATTCGCACAGGATATTTCAGACAAGAATATTGAATGTGAAGATACTTGCACCCACGTACACGGAATCGACATGAGCCACTATCAGGGCGAGGTGTTTTGGGACGTCATCGGCAACAACACCAAGATGGCTTACGTCTATCTCAAAGCAACCGAAGGCGGGGACAACATCGACCATAAATACGAGTACAACATCCAGCTGGCCCATAGACATGGCATAAAAGTGGGGTCATACCACTTTTTCAGGCCAAAGACAGACTTGACCAAACAGTTGGCCAACTTTGTCACACAGTGTGTTCCATCAGAACAGGATCTCATCCCGATGATTGACATCGAGACAAAGAGCGGTTTGTCCACAGAGGAATTCTGCGACTCACTGTTCAAATTTCTCAACATGGTGGAGGAAGTGTACAAACAAAAACCGCTGATATACACATTCACCAATTTCTACAACAAATATCTCTCCGGCAAACTGCACGATTACAAGTTGATGATAGCGCAATACACTACCCGCGAACCGGAAATATACGACGAACACGACATCACCATGTGGCAATATACCGGAAAAGGACACATCGATGGCGTTAAAGGATACATCGACAAAAGCCGTTTCATGGGCAATCACAGCCTAAGAGAAATAAAATTCAAACATCACAAATAGTATAAATTTAAAATAAACAATAATATGGCAATCATCAAATGTCCCGAATGCGGTCATACTGTCAGTGACCAGGCAGAGGTATGCCCCAACTGCGGCATAAAAATTGCAAATCAGCTCATCGTCTGCCCGTATTGCAGTAACAAATATCTCAAAAGTCAGCCAGAGTGTCCCAACTGCCATCATCGCAATACGACAGACATCAATGCGAATTTGCAGGGCACGACATCACCCACGCCCCAACAACCACAGAAGAAAAACAACACACCAGTCATCATAACATCAATCATAGCCATCGTAGTGGCCCTTGCATGTGTGGCGTTCTTCATCTTCGGCAACAGTTCTTCAAACAAGGAGGAACAGACAGAATATGAATATGCACTGAGCAGCGACGACGCTGATATCCTGCAGAAATATCTCGACAACTATTCTGACGCTCCAGAAGAACATCGACAGGCTATCACTGATCATCTGAACGAACTCAGGCAAATGACCAAATCATGGACAGACGCTCTTGTAAACAACTCGAAAAGTGCTATCGAAGAGTTCATGCGCAAATACCCCAACTCCCGTTATGAGAAAGAAGCGATGCACAAGATCGACTCGTTGGACTGGGTTGCTGCTTCCGCATCAAACACTATCGAAGCCTACGAAAACTACAAACAAAACCAGCCCAACGGCGAATATTTCGACAAGGCCGACGAATGTATCAGAGATTTGAAAACACAGACTGTGCAACCCGAGGAGGAGGTCATGATCAATATGTTGTTCAAGACATTCTTCCAGGGTCTGAACACCAAGAGCGAAAAGATGATTTCCGAGACACTGAGCCCTATACTCATGTCTTTCCTCGGCAAGAGTGATGCTACTCAAAGCGATGTCATGACATTCATACACAAGATATACAAAAGCGATGTGGCGCGGATGGACTGGAACATAGAAGACAATTGCAAGATTTCAAAGAAGGAAATAGGCAACCAAAAATATGAATACGCAGTGGAATTCGGCGCTATTCAGGACATCGAAAACATAGATGGTTCATCTATCCGCAACAAATACAACATCAAGGCGAAAGTGAGTCCGGACGTCAAAATCACCGAATTCAATATGACTAAGATTCTTAAATAAGAGATTATAGTCTCTGACATAATTAAAAAATTAAGATGTAATCACACCCAGTGGTTACATCTTTTTATATGTCGGATATTTATTATCGACAAGACTTATCGAATTTCACAACAATCAATTTTATGTATAAAAATACAGTAAAAGTGAATATTTATACATGAAAATTCTTCCAAACCTTCTCATAATTGCGTTATTTCGGACGAAGAATTTATTTTTTGTAAATATCGGACGTATTTCGAAGGTTCAGATAATTGTTTGATAATCAACGATATCGGTCGTTTTCAAAAGAAAAACCAATGGTTTTTCACATCAAAACCACTGATTTTTTGGCAAAAAACAGGCGTTTTTCTCATTCAAAAGGGTTCCTTTTACACTGCCAAAGGGTTCCTTTCGCATGCTAAAAGGGTTCCTTTCACATGCTAAAAGGGTTCCTTTCACATGCTAAAAGGATAATTATTGGTCATATATGTCTTAAAAGTCATATAAATCTTATAAATTTTCGGTTTCCTTCTTTCTATTTCGCGATTTTCATTTGTCAAGATTTTTTACTTTCGATATTGCATAATTATACGATTTATGAGCTAATCTACGAAAACTCGACAGCCAAATAGTAAATCAAAAATGATATTTTGCACATCAATACAAAAATGCTTAACTTTGCAGTCCTAAAGAAAAAGCAAATGATTTCAGTAGAAGGATTAAGAGTAGAATTCAGTATCAAACCGCTGTTTAGCGATGCCGGTTTTGTCATCAACGACCACGACAGGATAGCATTGGTAGGAAAGAACGGCGCAGGAAAGTCAACTCTGTTGAAGATTCTCTCAGGGATACAACATCCGACAAGCGGTATCGTATCCATCCCAACGGAAACAACGATTGGTTATCTGCCACAGGTGATGATTCTACAAGACAACACTACTGTGAGAGAAGAGGCACTTAAGGCATTCGCCGAGCACACGAGGCTCAAGGAAGAGATAGACTTGTTGAACAAGAAACTGGCTGAACGTACCGACTACGAAAGTGACGAATACATCGCCCTTGTAGAGAAATTCACCCAGGAACATGACCGCTACCAGATGCTCGGCGGTAGCAATTATGAGGCAGAAATAGAAAGAACGCTCACCGGTTTGGGCTTCAAGCGTGAAGATCTGGAGCGCCCCACATCCGAGTTCAGTGGAGGATGGCGCATGCGAATAGAGTTGGCCAAGATTCTGTTGCGCAAACCGGACGTGTTGTTGCTTGATGAGCCAACCAACCATCTCGACATTGAGAGCATACAATGGCTGGAACGATTTATCCAACAGAGTGCCAAAGCGGTGGTACTTGTCAGCCATGACCGTGCATTTATCAATAATGTAACCAATCGAACACTGGAGATATCGTGTGGCAAAATCATCGATTATAAGGTGAAATATGACGAATATGTCAAGCTGCGCGCCGAACGCCGCGAACAACAACTCAGAGCATACGAGAACCAACAGAAGGAAATAGCCGACATCAAGGACTTTATAGAGCGATTCAGATACAAAGCCACGAAGGCCGTGCAGGTGCAAAGTCGCATCAAACAACTTGAGAAGATTGTGCCCATAGAGATAGACGAGGTGGACAAATCGGTCATGCACCTAAAGTTTCCGCCATGTCAACGTAGCGGCGATTATCCGATAATATGTGATAATGTGGGAAAAGCGTACGGCGAACATAAAGTGTTCGAGGATGTGACGCTCACCATCAAGCGCGGTGAGAAGGTTGCTTTCGTAGGAAAAAACGGCGAAGGAAAATCCACACTCGTGAAATGTATAATGAACGAGATTCCATTTACGGGCAATCTGAAGATAGGACACAATGTGGAGATAGGATATTTCGCCCAAAATCAGGCGCAGCTGTTGGACGAGAATCTCAGTGTCTTTGACACAATAGACAATGTAGCCAAAGGCGACATACGCCTGAAAATCAAGAATATATTGGGAGCATTCATGTTTGGCGGTGAGGCCTCGGAAAAGAAGGTGAAGGTGCTCAGCGGTGGCGAACGCAGTCGTCTGGCAATGATCAAACTGTTGTTGGAACCGATGAATCTGCTCATTCTCGATGAGCCGACCAACCATCTCGACATGATGTCGAAGGATGTTTTGAAAGATGCAATCAAGGCTTATGACGGCACAGCCATAATCGTAAGCCACGACCGAGAGTTTCTTGACGGACTGGTAACTAAAGTTTACGAATTTGCGGACGGCCGGGTGATCGAACATCTCGGAGGCATATACGACTATCTGCGCAGTCACAACGCACAGTCGATTGACTCCATTTACTCGCAAAAGACAGAGGCCGGCAAAGCCAATACTAACGACACGCAGCCAGAATCATCGGCCAAACAGAGTTACGAAGAGCGCAAAGAGTTTCAGAAAAGAATACGCAAGATAGAGAAGTCAATAAAAGAATCTGAATCCAAAATAGAGAAACTCGAGGCCAGAATAAGTGAGCTCAACATCTTGTTGAGCACTCCCGAGAAAGCCTCCGATATGACTTTGGTAAACGAATACACATCCATCAAGCAGGAACTCGACAAGGAAGAAGACAATTGGACACAATTGTCTGAGGATTTGGAAGAGTTGAATATGCAACAATAAACACACATACAACGACATAAACACAAAAAAACATATACAATGAAAATGAAAAATTTTATTCCGGTTATGTTTCTTGCGGCCATGCCTCTGACTGGCGCGGCTCAGCAACAACTCAAATCGGGCATCAATCTTGCCGATTTGGACCAGACCGTAAACCCCGGTGAGGATTTCTATCAGTTTGCTTGCGGCGGATGGATGAAAAACAATCCGCTGCCCGGAGCCTATTCCCGATTCGGAAGTTTCGACATGTTGGCACAGGACAACAACAAACGAATAAACTCCATACTGAGCGAACTGCTGGAAAAAGAGTATCCCAAAGGCACCACCGAACAGAAACTCAGCGATTTCTACAAACTTGCAATGGACTCCGTACGCCGCAATAAGGAGGGCGTAAAACCAGTTATGCCTCTGATAAAGGAGATAGAGAAAGCTAAAAACACAGCCGCTCTGCATAATATACAATTGAAATACGCACATTTCGGCTATGGCATACCTATGGGAATAGGTTTCGGAGCTGACGAGAAAAACTCGACAATGAACATCTTGAACGTAAATCAGGGTGGACTCACCCTCGGACAAAAGGAATATTATCTTGACAATGACGAGGCCACGACAGCCATACGTGAGGCATACAAAAAGCATATTGTGCGTATGTTCAAACTGTTCGGATTCAGCGAGAAGAGCGCTCAAGCCAAGATGAAAAACATCTTGAAGATAGAATCGGCTTTGGCCAAAGTGTCTAAATCGCGCTCCGAACTGAGAGATGTGGCAGCCAACTACAACAAAATGACCATCAGCCAGTTTGAAAGCAAGTATCCTCAGATTGGTCTCACCAAATTTCTCAATGCCGAAGGCGTGGCAACCAAACATTTTGAGGAGCTCGTTGTGGGTCAACCCTCATTCGTGAAAGGCGCAAACGACATTATAGCGTCGATGAGCAAAGAGGAGCTGTGCGCTTATATGCAGTGGGACGTCATCATTTCGGCTTCGAGCTATCTCAGTGATGATGTGATTGCGGCAAATTTCGATTTCTTTGGCAAAACAATGTCTGGCCGTAAGGAAGATTATCCCAGATGGAAACGCGCCACAAACCAGGTGGAAAGTCAGATGGGCGAGGCTCTTGGCAAGATGTACGTGGAGCGTTATTTCCCAAAAGCAGCCAAAGACCGTATGGAGGGACTTGTACGTAATCTCCAGATCTCTCTCGGACAACGCATCAAAGAACAGGATTGGATGAGCGAAGCCACCAAACAGGCGGCTCTGGACAAGCTGAATTCATTCTATGTGAAGATAGGATACCCCAACGAATGGAAAGACATATCGGGACTGAACATAGACCCGAAACTGTCTTACTATGAGAATGTGCAGAACTGTCGCGTGTTCTGGGACAAATGGGACATCGATTACAGAGCGGGCAAACCGGTGGACAAGAACGAATGGTTCATGACACCGCAGACTGTCAACGCCTACTACAATCCAACGACCAACGAGATTTGTTTCCCAGCCGGCATCCTGCAAGTTCCCTTCTTCGATATGTCTGCCGACGACGCTTTCAACTATGGAGCAATCGGTGTGGTAATCGGACACGAGATGACTCACGGATTTGATGACCAGGGACGCAACTATGACAAGAATGGAAACATGGTGGACTGGTGGACAGCCGATGATGCGAAAAACTTCACGGAGAAGGCTAATATGTTTGCCAATTATTTCTCTCAAATCAAAGTACTGCCCGACCTTAACGCCAACGGCTCCCTGACATTAGGCGAAAACCTGGCCGACCACGGCGGTCTGATGGTTTCATTCAATGCGTTCAAGAATGCAACAGCTGCCAACCCGCTGCCCACAATCGACGGTTTCACACCCGAGCAACGCTTTTTCTTGGCCTACGCCGGTGTCTGGGCAGGTAACATCACAGAACAAGAAATACGAAACCGCACAAAGAGTGACCCCCACTCTCTCGGCAAATGGCGCGTAGACGGTGCTCTGCCACATGTTCAGGCCTGGTACGATGCGTTCAACATCAAACCTTCAGACAAATTATACTTGAACAATGAACAGCGTCTGCAACTTTGGTAATACGTTCGGACAGAAAAGAAGATATAAACGATGAGTCAATGAACTGTATCTTGAGAAATCAAAATCTCGGATACAGTTCATTTTTATTGGTATGACAGTCACTCCGCTTTGTCGAAAAATCATTATTCAGTAGTAGTTCGGCATAATATTTGCATGTACACATATAAACAAAGGAGGAAATATTATGGCATTTGTTGACTATTACAAAATATTGGGCGTGGACAAGAACATACGGCAAGAGGATGTGCGCGAGGCGTACCGTAAGCGCGCCAAACAGTTTCATCCCGACTTGCACCCGAACGATCCGAAAGCCAAAGCCAAATTTCAGGCATTAAATGAAGCGTATGATGTGATAAGTGATAAGGAAAAACGTGCCAAATATGATAAGTACGGCGAACAATGGAAAAACATGGACGCATTCAACAATGCGAACAACAGCGGATATTATCAAAAAGGAGGATTCTCCGGCTTTGATGGTTTCAATTTTGATGGTTTCGGACAAGGCGGTGATTTTTCCGATTTCTTTAAAAGCATGTTTGGAAACGGTAGTACGAGAAGGACGACAAAACGTCAATCTCGCGCAAACGCCAACGCAGAAACAGGCATAACCGTATCCATAGACTTATACACGGCACTGCTGGGTGGAAACGTGCAGATACAATTGAGCAACGGAGAAAAAATTGCATTGAAGATCAAGCCCGAGACCCAGAACAATACGAAGGTGCGCCTACGCGGAAAAGGCACTATGAGGACTGACGGCACATACGGCGATCTCATTATTACATATAATGTGGTGCTACCAAAGAATCTGACAGAACACCAAAAGAGTCTTTTGAGACAAATGCGTGACGCGATTGGATAAGATCAAAACTCTACGTTCTTATTCGCGCGCCAACATTAGTCATTCTCTTCTCTTTCGGCTGTATGCAAGATTATGCTTGTGGCTCCGATGGTGAACAGTGTGCCGTCTTCTATCACTCTCGATTCACGATTGCCGAGAATATCATTGTCCACAAACGTACCTGTGTAGCTCGGACCGTCTTTGAGGATGTATTTCAATCGTTTGTTTTTGTCAAGGCTTACGGTGATACTGCAATGCGTGATGTCCATACTCGGGTCATTAGTCTCGATGGGACAATCCACTCCACTGCCCTTCATGTGACGTCCGATAAGGTTGACGCCTAACTTGAGAGGAAGAATCTGTTTGTAATGAAAGACGTTTTCAATGACAACGATATGTCCATATTCGTTGTCTTCGGCATTCTCTTCGGGCACGTCTTCTTTTTGAACATTATTCAACTTGGAGACACCCATACGTATGCCAAACTGTTTGCCACAATATTGGCATTCAAAAACAAGTGATTGACCTTCTTTGTATTTCTTTTCGTCAAATGTGATGAATCTTTCACATTTAGGACAGCGAACCCTTTTCATCTGGATAATTAATTATTCAGTTACAGTGATATTCGTCACCCATGCATCGGCAAACTCAGCATTGTCATTCAGTTTGTTCAACTCACGATGAGCGTCTGCCTGAGTGGCAAACCTGCCATATATCACCTTAACAAATTTCTTGTCTTGATATACCCGGGCCTTGTCATAACCTTGCTTATTTAGATTTGCGACATAAGCCTCGGCATTATTCTTGCTTACCCTACTTGCAAGCACAATTGAATAATAAGTTTCCGGTTTTTCTACTTTTGTATCAGCCGGTGCTACATTATCGATATCCACATTGGAGGATTGCTCACATGCCGTATTCTCATTATTCAATCGTTCGGAAATATTCTTAAAATCCGGTTTTCCCAAAGTAATATCCTTTGGCATCATCTCAAAAAGCATGTTGGTATCGATATTACTCTTTTGTAGTCCGGCAAATCCTTTATCGCCTGTGGTCGAAGGAAAAAGGACTATCAATGCCAACAATATACATGCCACGGCGAGTTTATGCAACCATGCGATATTGTTATCGGAAGCAGATCTTAAGATTTCAGAAAGTTGAGGAACGGAGTCCTGCTCTTTGCTATCCGAAGACGAATCATTTTCGACAACATTGCTTGATACATTGTGATTGTCCGAAACCGTATTGTCGGAATTTTTCAATTGTTTGATGTCTGTCTTATATATAAGATTTGAACTGAAAGAACTGAGTCCATAGAGATCAGGTGTCAATATTCCGGCCTCGCAAGGTTGAAACTCGTAATAGCCATCCGAGCGAAGTATAATCGAACCCAATCCATAAATCTCATAACAGCCATCGGTTTCCAATTGAGATTTCAACTCCTCCACATTGTCCTCAATACGCGTCAATGCTTCAGGATAACTGATATCGTAAGCCTCTATAAATGACTGAACTAACATCGAATCATTCATTTTAAGCTGAGGGTTAAAACCTAATGTACGCTGTGGAGGATAAAACATATTGTCGTTCTCATCATAGAACGAATCGACATGGTGGGTCATGAACCCACCAAACTCAGGAACTATGACACAATCATTGTCCAGTAGCAACTTTACAATATGCTTTTCTATTTCAATCACGTCTGCAAATTTAAATATTTTAAATGGATATTCCAACTATTTAGTTCAAAAACTCGAGACGACAGATTAAATAATATTTAATGCTTGGGTATTCGACATAATTGTATTATCTTTGCTTTCGAAGAGATTATATCGTATGGACCATAGGTGTCGTATGCGTGTACTAATTAAATATAAAATTACTTGATATGGAATATGTAAAAACCGACATTGAAGGTGTTTGGATTATCGAACCTAAAGTATTCAACGATGCTCGTGGATATTTCTTTGAGGCATGGAAAAAAGAAGAATTTGAACAGTATGTCGGAAAAGTGGATTTCGTTCAGGACAACGAATCTAAGTCTTCATACGGAGTGCTGCGTGGCCTGCACTATCAGAAAGCTGAATACTCACAGGCCAAACTGGTGAGAGTAATCAAAGGAAAAGTGTTGGACGTGGCAGTGGACATCCGCAAACAATCCCCCACTTTCGGCAAGCATGTAATGGTTGAACTAAGCGAAAGCAACAAACGTCAGCTGTTCATCCCCAGAGGTTTTGCTCACGGCTTTCTCGTACTGAGCGATGAGGCCGTATTCACATATAAGGTGGACAATGTCTACGCTCCGCAACACGAAGCAAGCATAAGATGGGACGATGAGGAGATAAACATCAATTGGCCAATAGCAAAGGCTGATGTGATCACAAGTGAGAAAGACTTGAAAGGCAAATCACTGCGCGAAGCAGAATTGTTTGATTAACACATTATATAAATATATTACCGTTAAGGAAAATGCAAGCGACTGTTGTTCCACAGATAAATGATATTGAAACAACAAAGTCGCTGCAATAATTAGAATATGAAAGCACATATCTCATTGATGATGTTACTCATCATCACAATATTTATAAGTTGTGGAAACAATAGCAAATCCACAACAAATGAAGAAGATCTCGTTGCCAAAAAGGAATTGCAGGGTATTTGGATTAATGAGGATGAAGAGGATGTGGCATTTCATATCAAAGGAGATACCATCTATTTTCCCGACAAAAACAGCGCTCCGGTTTATTTTCGCATAGAAAAAGATTCGTTTATTATGTTTGGCATCAATGTGAACAAGTATCCGATAGTAAAACGCACACCGAACATCCTTGAATTCATAAACCAAAATCATGACCATGTCAAACTGATAAAGGGACATGACAAGAACTATCTGAAATTGTTCGCTCACAATGACTCTTTGGTCTTAATCAATCAGAACAAGCTGATCAAGAAAGACACTATCGTAAATTTTAATGACAAAAAATATCATTGTTACATCCAGATAAATCCTACAAGTTACAAAGTGATGAAGAGATCGTATAATGACGATGGCATGGAAGTGGACAATGTATATTATGACAACATCATACATCTGAGCATCTTCAATGGCAACAACAAGATATATTCGAGCAATATTGTGAAAAAACAATTCGCTGAACATCTGCCGCAAACATTTATCAGTCAGGCTGTTTTGAGCGACTTGACTTTTTATGGCACCGATAATGAAGGTATTCATTACTTTGCCGTATTGGGAATACCAGACTCGTCAAGCAAATACATGGTTGAGATAATCATATCTTATGACGGAAAATACAAAAGCCGGATAAAGATTTGACAATTCTCACCTACAAATATAAAACTTAATTTTCATTCACCTTATTATAATTTAATAACTATGAGAAATAAAATTAAAAGAATAGGCTTATTATTAATATTCTTCTTAACATTGTTCTGCAACAACACAGTATTCGGTCAAAACGATGTAGAAATATATCGCATCGTAAAAGATGCTAATGAATTGGCTGAAAATGATATACTGATAATTGTGAATCGAGAGCATCAGATGATAATGGGTAGCCAAAAGACGAACAATCGCGATGCTGTGGAAATGGAAATGTCAGGCGATATTATATACAGAAACAGTAATGTTGGCGAATCGTTCGTGTTGAAGGGAGAGAAAGATAACTGGGGATTTCTCACAAAAGATAATAAGTATCTTTGTTCATCAACCAAAAATGGAGAAAATGAACTCTTAACAAAGGACAAACTTGATGACTTCGGAAAAGCAAAAATTACGATTGATATATCTTGTAATGCTGTAATAAAATTTCAAGGATCAAATGTCAAAAATTATAGAGGCAATATGAGATATAATAATAATTCCGAATTATTCAATTGTTACGGAGAAACAAATGATCAAAAACCGGTTCAAATATTCAAAAAGGTATCAAACCAAAGCATTATAACAATAAGCGGAAATGAAGAAAACGATAATAATACCAATGCCATAAAAGATGCTTACGCAACAGGAACCCCAAAGAACATAGAGATAAAGCGTTCGTTTATCGGAGACGGCGGATGGTACACACTATGTCTGCCGTTCGCCCTTAACGAAGATGATATCAAGACAACGTTCAAAGGCACCAAGTTTTATGAATTTTCATCAGTTGAAAGAAACGATAATGGTGCGATGCTATTGAATTTCAAAGAAGTGAAAGAGACGACATCGGGCACACCTTATTTAATACAACCGCTTAAGGATACAGAAATAACAAATCCGTGGTTTGAAAACAAGGTGATAAATGTAAACCAACCGACATCAATTGTGCATTCACTCAGTGACGGCAGCAACGCTTGTAAATTTGTAGGAGTGTTCGACCCGACACCCATTGAAGGACGCAACATACGTTTTGTTGGTGCTAACGGCTCCAGTCTGGTAACACCAAACGGAGACAACTCCAAACTGAAAGCATTAAGAGCATACATCATTTTGCCTGATGATGTGAAAGTAGCTAAGATAAACTCATCCGGAAACACATCGGCCATTCATTCTGTCGATGCGAATAAGAAATCTGGGTCGACAAGAATTTACAATCTAAATGGCGAATACATTGGTGACTCTGAGGCAAATCTGCCATCCGGAATATATATTGTGAATCATAAGAAAGTAGTGAAATAAGCTACTTATTCATCAAGCATATTACAAATGGGAAAAATACCAACCATGAGAAAAACATATAAGAAGCCTCAAATAACCATCATAAAGATGGATTCCGTACAATTATTGTCAGGTTCGGATACTGGAATAAAAATCGAAGGCGGAGGTAATATTACGGACAATGGCGAAACCGGATCAGCCGGCGGAGCCCGCGCAAGAGAATTCAGAGGGCTTTGGGACGAAGACTCCGAATAAACCCAAATCGATCATTAGACCGACAATGGGCATGAATGTCAGTTATCGTATTGTCTGTTCACGTGTTTTGGGCTTCTATTTGTCGTCTTGCTTCCCGTATTGTCTCGCCATAGCCCGCTATGCCTTCGACAATACGGTCGCAATACAACAAATATAATCTCCAAAACAGCCATGAACTCTAATGACCGATTTGGGATAAAAAAATATATATAAATTCGTTTGAAAATGAAAAAGGATTCGCTTGAGACCACCAAACGAATCCTTCTGTAAATTATCACTTATTGCGGATATTCTCTTTAATTATTCCATGCCTATAAGCGTAAAGCAAAAGTTCAAGGTCTTTAATCTGATTTTTCAATTCGGTACCTTTGTCTGTATCAGCAACGAGCATGCGATGTGATGACATCTCGACAATCTGCGTTGTACTTCTGATATCAGTACATTGCTGTATGGCTTGGGCTGTACTGATGAAAGGCTCATGCTGCACCAGTTGGAAACCACGACTATGATAAATGAGTGTGTAACCGGCAATGCCGGTTTCCTTATGATAAGCCTGAGCAAAGCCCCCATCGATAACCATGAGTTTGCCATTGGCCTTGATTGGTGTCTCTCCATTGCGCACATGCACAGGGACATGACCGTTTATGATATGGCGGTTGTCACCGGACACCCCGAACGAATCAAGGATATAATCGATAACCTCCTCATTGTCGCGCAGTTTGAAATAGTTACCCTTTTCTTCATAATGAGTTTCTTTGTCCTTTATGAAATAGCGTTCGAACGTCGCCATCTTTGACTTATCAAACAGAGGGCTGTCCGGACCACACCAAAGATAGAGGAAATAATCCGTGGCATAGTCTTTCTCTTCTTGAGAAGAGTCGGATTGAAAAGCTGTCCTTATCATCAGTCCGATGTTTTGTAACAAATCGCGTCCGGCATATATGGCACCGGGTGCAATCTCAACCATCTTAAGAGTGCCATCATCGTTGAGTGGAACAGAAGCATGGTACAAAAGATTGTTGTTGTAAACCGAATACATACATCCATGCTGAAGCATAAGACGGATATGTTTGTGCAGTTTCTCACTCACCAGGAATGAATGCAATAATTTTTCCATAAGAGATTCTTCCTCCGGTGTCAGTCTGTTGGGATTGGCAGGGTCGATGGTTGGAAAGTTGTTGCTACATAGATTATACTCTTTGCCAGAGAGAGTGATGGTACCTTTGGTATAATCGATATAATCGAGCAAGGCCCTTTCAGACATTTTCCATTCAGGATGGCGCTTGTAGATAGCCGCCTCCTCTTTAAACTGGATTATCGTTATGGCCTTATGCATGAGTGCAGTAAGTCGTTTGGATTTCTCGTCCACATCAGAGGTTTCACCGTAAAGAATGGACTGAAACTCCTCACACGGATCTTCCTTATATGCCTCCATAGCAAATGTGGCAAGCGGAAGAAGATTTATACCATATCCGTCTTCGAGTGTAGCCAGATTGCCATAGCGCAGAGAAAATCGGATGACATTGCATATACATGCCGGATTGCCAGCAAGTGCACCCATCCACAACACATCATGATTGCCCCATTGTATGTCCCATTTATGATAAGATGACAGTGAGTCCATGATGATATGTGCTCCGGGACCACGGTCATATATATCGCCAAGAATATGAAGCTGGTCGATGGCGAGGCGCTGTATGACATTTGATATCGCTATAATAAAATCGTCGGCACGCCCTGTTGCAATGATAGTGTCGATGATCACATTGACATAAGCCGTTTTATTTGCGTCTTCGGTGCGTTCGTGGAGTAATTCCTGAATGATGTAACTGAAATCGGAAGGCAACGATTTGCGCACCTTCGAACGTGTGTACTTGCTCGACACCAGCCGACAGATGGAAACGAGCTGATGTATGGTGATATGATACCAATCATCTATGTCTTTCTCGCTCGACTTGATCAGTTCAAGTTTCTGATCGGGATAATATATCAGAGTACAAAGTTCACGTTTATCGCTCTCGCGCATAGTGTTGCCGAAGAGTTCATTCACCTTTCTCTGGATATTACCCGAAGCGTTTTTCAGAACATGCAGGAAAGCTTCGTGCTCTCCGTGAATATCTGCAAGAAAATGCTCGGTACCCTTTGCCAGATTCAGTATTGCCTGCAAATTTATGATTTCTGTACTTGCTTCTGAAATATTTGGAAAAGACTGCGACAAAAGTTGTAAATATTTCATGTCATAAGAATGTACATGCTGTCCGGCTGTCATAATTGAATTCATTTATAATTAGTAATACAATTGATAATTCCCTCGGCGGTTTTGTCGTCAGTTTCTGCAATCGGCATAAATCCTTCGGTAAGACTTGATTTTTGGTTGAGAACAGAGAGTAGAGACGATGTGTATTCGTAAATGCCAAGAGATTTGAGAAATCCACCCATTTTGTCTTCATCATATCGGCTGTCAATCATTGTCTGCGATAGTTCATTAATTTTGATTTGTGGTATGGAGCCTCGATTATGTAAATATTTTATATATAATATTTGTCTGCAAATATTGGAAATACTCTCATCAGCATGAGAAACGTCATCCACTTTCTTTCGGATTTTATCACATATCTGTTTGTCGTAAGATTTGATCATGTCTTCGTACAACCGCGCCATTTTAGAAATCATTTCATCAACGGTAATGATATTCGAAATTACGGCATTATGAATAATGTGAGTCCTTATTCCTTTTATTTTATTTGACAAAAGTAATTCCTCATACTTGCCACAAACATGTGTTACAACGACATTACCCGTAATTTGTTTCATCAAAGATACCTGGAGCGGGGTGAGCGAGACCAATGATTGCAGACCATTTACGGATGTCAATACCATCGGAATGTGTCGCCTGTGTAGGCTTTTTACCATCGAAAGAGTGTTAACATCCCAATTTCCAAACAGATGTATAATGTCCGGATTCAAATCGGTTAGCTCAATATCTTCCATACGTCCAATATTGTCTTTCAACACCGACATTATTTTACCATTGTAACATCTGGAATTAAATTTCCCGGTATCAACAATCTGCAACCTCATAATTACAATTTATGTGTGATAAAATCATTTTTATCAGACTTAAGATATTTCAGTTTCAAAATCATATCGTATAAAGACAACACAAGTTCGAAAGGAATTATCTTATATTTCTGCATTGGTTCACCAAAACACGCAAACACTTTCGCTGCCATTATTATCCGGAAAACAATTGTCATAACTAATATGAAAATGGAAACCGATAACAATAACATATTCATTGCCAATGACGAATAAATTATTGCAGCACAGTTAATTGCATAATTCAAATACATCATTGACAAGTCCAAATGATATGAAAACCTCATAGACAACCGTCCTGCAAGACGCTTGCGAAAATGTAAATATTGAAAATTTTTATTATACCAATTCTTTTTTATAAATTTCTCCCTAACGCAAGCATCCTGAGACAATTCCGGAACAGTATTTCCTTTTCTGGCATATTTATTTACAATAAAATCGCATACGCCGTATCTATATTGCAGATTTCCACGATAGCCGTCATCACCGATAAATACGCTTTTTCTGAAAAGAATATTATAACCATTTGCACTGTAAGCACTCTTGTGTTGAGCTCGATACATGAGATACAAGGCAGACCTCAATTGTTGGAATCTGAAATATGCAGGAGCATCGGTACTATAATTGCAATATCCTGTAACAATCGATACTTTTTCATCATGACAATTCCTTGCAAGTGTTGCCAGCCACTTGTTTGATTGCGGCACACATCCTGATTGCAAAAGAGCGATCCATTCATTATGAGCAGCCTTGACAGCAAGAGAAACAGCCAATTTCTCCTTACTCATGAACAGCGACTTTTTAGGTACGAATGTTGTATATATTTTACGTCCCTGAGCACAAGTGTTGATTACATTTTCAGCAACGAGATCTCCATGCTCAATTACAACGATGATTTCAAAATCTTGTTGATAATCCTGAGCCACAACAGCAGAAAGTGTTTGATGAAGACCTTCCTGATTATCTTCCGCCAATATCAATACCGATATCCGCGGCAGTGAAATATTATTACTGTCGATATCATTGTTTTGCACCGTTTTTGGTTTTCTAAAAAAAGGATTTGTCAATAATGATATTACTGACAAGAAAAACAATGCTAAACAAATTATTATCGTTATTTCATCAACATACATAAATCTTCAGTTGTGTATCCTTTGGGCAATTCTCTGCAATTATACTGACTTGCCATTACCTCACCATAAGCACCTGCGGAACGAATGGCGATAATGTCTCCACGATGGCATTCATTCAACAGGATGTCTTTGGCAAAGACATCACTCGACTCGCATATCGGTCCCACCACATCATAAGATTCGGACGGTTGATTGCTACTCATGTTTTCAATCTTGTGATAAGCGTGATAGAGAGCCGGACGTATGAGATCGGTCATACCAGCATCCACAATTGCAAATTTCTTGTGTACACCCTCTTTCACATATAAAAGACGAGTAACCAATGTGCCACATTGTGCCACAATTGCACGACCAAGCTCAAAGTGCAGATGTTGACCTGGACGGAGTTTCAGATGTTTGTCGTATGTTTCAAAATATAGTTTAAAATCGGGTATGTCTTTCTCATCCGGATATTCATAATCGATACCCAGACCACCGCCAACATTGATATGTGGCAATATGACATTCTTTTGTTCCAGTTCGTTTTGGATATCATTTATCCTATTGCACAAAGCGACAAAATCATTCATATCCAATATTTGTGAGCCTATATGGAAATGCAGTCCAATGAGAGAGATATTCTTCATATCACGCGATTGCTCGATAACATCATTGAGAAGATGCATCGATATGCCGAACTTGTTTTCGGCAAGTCCGGTGGTGATGTTAGCGTGAGTATGAGCACCAATATCAGGATTCACACGAAAGGCAACTTTGGCTATCTTATTGCGTTGACAGGCCAACTCATTGATGATGTTAAGTTCGGCCGTGCTTTCCACATTGAAACAGAAGATATCATTTTCCAGACCGAGAATTATCTCCCGATCACTCTTCCCCACTCCGGCAAAGACAATCTGCGAGGGATGAAAACCACTATCCAAAGCAGCCTTTATCTCACCGCCGCTTACACAATCGGCTCCAAATCCGTATTGACTTATTATTCTGAGAATAGAGGAATTGGAATTAGCCTTTATCGCATAATGAACATGGTAATTATCATATTTTCCGACTTCAGACTTGATTGTGTCCAATGTCTTGTGCAACAACTTAGTGTCATAATAATAAAACGGAGTGTTTATATTATGCAACTTGTCAAACGGAAACATATTTTTCATCATTTATGACAATTCACTTGTTAAACAATATATCACTCAAATTTTGTAGAGCTTTCTTCTTGTCAGACTCTTTTATCAAGAACGAAATATTGTAATTTGAGCCTCCATAAGATATCATTCTCACAGGAATGTCTCTCATAGCATCAAGCACAATAGTCTCAAAACCGAGATTACTCCAATCTAGATCACCAACAACACAAACTATGCACATGTCGGTATCAACCGTTACGGTGCCATATTTTTTCAATTCATCTACTATATCATTGAGATGTGTGCAATTGTCAATGCTCATGGACACTCCGACCTCACTTGTCGTAATCATGTCGATAGGAGTTTGATAGCTCTCGAAGATTTCGAATATCTTGCGCAAAAAACCGGTCGCAAACAACATTCTGCTCGACTTGATCTTGATGGCTGTGATATTGCTCTTGGCCGCAACTGCTTTGATTTTGCCTTTGATAAGTACGTTGTCAATGATTGTTCCTTCAGCATCAGGATCCATCGTGTTTTTCAAACGTACAGGAATACCGGCATATTTAGCAGGCTGAACGCATGTAGGATGAAGAATTTTGGCACCGAAATAAGCCAACTCGGCAGCTTCCTCAAAGTTGAGCTGATGAATGGCATCTGTTTTGTCTACAATGCGCGGATCGTTGTTATGCATTCCATCGATGTCTGTCCATATCTGTATTTCATCAACAGTCAAGGCCGCACCTATGAGAGATGCTGTAAAATCACTACCGCCACGCTGCAAATTGTCTACCTCACCATAAGCATTTTTACAAATAAAACCTTGTGTGATGTAGACATGATAACCTTCATTGTCCTTCATTATGGCTGACAGTTTATCTTTTATATAATGTAAGTCGGGTTCTGCATTCTTATCGGTGCGCATGAAATCAAAAGCAGACAAGAGTACTGCCTTAACTCCATTTTCCAACAAATAGTTGGTCATCATATTCGTACTGATGATCTCTCCTTGTGCAACGATATTCTTTTCCTCAAAGCTCGTGAACAAGTCTTTTGTGAATGAGCGCAGATAATTGAATTCGGCATGAAGGAAATCAAGTGTTTTGGATTTGTATTCTTCTGTGGAATACAATTCATTGACATGACTTATATATTTTTTTTCAAGATTATTGATTACCTCATTCGCGCCATCGGTATTCTTTTTATATAAATAATTGGATATTTCAACCAAAGAATTCGTCGTTCCGGACATTGCAGAAAGAACAACAAATATCGGTTCTTCGGAACCGGCCACCATTGAGGCTACTGATTTCATACGTTCAGGGGAACCAACCGATGTTCCACCAAATTTCATTACTTTCATATTATTTGATTTTATATTTGACTTCATTTTGAAATTTTAATCCTTGTTTATCGCCGAAAACTTATTTATTGTTTATTTCTTGTGTAAGTTTTGACAATCCACCATTCTCGCACTTATAAACTATGCCTTGATATTTCTTTAGCATGGAGATATTATGAGTAGACATGATGACAGCCGTTCCGGTCTGTGTCAGATTTTTTAAGAGAGAGACTATCTGGTCTGCCGTATCCGGGTCAAGATTGCCCGTAGGCTCATCAGCTATTACGATCTTAGGATTATTCAAGATAGCTCTGGCTATGGCTATGCGCTGTTGCTCACCTCCAGACAATTCGTGAGGACATTTATCCTTTTTGTCGGACATTCCTACTTCAGACAATACTTGATCAATTCGCTCATCAATATCTTTACTTGTCTTCCAACCTGTCGACCGCAATACGAATTGAAGATTCTTGTATACATTACGGTCATGTAAAAGTTGAAAATCCTGAAAGATGATACCCAGTTCCTTACGCAACGATGGTATTTCGCGTCGCTTGAGCGTCAGAAGATTTCGTCCTAATATCTCGGCTTTCTCTGCTTCATCATCAAATAAATCCAACTCGCAATACAATGTTTTGAGCAATGAACTCTTGCCCGAGCCCACTTTACCTATGATATAAATGAACTGGTCGTTGTCGACTTGGAAATTGACATCCTTGAGAATCAGTTCATCACCTTGATATATATTTACTTTCTTAAAATCGATTAGCATAAATCATTAGTTATTAATGTTTTTTCCAGTTTGGATCATGTCTCTCGCTGAGTTCCTTGACCACATCTTCGATACGCAGTCCTTTGCTTGTAAGCAATACGATAATATGATAAAACAAGTCGGAACATTCGTAAATCATACGTTCTTTCGTACCGTTGGTGGCTTCAATCACCATTTCAAGAGCTTCCTCTCCTACTTTTTGTGCCATTCTGTTCAAGCCATCTTCAAACAAGCTTGTAGTATAAGACCCTTTTGGCATCTCTTGATATCTCTTGTCAATGAAATCCTGAAGTTCAGAGAGAAATGCCAACGGATGTTTCTTGTTCTCCCCACCCCAACACGTATCGGTGCCTTTGTGGCAAGTAGGTCCTTCAGGTTTGACCTTAACTAATAATGTGTCATTATCGCAATCATTCTCAATACTTACCAAATTGAGATAATTTCCGGAAGTCTCACCTTTTGTCCACAAACATTGTCTGCTACGACTCCAGAATGTTACTTTTTTAGTCAGTAATGTTATTTCGTATGCTTTCTCATTCATGTATCCCAACATAAGGACATTCAGAGTCTCTGCATCCTGTATGATAGCCGGAACCAGTCCGTTATTCTTTTCAAAATCAATTTTCATAATAATTATATTATTTATCCTATGAATTTTACAATCTAACCTTTATGCCGTTATCGGCAAGATAATGTTTCAATTCGTTTATTCTGATTTCACCAAAATGAAAAACACTTGCAGCCAACGCAGCATCGGCCTTGCCCTTATTAAAGACATCAAGGAAATCTTCCTTTTTTCCGGCTCCACCACTGGCTATTATGGGAATGGAAAGATTTTCAGACATCTCCGCGAGCATCTCGTTGGCATATCCGTTTTTCACTCCATCATGGTTCATACTCGTAAACAATATCTCTCCGGCACCACGACTCTGTACTTCTTTGGCCCATTCCATGAGCTTTAGATTTGTGCGTTCTCTGCCTCCTTTGCAATAACAATACCAGTCATTGTCTTCATATCGGGCGTCAATGGCACACACGCAAACTTGTGAGCCGAACTTGCCTGTGATTTTATCTATGATATCAGGATTGTTTATTGCAGTTGTATTAATGCTTATCTTATCGGCTCCTGCATTCAACAGTCGTTCAACATCCTCGAAAGCATTGATTCCGCCACCCACGGTGAAAGGTATATTTAATTCCTGAGCAATCCGTGTTACAAGATTTGTGAACGTCTTGCGACCCTCGTGACTGGCTGTAATATCAAGAAACACCAGCTCGTCAGCACCATCCTCATTATACTTTTTGGCCAGACACAACGGATCGCCGGCTTTTTTGAGATTAACAAAGTTAATTCCCTTTACCGTCATTCCGTCCTTTATATCAAGACATGGTATAATCCTCTTAGCCAACCCTTTGCACATAATCGATTAAATATTTGATATTCACTTTACCTTCGTAGTAAGCCTTACCAAAAACAACAGCAGGCACCGACTCGTCATTCAGTTTTATTATATCTTCATCCGAAGCGACGCCGCCACTTGCAATAAGATACAGTGACGGATAGTTGCTCAATATTTGTTTGTACAACTCATGTGCAGGACCTCTCAATGTGCCGTCTTTTGAAATATCTGTGCAAAGTATCTTTTTAATACCTTTTTCAATATAAAAATCCAGAAACGAGCACAGGTCCACATCTGAATCTTCCTTCCATCCATTCACTGCAATCTTTCCGTCTCTCACATCGGCGCCAAGAATAATTCTGTCAGCTCCATATCGTTCTATCCAACGACACATGGTCTGCGGCCGGGTCACGGCAATGCTACCTATCGTAACCATAGACGCACCACTGTCAAACACACGATCAAGATCATCGTCCGACTTTATCCCGCCACCGAAATCGATAGTAAGATCAGTCGATTCCGCAATACGCCGCAGCACACCCAAATTGACTACATGCTGTGATTTGGCTCCATCCAGATCCACGACATGCAAACGTGATACGCCAAGAGCCTCAACCTCTTTGGCAACAACGAGCGGATCTTCATGATAGACCTTCTGCTGCGCATAATCTCCTTTGACAAGACGTACGCATTTCCCGTCAATGATATCTATGGCCGGTATTAAATCTATCATAGCTCCAAAAAGTTTTTTAATATTTGCTCGCCCACACGCCCGCTTTTCTCGGGATGAAACTGCGTGGCATAGAAATTATCCTTATGCAGTGCGGCGCTGTAAACGAGGATATAGTCGCTCTCGGCAATCGTGTATTCACATTTCGGGACATAATAGCTATGTACGAAATACACAAAGTCCTTATCGGAAAGTCCATTAAACAATGGCGATTTCATGTTTTGCAGCATATTCCATCCCATAGCCGGCACTTTTTCATAATCATGTCGAGGCTGGAACCGTTTGACGTCAACAGGAAAAATTCCTATACCCTCTGTATTGCCTTCTTCGGAATGACGACACAAGAGTTGCTGCCCGATACATATTCCCAGCACCGGCTGTTTCAAATTCTTGATTACCGATACGAGATTGTGTCTGCGAAGATATTCCATCGACGTGCCGGCCTCACCTTGTCCGGGGAACAACACCTTATCGGCAGACATAAGCTGCTGCACATCATCCGTCACTACCGGTTCGGCGCCAAGACGCGACAGAGCGTTGACAACAGAATATATGTTTCCTGCATTGTATTTTACGATTGCAACTTTCATCAACAGAAATAATTAAATGTTTGTTTCCTTCATCCGTATCTCTTGCGCCGATGTATATTGGCTCAAGTTTGGTGATTGACAACCTATCTTCTATTTCGTGCAAAGTTACAAATTTTCTTTTACAAAAATTAAAATACACAATATAAATAATAGCATAATTCCAATATTACTTTTCTTCATCAATTATATTCTGAGATTTTTCAATTTAAAGCGTATTTTTATACAAAACATACCTTTTAAATCCGCGTAACATCCCATATTTCGCAATTTATTAATAACTTTGCAACAAGCTAACAAAAATCAACCTACATGGAAATTAAAAAATCAGAGTTCGTCATTTCCGCTCCCACAGTGAGCATGTGCCCAAAGGATGTAAAAGCCGAATATGCGTTTATCGGCCGATCGAATGTGGGAAAATCCAGTCTGATCAACATGTTGTGCAATCATAAAGGCATGGCCAAGACATCGTCCACACCGGGAAAAACATTGCTCATCAACCACTTTATAATCAACAACGAATGGTATCTGGTCGATCTTCCGGGATATGGTTTTGCCAAACGTTCAAAAACAGTGCAGCAGAAACTGCAACAGATGATTAGTTCGTACATCCTTCAACGCGAGCAGTTGGTCAACACTTTCGTACTCATCGACGTACGCCACGAACCGATGGCCATCGATTTGGATTTCATCAACTGGCTCGGGCAAAGCAATGTACCTTTTTCAATAATATTCACAAAGGCTGACAAGTTGGGCGTAACAAAAGCACAGAAGAATGCTGCCGCATGGATGAAGAAATTGAAAGAGACATGGGAGGAGTTGCCACCGTTTTTCATCACGAGTGCCGAGAAAAAAATCGGCAGAGACGAAGTGTTGGCATACATAGAGAAAATCAACGCATCTCTTAAAAACTGAACGAAAAAACAAAAGTCCGAGAAATGACACCATACATTGATATTCAGAATCTTTCCAAATCATTCGGAGCCCACACGCTGTTTGAAGACATATCATTCTCGATAGCTGAGGGACAACGTGTAGGTCTGATAGCCAAAAACGGTACGGGCAAGACTACCCTTCTCTCGATAATATCAGGAAAAGAAGGATATGAAGGCGGAAACATCATCTTTAAGCGCGATCTGAAAACGGGAATACTCGAGCAGACACCCATGTTCGATCCCGACGAGTCGGTTTTGGACGCTTGTTTCAACCATAACGGCGAACCCGACAAGGTATTGAAAGCAAAGCAGATACTCACCCAGCTCAAGATAAAGGACCTCAACCAACCGATGGGCCAGCTGAGCGGAGGACAACAAAAGCGCATCGCTTTGGCTAATGTATTGATTACCGACCCCGACCTTCTTATTCTTGACGAGCCTACCAATCACCTTGATCTCGAAATGATAGTGTGGCTTGAAGGCTACCTTTCTCGTGGCAACAAGACTCTGCTGATGGTCACACACGATCGTTATTTCCTTGACAGGGTGTGCAATGTCATCATCGAGCTTGACAACAAAACGCTGTACACCTATCACGGCAATTACAGTTACTACCTGGAAAAGCGGCAGGAACGCATCGATGCCACACGGGCGGAGATTGCAAGGGCTAACAATCTGTATCGGCGCGAACTGGAATGGATGCGCCGCATGCCTCAGGCACGTGGTCACAAGGCCCGTTATCGCGAAGAGGCTTTCTACGATCTTGAGAACAAAGCCAAGCAACGCATCGAGGAAAGGATAATGCGACTGAAATCAAAGAATGTATATATCGGCTCCAAAATATTCGAATGCCAATATGTATCAAAGGCTTGGTCGGAAGAAAAGGTGATTCTCAAAGATTTCTATTACAATTTCAGCCGATTTGAAAAGATGGGCATCATCGGCAACAACGGTAGCGGCAAATCTACGTTTCTCAAACTCCTATTAGGAATAGAGCAACCCGACAGCGGAAAATTTGATATCGGAGAAACCGTCAGATTCGGTTATTTCTCACAGAGCGGGCTTCAATTTGACGACCAGCAAAAAGTGATTGATGTCATATCGGATATCGCCGACTACGTGGACTATGGAGGAGGCAAGCATATCACGGCATCACAATTGCTTCAACATTTTCTTTTCTCTCCCGAACAACAACATGACTATGTACAGAAACTCAGTGGCGGTGAACGTCGCAAACTGTATCTGTGCAGCATCTTGATGAAAGACCCGAATTTCCTGGTCTTGGACGAACCGACCAACGACCTTGACATACAGACACTTCAGGTATTGGAGGAATACTTGCAGGATTTTCCGGGCTGCGTCATCATTGTCAGCCACGACCGATATTTCATGGATAAGATTGTAGACCACCTGTTGGTGTTCGAAGGCGAAGGTGTGATAAAAGATTTTCCCGGCAATTATACTCAATACCGTGAGTGGCTGGCCATGAAACCGAAGGAAGAAAATGTCAAGAAAGACAAACCTAAGGACAACGAGAAGAAAGACTATCGCAACAATAACACCCGCCGCAAAAAGACATTCAAAGAGAAATACGAATTCGAACAACTCGAAAAACAGATTGCGGCTCTTGAGGAAGAACAGAAACAGATAGAGGAAGATATGTGCAGCGGCAATCTCAGCATCGAAGAACTCACGGCAAAAAGCAAACGCTTGCCCGTGTTAAAGGATGAACTTGACGAGAAAAGCATGAGATGGCTCGAATTGTCCGAAATAGACTGATTTTGTACAGGGGCTTTGTACTGACAGTACATGAACCTTGTACTAACAGTACAAAGCCTTTGTACTGACTGTACAGTGGCCCTGTACTATTTCGAAGACATATCTAATTTTCACAAACAGATATGTCACACCCAATCCACCGATTTTTCCGATTAAATCCATTTGTTTTTAACAAGAAAACCGGTGGATTTTGTTGCACAATCCACCGGTTTTAACCCGAATCGGTCATTAGAGTTCATGGCTGTTTTGGAGATTATATTTGTTGTATTGCGACCGTATTGTCGAAGGCATAGCGGGCTATGGCGAGACAAGACGGGAAGCAAGACGACAAATAGAAGCCCAAAACACGCGAACAGACAATACGATAACCATCATTTATGCCCATTGTCGGTCTAATGACCGATTTGGGTTTAATCTCGTTATTTGAAAAGATGGCGAAAGGCTCCGGGTATCGCCGTCTCAAACATCATCGGTTCGCCTGTCACGGGATGATGGAAACATAGCATATAGGCATGAAGACAAAGACGGTCGATAGGATTGTCACCATTACCATACTTGACATCACCACAAACAGGATGACCCATATCGGCACTGTGTACACGTATTTGGTTCTTCCTTCCCGTCTCCAACTTGAATTCCAGAAGCGAATGTTCTGTGGTGCGATCCAATACATGAAAATGAGTAACGGCATACTTGCCTCCGTTGTCTGTCGGGGATGAGTATGTGAAATACGCTTTGTTGTCTTTCAACCAGCTCGAGATTGTGCCTTCATCTTCCATGACCTCTCCACTGACCACAGCCACATATCGCCTGTCAAACACTATGTTATGCCAATTGTGCTCAAGTATTTGTTCTGTCTCCATATCTTTGGCATAAATCATGAGACCGCTGGTATCTCTGTCCAATCTATGCACCACGTGCGCCGTACAACGTTGGCGAGTCTTATGAAAATAATCATCCAAAACCTTCTTCACATTAAGAGCCGAATGACCCGCAGCCATAGACAGTATGCCCACATTCTTCTCAACGACCACTATCCATCTGTCCTCATACACTATTTTCACGTAGCGGCTCTTGAACAATTCATTACGCTTGGTTTGGCTGACGGAGATTTTCATACCGCGCCTTAATGGATAATCAAACTGGGTTACGGTCTTGCCGTTCACCTTGATACCTTTGCCTTTCAGCGTGTCCTTTATCTTGTTGCGACTGAGTTTGAGCGTAGCAAGAAGATATTCAAGCAACGGCATGTCACGGTCGACCTCGTAATGCTCGTAATCGTTGGTTCTGAAGTTTTGAGTGTTGGTCTGCATTTTGAAAATTTTGCGGCAAAATTAATGCAAAATCAAACCACGACAAAATTATTCAGTTCTTTTTTTGGAATAACAAACAACAAACAATCAATTTCGTGAAATCACATAGCTGTAAATAAGTAATAATAAATTATAAATCAGCACTCTAAACCGTAAAAAGCAACAAAAATGTCGTTTGGTTTGGTTATTCCCACTATTTCCACTAACTTTGCAAACTCAAAAAAATAATTATATAAATTAAGGTAGTAAAGGATGATAACTGTAACAAATCTTGCAATCCAATTTGGAAAACGAGTGCTATACAAAGACGTAAACATCAAATTCACTCCGGGAAACATATACGGCGTGATAGGTGCCAACGGTGCCGGCAAATCGACTCTGCTCAAAGCTATAAGCGGAGATTTGGAACCGAACAAAGGTACTGTTGAATTGGGACCTGGCGAACGCTTGTCCGTACTGGAACAGGATCATTTCAAATTTGATGAATACAGTGTGCTCGACACTGTTCTCATGGGTCATGAGCCATTATGGAAGAACATGAAAGAGCGCGAAGCCCTTTACGCTAAACCCGAAATGACCGAAGAGGACGGCAACCGCGCTGCCGAACTGGAAGAGAAATTCGCAGAGATGGATGGTTGGGAGGCAGAAAGCAATGCCGCACAAATGCTGTCCAATCTGGGTATTAAGGAAGATATGCACTACAAACAGATGAGCGAGTTGTCCAACAACGAGAAGGTACGTGTGATGTTGGCCAAAGCGCTGTTTGGCAATCCGGACAATCTGTTGCTCGATGAGCCCACCAACGACCTTGATCTGGATACTGTGCAGTGGCTCGAAGAGTATCTGAGCAATGTGGAGCAGACAGTGCTCGTGGTAAGTCACGACCGTCATTTTCTCGATGCAGTAAGTACACAGACCGTAGACATAGATTATGGTAAGGTGACTGTATTCTCCGGCAACTATTCTTTCTGGTATGAGAGTTCGCAGCTCGCCCTCAGACAAGCACAAAACCAGCGTCAGAAGGCAGAGGAGAAACGCAAGGAACTGGAAGAATTCATACGCCGGTTCTCTGCCAATGTTGCAAAGAGCAAGCAGACGACAAGCCGCAAGAAGATGCTCGAAAAGCTTAATGTCGAGGAGATACGCCCCTCAAGCCGCAAATATCCCGGCATAATATTCCAGATGGAACGTGAACCGGGCAATCAGATTCTCGAGGTTGAGGGTCTCAAAGCAGTTGATTCAGACGGCACCGTTTTGTTTGACAATGTGTCGTTCAATATAGAAAAAGGCGAAAAGGTGGTATTCCTCAGCCACAATCCAAAAGCGATGACCGCTCTCTTCGAGATAATCAACGGCAATCGCGAGGCCGACGCAGGTACATACAAATGGGGTGTTACCATCACAACGGCATATCTCCCACTGGACAACACAGAATTTTTCAAAAGCGAAAAGAATCTCGTAGAATGGCTTGGCCAGTACGGTCCGGGCAACGAGGTGGTAATGAAAGGATTTCTCGGACGTATGTTGTTCTCTGGCGAGGAGGTACTCAAGAAGGTGAATGTGCTCTCTGGAGGCGAAAAGATGAGATGTATGATAGCACGTATGCAACTGAAGAACGCCAACTGTCTCATTTTGGATACTCCTACCAACCATCTCGACCTGGAAAGCATCCAAGCATTCAACAACAACCTCATAGGCTACAAAGGCAATATCCTGTTCTCAAGCCATGACCACGAGTTCATCCAGACTGTGGCCAATCGTATAATCGAACTGACACCATCAGGAACCATCGACAAACTGATGGACTATGATGATTATATTTACAACGAACAGATAAAAGAGCAGAAATCTCAAATGTATAATGTCAATTGATGACGTTTGGCAGGGTTTTTGCATAATACTTTTTAAATCAATTTAAAAATATTCATCATGAGTAAAGAAAATATTGATATAAATAAAGAAGAGGAACAGACCAACGCCTCTCAGCCGAACGTGAACGAAACAGTGGACAAAGAGCAAGAAACCGACACTGAAAACACTGAGAATGAAACTGAAGAGAAAGACGAATTGCAGTCTGTAAAAGAAGAAATAGAACAGCTGAAAGACAACTATCTTCGCAAAGTGGCCGAGTTCGAAAATTTCAGAAAAAGAACATTAAAGGAAAAAACCGAACTGATACTCAACGGCGGCGAAAAAACAATAGTCGCAATACTGCCCGTGCTCGACGATTTCGAAAGAGCCATCGCTGATAAGACTGACGATCCGGCCGCAATCAAACAAGGCATGGAACTGATATTCAGCAAATTCATCAAGACGCTGGAAAGTCTCGGTGTGAAAAAGATAGATACCAAAAACAGAGATTTCGATGTGGATTTTCATGAGGCTGTGGCAATGGTTCCCGGTATGGGAGATGAGAAAAAAGGAAAGGTGATAGACTGCGTACAGACCGGATACACGCTCAACGACAAAGTAATTCGCCACGCAAAAGTAGCGGTAGGACAATAAAGCAATGGCAAAAAGAGATTATTATGAAGTGCTGGGCGTCAACAAAAACGCATCAGACGAAGAAATAAAACAGGCATACAGAAAGATTGCCATAAAGTATCACCCGGACAGAAACCCCGGTAACAAGGAAGCCGAGGATAAGTTTAAAGAGGCTGCCGAGGCTTACGATATATTGCACGACCCGCAAAAACGTCAACAATACGACCAATTCGGTTTCGACACACCGGGCGAAGGGTTCGGCGGATTCAGCGGTGCCGGTGGATTCTCTATGGACGACATCTTCTCAATGTTCGGAGATGTGTTTGGCGGACGCGGCGGTTTCGATGGTTTCTCCGGCGGAGGAGGAAGAGCTCATCAGTACCGTGGCACAGACTTGCGCATAAAAGTATCATTGTCGCTTCAAGACATTGCAACGGGAATAACTAAGAAATTCAAAGTGAAAAAGGACATTACTTGTCCCGATTGCCACGGCACAGGAGCCGAACCCGGCAGCAAGGCAGAGACTTGTCCCGACTGTCATGGTAGCGGAGTGGTAACTCGTACTGTACGCACCATGCTCGGTATCATGCAGACACAGGCAGAATGTCCCAAATGTCACGGCGAAGGCAATATAATCAGGAACAAATGCCATAAGTGCGGCGGCACAGGCGTTGTGAAAGGCGATGAGGTGGTTGAGATAAATATCCCGGCCGGCGTGGCAGAAGGTATGGTTGTGAACGTGCCGGGCAAAGGTAATGCTGGACAGCACAACGGAGTAAACGGAGATATTCAGGTTTACATCACCGAGGAAGAGAACAAAACATTCGTACGCGATGGCAATGACGTGATATACAATCTGCTGCTCGACATTCCAACCGCAGTGCTCGGCGGAACAGTGAACATTCCGACAATAGACGGGAACAATGTAAAAATAAAAATTGAACCCGGCACTCAACCAGGCAAGACTCTGCGTCTGAGGGGAAAAGGTCTTCCTGCTATTCAAGGATATGGAACTGGCATTGGTGATATCGTTGTGAATATCAGTGTTTTCATCCCAAAAGAATTGAGTAAAAATGAGAAACAAGCAATCGAGAGTTTCAAAGGCAGCGACAATTTCAAGGGAGATGAATCGACCAAACAAACAATATTCAGCCGATTTAAAAATTATTTCAACTAAGTAGGAAATTATATATATATTATTATGAATAAAAATGACGCCGGACCTTGCAATGCAATATTAACAGGCATTGCGAAGTCTGGCGTTTGCTCAATAATAATAAATAAACAAGAGACGCAATATGGCAATGAATTATCAGGAGACGGTAAATTATCTTTTCAATGCGACACCGGTGTTCGAGAATATTGGTGCAAAAGCATACAAAAGCGGACTTGAAAACACCATAACTCTGGACAACCGATACGGCAATCCACACCGTAAATTCAAAAGCATACATATTGCGGGCACCAACGGCAAAGGCTCTTGCTCACACACTTTGGCCTCGATATTGCAAGAGGCCGGATATAAAGTGGGATTGTACACGTCACCCCACCTCATCGATTTCAGAGAAAGGATAAAGATTAATGGTGAATGTATAAGCGAGGAATATATTATCGATTTCGTTGAAAAAGAGCGCTCTTTCTTCGAACCGTTGCATCCTTCATTCTTTGAACTGACAACGGCATTGGCTTTCAAGTATTTTGCAGAAGCCAACATAGACATTGCAGTAATAGAAGTTGGACTCGGAGGACGTCTTGACTGCACCAATATCATCACTCCAATCCTTTCCGTCATTACGAATATCAGTTTTGACCATACACAGTTTTTAGGCAATACACTTGAACAAATAGCCAAAGAAAAGGCCGGAATAATAAAGACTGGCGTCTCTGTTGTCATAGGGGAAACAACAAACGAGACAAAAAAAGTATTCGCCGAAAAGGCCCAATCTGTGGGTACATCTATCATATTTGCAGAAGAACACGACGAAATAATCGACTATCAGTTGTCTTCTAACGGCGGGATAACTTATACAACAAAGCATTACGGGAAAATTCACGGAGATTTGGGCGGCATATATCAAGCAAAAAACACAAACACCGTACTTAACGCCGTAAATATATTGAAGAACTTGAAAATTCTCAACAACGACAGTAATATAATAAAAGGTATATCGCATGTTTGTAGCCAAACAGGACTGATGGGAAGATGGCAATTGTTGAGGACATATCCGACTGTAATTTGCGATACCGGACATAATCTTGGAGGATGGATTTATCTGAGCAAACAGATCAAGGCTCAAAAATACGACAATTTACATATCATCTTTGGAATGGTGGACGATAAAGACATTGACAAAGTAATGGCATTGATGCCGGGAAACGCTACATATTATTTCACACAAGCTAAGTCAAAACGCGCCATCCCCGCTAATGTAGTCAGAGAAAAAGGATTATCACTTGGTCTGCAAGGCTATTGTTATGATAATGTGAAAGAGGCTTATGAGATAGCATTGTCCGATGCCAAAGAAGAAGATTTCGTTTTCGTGGGAGGCAGCAGCTATGTGGTTGCAGACTTGCTCACATACCTCAGGAATAGGTCGGAGATATGACAAACTCACAACTTGCTTAACTGTTTTTAACACCGGCCCTACTATATTTTTGAATATTTCGTTTGCCGAATTCGTTTTTTTTGAGTTACTTTGCAACTATTAGCTAACTAAAAACTTGTCCATATGAGCAACGAAACAATTTCAAAAAACATTTGTGGACTGAAAAAAGAAGATTTCCAGACCACTATTAACGGGAAACAAACAGATTTATATATTCTCAAGAATGATAGCGGCAACGAAGTTGCAATAACCAATTATGGTGGAGCTCTCGTGGCGATAATGGTTCCTGACAAAAACGGCAATATGGCCAATATCATTCAAGGTCACGACAACATTCGGGATGTCATGGATTCTCCTGAGCCTTATTTGTCAACCCTCATCGGTAGATATGGGAATCGTATTTGTAAAGGAAAATTCCAACTAAACGGAAAGACCTATAGCCTCCCTATTAATAATGGCCCCAACTCATTGCACGGAGGTAAAAAAGGATTTAATGCAAAAGTTTGGGACGCATTACAAATGAACGACCAGTCTCTCGTTTTGAAATATGTAAGTCCGTATGGAGAAGAGGGATTCTCCGGAGAAATGAAGATTACCGTGATTTACACATTCAATAATGACAACGAACTTGTCATTGACTATATGGCAACTACTAACAAGAAAACGGTAATCAATCTCACAAGCCACGGATTTTTCTCTCTCACAGGCATTGCCAACCCCACTCCAACAATAGAAAATCTGATTTGTGAAATCAATGCTGATTATTATCTCCCAATAGACGAGACATCAATACCTACCGGGGAAATAAGATTAGTGAAAAACACACCGTTCGATTTTACAACCCCTAAAAATATTGGTCAAGACATTGATGCTGATGACGAGCAGATAAAAAACGGTGCTGGTTATGACCATTGCTTTGTTTTGAACAAAAAAGAAGAAGGTGAACTTAGTTTTGCAGCTAAAATCATTGAGCCGACCAGCGGCAGAACTATGGAAATATATACCACTGAGCCGGGAGTACAAGTTTACACAGACAACTGGGCGGATGGTTACAAAGGACAGCACGGAGCAACATTCCCACGCCGCAGTGCAATCTGTTTTGAGGCACAACATTTCCCAGACAGCCCCAATCATCCTTATTTCCCATCGGTAATACTTAAACCCGGGGAACAATATACACAGAAAACCGTATATAAATTTGGAATTTCAAAATAAACAATAACTAAAAATAATTAACAGTAAAAATGGGAAATACAAACAAACAGCAAGGTAGCATCATTGCAATAGTCACGATGATGTTTCTCTATGCAATGATTTCATTCGTGACCAATCTTGCAGCTCCTATCGGAGTGATTTGGAAAAACGCATTTCAAGGTGACAGCGCCAACACAGTTGGAATGCTCGGAAATGCAATGAACTTTCTTGCTTATCTATTCATGGGAATACCCGCAGGCAAGATGTTGTCAAAAATCGGTTATAAAAAGACTGCACTTGTGGGTATCGCCTTCGGTTTCTTCGGAGTATTAATTCAATTCCTTTCAGGTAAATTCGGAACTGATGCCAAAGTTACGGGATTCTCAGTTTATCTTTTAGGAGCATTCGTTGCAGGATTCTCAGTATGTATCCTCAACACCGTAGTCAATCCTATGCTCAACCTTCTCGGTGGTGGCGGTAATCGCGGCAATCAGCTTAACCTGATTGGTGGTACCTTAAACTCACTCTCCGGTACATTGACACCTCTGTTTGTTGGAACATTGATAGGAACAGTTACTGCACAGACTGCAATGGTCGACGTAAACCTTGTGCTCTATATTGCAATGGCTGTTTTTGCTATGGCATATATCATTCTGACTTTCATTCCTATTCAAGATCCTGAAGTTGGAAAGACAGATAGCAAAACAGTGTTTGAGCACAGCCCCTGGGCGTTCCGTCACTTTGTTCTCGGTACTATCGCCATCTTCGTTTACGTTGGTGTTGAGGTTGGTATCCCGGGCACTCTTATTTATTATCTTTCAGACACTACGGATATGGGTGCTGGATTAGGCGGTGAGGCCGTAGCTATCGCAGGAGCAGTGGCTGCAACATATTGGTTTTTGATGTTGGTTGGCCGTTTCACAGCCGGTTTCATTGCAGGAAAAGTATCCAGCAGAACAATGATGTCTGTCACAACAAGCGTAGCAATAACCCTCATTCTGTTTGCTATGGTCTTGGGCAAATCAACAACAGTATCAATGCCTGTATTCACAGGCTCGTCATTCTCAATGGTAACAGTCCCTGTTGCAGCATTGCTTTTGGTTCTTTGCGGACTTTGCACATCAGTAATGTGGTCGAGCATCTTCAATCTTGCAACTGAAGGACTTGGAAAATATACAGCTGCAGCATCCGGCATCTTCATGATGATGGTTGTAGGTGGTGGCGCACTGCCTATCATGCAGAGTTTCATTGCAGACAAAATGGGATATCTCACATCCTACATCGTACCGCTGATTGGCGTCTGCTACATGTGCTTCTATGCCCTCGTAGGAAGCAAGAACGTAAACAAGGACATTCCGGTATAAGAAAAAATGAACAAATTCGCTTATGGCCTTTAATAAATAAAGTAAAGACCATAAGCGAAAAATCTTATTTAAAGAATAAAAACACTTAAAAACTTAATTATTATGGATATCGAATATGTAAGAAGTCGCTTTATCAAGCATTTTGATGGTAAAACAGGTAATATATACGCATCTCCCGGACGCATCAACCTTATCGGTGAACACACTGACTATAATGGAGGTTTCGTTTTCCCGGGTGCAGTAGACAAAGGCATCATGGCCGAGGTTCGTCCCAACGGACTTGACACAATCATGTGCTATTCTATTGACTTGAAAGACCGTGTGGAATTCAAAGTTGACGATCCTCAGGGACCGCGCGCAAGTTGGGCTCGCTATATTTATGGTGTCGTTCAGGAAATGAAGAAACTCGGCGTAAACGTTAAAGGATTTAATACAGCTTTTGCCGGTGATGTTCCTCTTGGAGCCGGTATGTCTTCGTCAGCCGCGCTTGAGAGTTGCTTTGCATACGCACTTAACGATCTTTTTGGAGACAACAAAGTGAGCAAATGGGATATGGTATTGGCTGGACAGGCTACCGAGCACAATTACTGTGGTGTAAATTGCGGTATCATGGACCAGTTTGCAAGCGTATTCGGAAAAGAAGGATGTCTGATGCGTCTCGACTGCCGCAGCCGTGAATTTGAATATTTCCCATTCAAACCCGTAGGATATAAGCTCGTTCTTCTCAACTCTTGCGTAAAACACGAATTGGCCGGTTCTCCTTACAACGATCGTCGCAACAGTTGTGAAAACGTGGTTAAACATATTGCCGCAAAACATCCGGAAGGAAAATTCGAGACTTTGCGCGACTGCACATGGGAACAACTCGAAGAAATCAAGAACGAAGTCAGCGAGGAAGATTACAAACGCGCTTGCTACGTTCTCGGCGAAAAAGACAGGGTTCTTGCTGTTTGCGATGCCTTGAACGCCGGCGACTACGAAACAGTAGGTCAGAAAATGTTTGAAACACACTACGGACTCAGCAAAGAGTATGAGGTTTCTTGCGAAGAACTTGATTTTCTCAATGATATTGCAAAAGAAAACGGTGTTACCGGAAGCCGCATCATGGGCGGTGGATTCGGCGGATGCACAATCAACCTTGTAAAAGAAGAGCTCTATGATAAGTTCATTGCTGATGCCAAAGCTAAATATTCAGCAAAATACGGTAAAGAGCCTAAGGTTTATGACGTTGTGATAAGTGACGGCTCTCGCAAAATATGCTAATAAAAAAATTTAAGACAGAAAATAGCAATGAATATATCTAAAAAATTATTCGCTGGTTTCGGAGTCGCATTGGCGTTGATTTCGTTTGGTTCGTGCGGTAATGGCAACTTGACAGAATCAGGTCTTGATCCGGCAAAATTCGATACCATAATTAATAATAAGCAAGTTAAACTCTTTGTATTGAAAAATGGTACAACTGAAGTTTGTGTAACCAACTTTGGCGGTCGTGTGGTTTCGATATGTGTACCCAACAAGAACGGTGCCCCCACTGATGTTGTTTTAGGATACGACAATATCGCGCAATATGCAGACAGCGTGAACAGCCCGAGTGATTTCGGTGCGGCAATCGGACGATATGCCAACCGTATTAACAAAGGTGTAATCACTGTTGGTGGCAAAAAAATACAATTGCCTCAAAACAATTACGGCCACTGTCTGCATGGCGGTCCTTCAGGATGGCAATATCAAGTATATGAAGCCGAGCAGGTGAATGACACAACATTGAGAATGGTTCTCAATTCACCGGATGGAGACAACAATTTCCCGGGAAATGTCACAGCCACAGTTACATACACACTGACAAGCGACAACGCATTGGATATGACATTCGAAGCTACGACAGATGCAGAGACAGTGGTTAATATGACCAACCACTCTTATTTCAACCTTTCGGGCGATCCGACAAAAGCCGGCACTAATATGGTTTTGTACATCAATGCTGACAAATACACTCCGTCTGACAGCACATTCATGACAACAGGCGAAATCAAGGATGTATACGGCACACCGATGGATTTCACAAAACGTCACGCTTTGTATGAGACAATTGGAGACACGTCGTTTGTACAAATCAAAAATGCCAATGGATATGACCACAACTGGTGCTTGAACACGTACAAGGACGGTAAAGGTGACGAAAATAAGATTGCTGCAACATTGTATTCTCCCGAGAGTGGAATATCAGTGGATGTTTACACAAACGAGCCCGGAATACAAGTTTATACCGGTAATTTCCTCAACGGTACCGTTAAAGGAAAGAAAGGCATAGCTTATCCGCAACGTTCTGCTGTATGTCTGGAAACCCAGAAATATCCGGATTCACCAAACAAGGAAAAGTGGCCTTCTCCTTATCTCAAACCTGGTGAAAAGTATTACAGCCATGTAGTATACAAATTCAGTGTAAAGGAATAATCATATTATTCAATAACAATTGACAGATTCGGTAATGAGTCTGTCAATTTTTTTATATGCAAAATTCCATTTGTAATCAAAAAAGATTATGAATAAATTTAAAATATCAACTAATATAACTATCTTTGCATAAAATATGATTTATCCCTTGCGTCTCGAAACTATTGGGAACGCATTCGGTTAACATAATTTTCTCATTAAAAGAGAACGTCATTCCCTCAACATGTAAAAGACGAGACGCAATGATTGTTCTTCGATTTTTTATAGTCAAGGTATACTATTTTAACATAATAACAAAATGAACAATAAGGATTTAATGAATCATGCAGCAGATAACATTCGAATTCTTGCTGTATCGATGGTCGAAAAAGCTAAATCAGGTCATCCAGGAGGAGCTATGGGAGGTGCTGATTTTATCAATGTACTTTTCTCTGAGTTTTTAGTTTACGACCCTAAAAATCCTACATGGGAAGGCAGAGACAGATTCTACCTCGATCCAGGGCATATGTCTCCGATGCTTTATTCGGCACTTGCGTTACAAGGCAAATATACAATAGAAGAGCTCAAACAGTTTCGTCAATGGGGTTCGGTGACTCCCGGACACCCTGAAAGAGATATCACTCGCGGAATCGAAAACACATCCGGCCCATTAGGCCAAGGCCATACTTATGCCGTAGGAGCTGCTATTGCAGAAAAATTCCTTGAAGCACGACTCAGCCACACGATGATGCAACACAAGATTTATGCCTACATCTCGGATGGCGGCATACAGGAGGAAATATCCCAGGGAGCGGGACGTGTGGCCGGTCTTCTGCATCTTAACAACCTCATCATGTTCTACGACTCAAACGAAATACAGTTGTCTACGGAATGTGATCTCGTGATGAACGAAAACACAAAGATGAAATATGAAGCTTGGGGATGGAATGTCTTGGAAATTGACGGTAATGATCCGGATGAAATACGTCAGGCTCTGATAGAGGCCAATAATGAAACGATGCGTCCCACTCTGATTATCGGTCACACAATTATGGGAAAAGGTGCAATCAAAGGCGATGGCACAAGCTATGAGCGCAACGTAAATACTCATGGTGCACCGCTCGGCAACGACTCATACGTGAATACAGTTAAGAATCTTGGAGGCGACATCGACAATCCGTTTGTCATCTTCGATGATGTGAAAAAACTCTATGATGATCGCAATGAGGAACTCTGTAAAATCGTAGCTGAAAGACATAAAGCAGAGGATGAATGGAAATCAGCCAATCCCGAATTGGCCAAAGAGATGCAAGAATGGTTCTCCGGCAATGCACCAAAAGTAGACTGGAGCTCATTGGTACAAAAGAGAGACGCAGCCACACGTGCCGCATCCTCAGCATGTCTCGGCATTCTGGGAGAACAGGTGCACAATATGATTTGTTCTTCAGCCGACCTTTGCAATTCGGACAAGACCGATGGTTTCCTAAAGAAGACACACAATATCGTGGCAGGAGATTTCACCGGAGCATTCTTCCAAGCAGGTGTCAGCGAACTGACAATGGCTTGTGTTTGCATCGGTATGTATCTGCATGGTGGTGTGATACCCGCTTGCGGTACTTTCTTCGTCTTCTCCGACTATATGAAACCAGCAATAAGAATGGCTGCACTTATGCAAGTGCCCATAAAATTCATTTGGTCTCACGATGCTTTCCGTGTGGGAGAAGATGGTCCCACACATGAACCTGTTGAGCAGGAAGCCCAGATACGTCTCATGGAAAAACTAAAGAATCATGCTGGAAAAGATTCTATCAGAGTATTCCGCCCGGCAGATGTAGACGAAGCAACGGTATGTTGGCAAATGGCAATGGAAAATATGTCCACACCGACAGCACTGATTTTCTCAAGACAGGTAGTCAACAGTCTGCCTGAGGGCACTGACTATCAGCAAGCACGTAAGGGTGCATACATCGTCAAAGGTTCGGATGACGATTTTGACGTCATCCTTTTGGCATCAGGTTCTGAAGTATCTACCCTTGTTGCCGGAGCAGAATTGTTGCACAGAGACGGCATTAAATTGCGCATAGTAAGTGTTCCATCCGAAGGACTTTTCAAAACACAAAGCAAAGAATACCAAAACAGCATACTCCCGCAAGGAGCTAAGATATTCGGCCTTACAGCCGGACTACCCGTCACACTCGAGAATCTTGTTGGAGCCAATGGCATGGTGTACGGCATGGAATCATTCGGATACTCTGCACCATATAAGGTTCTTGACGAGAAACTCGGATTCACAGCCGAGAATGTTTACAAGCAAGTTAAACTCTTTTTATCAAAATAAGCAGTTATGAATATCACTAAAGTTGGCCTTGCATGCGATCATGCCGGTTATCCATTAAAAAAGTATGTCATAGAATATTTGGAACAGCATAAGATTCCTTACCACGATTATGGCACATACAGCGACCTGAGTTGTGATTATCCTGATTTCGGACATGCTCTCGCAGAAGGCATTACCAAAGGCGATGTATATCCGGGAATAGCAATATGTGGTAGTGGCGAAGGCATAAGCATGACCCTCAACAAACATGCAGACATACGTGCAGGACTTGCGTGGATACCTGAAATAGCACACATGATAAGGCAACACAATGATGCCAATGTGCTTGTGATGCCGGGTAGATTTATTGATAACAAAACGGCTGAGAAAATAATGGACGAATTCTTCAGTACATCATTCGAAGGAGGACGGCATCAGAACAGAATCAATAAAATAAATATTAGTAATAAATAAGATATCACTTGAGAAGAGCACTCCATTATTGGTGTGCTCTTTTTTTAAAATTTTACACCATGAGACAATTTACCACCTTATTACTTATTAGCATTTTCTGTATCTGCACCACCAAGACAATGGCACGAACAGAGAGTGGACATAACCAGACAAACACCTACACCAATTCTGAGAAGAGTCAAAAAGCGTATGCTCCGGAAAAAGATTCATACAAGAAGAAAGTTGAAGCGGCTTTCACAAAAAGAATTAAATACGTAGGGCGTCAATTCTTCAATACCTCCGGGCTAAACCCAAGTGAAAAAGAGAAAGACATGCTCAAATTCCTTTATGCTTATATGCCTCTGGCCGACATCACCGACTACCCCACCTCATTTTTCCTTGACAATATCAGATGTTCGATGCTTGCAAGAGAAGAGATGCCGTGGGGCAAAAACATACCAGAGATTTTGTTCAGACATTTTATTATCCCCGTGAGAGTTAACAATGAGGCGTTGGACTCATCAAGAATGATCATTTTTGATGAATTGAAAAATCGCATCAAACACTTGTCGATGTATGATGCCATACTCGAAGTGAACCATTGGTGCCATGAGAAAGCCACTTATCAACCTTCCGATGCCCGTACCTCTTCTCCTCTCGCTACAATTAAGACCGCAACTGGCCGTTGTGGCGAACAGAGCACATTGGCAGTCGCCGCGCTACGTGCGGTAGGCATACCTGCCCGTCAGGTGTACACACCACGATGGGCGCATACAGATGACAATCATGCGTGGGTTGAGGCATGGGCTGATGGCAAATGGTATTTTCTCGGAGCATGCGAACCCGAACCTGTACTTAATCTCGGATGGTTCAATGCGCCTGCGTCTCGTGCCATGCTGATGCACACAAAGGTATTCGGAGACTATAACGGACCGGAGGAAGTGATGCTCCGCTCGTCCAATTACACAGAAATCAATCTCACCACCAACTATGCCCTGACGGCACCGTTGAAAATCACAGTCGTCGACAGCAACAACTCTCCAATAAGCAATGCTCAAATAGATTTCAAGATTTATAATTATGCAGAATTCTTCACCGTTGCTACCAAATATACAGACGCTCAAGGCCGGGCGCAGTTATCTGCCGGCCTGGGCGACATGCTCGTATGGATATCCAAAGACGGTATGTACACCTACCGAAAAATAAGTTTCGGCAAAGATACTGATGTAAAAATACAACTAAGTCAGGACTCATCGCTCAAACAATCAGCCCTACCCTACATCGACTCACTTGACATAGTGCCACCCGTAGGCAGCACATCTCTTCCTTATGTGAGTGACGAACAACGCACCATCAATCAGCACCGTCTCGCCTACGAAGATTCTTTGCGAAAAGCCTACACCGCTACGTTCCTCAACACCCAACAAGCTGAGGCCGTCAGCAAAGACATGGCTCAATATATAGTGAAATCTCGCGGAAATCACAAGACCATCATCGATTTCATCCATCGCCACGAAGACAATCCCAAACGTGTCAATGCATTGCTCAGCACCCTGAGCGACAAGGATTTACGGGACATTACCACGGATATTCTTGAAGATAATTACACCTCCGAAAGCAATCAATTGAGTCCGAGAGTTGAAAACGAAATGATAATTTCTCCTTTCAAACAAATTCTTGCTCAGACGTTTAAAAAGAAAGAGAAAACGGCATTTATCAACGATCCGAGTCTCATTGCCAAATGGATTGAAGACAACATCCGAACAGACAATGACAGTATTGCTCTCATGATTGCACAGACGCCGGTAGGTGCGATGCGGGCCAAACTTACAGATGTCCGTTCGCGAGATATCCTCTTTGTCGACATAGCGCGGAGTCTCGGCATCGAGGCTCGCAAAGATCCTGTCACATCAAAGATACAATATCGCCGGGATGAAGCGTGGCATGACGTGTATTACCATGCCCCTGCCGCTCAAAAAAACGCTAAAGGCAAACTCATCCTTGATTATGCTCCGACAAAGTATCTTGACAACCCGCTGTATTACAGTCATTTCACCATAAGCAAAATTATTGACGGTCGTCCTCAACTGCTCAACTTGGAAGAAGGACAGGCAGACATGGGCAACGGCACAAGTTGGAGCAACACATTCAAGAATGGTTATTCTCTTGACACGGGTGACTACATCCTCACATCCGGCACCCGGCTGGCCAACGGTTCTGTACTGGCATGCAACAAGATTTTCACTGTACACAAAGACGCGACAACTCATATCGACTTAACCATGCGTCAAAGCCCCGAGGACGTCAGTGTGATTGGTTCGTTCAACAGTGAAGCTCTAATCCACAAGGACGGCAAAGAGGTGAGCATACTGTCACAGACGGGTCGTGGCTACTTCGTTGTTGGACTTATCGGCGTCGATCAAGAACCGAGCAATCATGCGCTGCATGACATTGAGAAACTCAAAAAACAATTTGAGAAATGGAACAGACCGCTCGTGCTGCTCTTCGAAAACAGCGAAAAAGCGAACAAGTTCAATCTCAATGAATTCAAAGATTTGCCATCCACTGCCATCTTTGCCATCGACAAAGACAAACGCATCGCCGATGAGATAACCCATCAGATGAAACTTGCGGACAAGAATCAACTCCCGATATTCATCATCGCCGACACTTTCAACCGAGTGGTATTCGTCTCTCAAGGTTACACCATAGGTCTGGGCGAACAACTGATAAATGTCATAAAGAAACTATAATATTTCGTAGTGTTCCGTCATACCGCGGATAACAAAGAAACCACAGGAGCCTTGTATTGTTCGTACAGTGTTTATGTACGAACAATACATTGATCCTGTATGAACTCTACAAAGGCTCTGTACAAAATCAATTATGAATAGGATAATTCTATTTAGTTGTGGTTTAACTGCATTAGTGTCCCGTTAAAATTAGGACGAGAAAAATACAAAAGAGAAGGTGATTTTTACAAAGAAACGATATTCATCGCGTGGATAAAGAAATTGCAGATACTGTTTCTTTGAGTGTGTCTGAGTGAAGGCACTGAAAAAAAGGACCCGTCCATTTGGACAAGTCCCGAGAAGTTTGTAG
>CAJKQX010000005.1 GCA_905202125.1 uncultured Prevotella sp.
CCTGCTACAAATCCCAACTGACTGCACCTCAGCGAAGTGCTCACTCTTTCTCTTTATATGAACGATGGAAATGCGGACTTTCGTTCAAACTGTATAAAAATGAAATAAAAATACAGAAATTTCTTATAGATTCCAGTTTTAAACCAAAAAATAGTTAAAAAAGTTGTCCGTGATTCAAAGAATGCTTAATTTTGCGCAATTATACATATTTATTAAAATATTCTAATCGTTATTTTATTTTAAAACACTCTACTTTATTCACGTTATCAGTCGGTATTTCCGCTGCATTGTGCAGCCTCCTCACACCGACTGACGTTTCCGCATTCAACATCGAGAAACATATCAAGTGGGGTCGTCACCACACGACGGCCTTTGATACTCCGCGTATGCAACAGATAAAGGCGGCCAACGCCGTATTGGACGGCGCGTCCAAGCGTGTGGGCGGACTGACCCGCTGGAATCCGGCAGCCAAAGCCGATGAAGGTCTGAAGCCCGAATTCGAGTTCAAGGACCTCGACTATTTCGGCGACCTCGACGGTCCCGACGGCAAACTGTGGTACTACACCGCCCATTTCGACTATGAGCGCGTGGAGCACAACAACGACTGGGCCAGCTACGTGGATTTCATCATGCACGGCTACCAGTTTGACATCTACGACTCGCAGATGAAGCATGTGGGCACGGTGAAGGATGTCGTCAGCTACGGCGAGCACGAGGTGCGTGTGCGTCAGGCCGACCTCGCTCCGGTTGTGACCCGCAAGTTCTTCAACACCGACGACAAATACGAGATCATGGTGGGTCTGGTGGTCAACACCGACTATTACATCAACAACGAGTACACCAAGGTCTACTCCGTGGGCGGAGAGAAAGACGCCAAGGGTAATGACGTCTGCCTCATGACATACAACGAGCCGGTGGGCGATGTGCTCGACGCCTCGACAGAGGACAAGGAAGAGGTGTACGTGTCGTTCATCAGCGGCGGCACCGACTATGTGTCGACAGGCGATGACGATGATATCAACACCAATTACTGGGAGAAATATCTCGGCAACTACACATTGGTGAAGACATACGCTCCGGCCATGGACGCCGCCGGTCCGCGCCTCATCAACACATATAAGGTGAAACTGGCCCAGCTGCCCGGCGACATGCAGGACGCTCCGATGATAATATCCTACATGCGCGACGGCAAACCCTATTTCGCCGCACAATACTACGAGCAGCCGTTCTACAACCGCTACGACTCCTACATGGACGACATGAGCCAGCGCGACGGCAACAACCTCGTCATCGACATCTACAAGGTGTCGCCGACAGGATTTGAGAAAGTGCAGACCACCAAGCTTGCAGCCGAGCACAACACGGCCAACGAGAAATGCATAGCTTCCTATTACTCCATCGGCTCGCTTCAATACAAAGGCGACATCATAGAGAACGGCGGTGCGGCGCGCGACTTTATCATCGACCGTCAGGACTACATCAGTTCGTCGGACAGCTACGTGAGCAATTTCTACCGCTACAACAGCAACGGCGAAAAGACCAACACCATCTTTGAGGGTGCCGACAGCTTCGTGGGCATGAGCAACCTGCCGGGTCAGGACCCGCAGATCATGTTCGTGGGCTATGACGCTTATGGTGACTATCAGTTCAACTTCGTCAACATGAAGACCTACGCCACCGACCTGAAGGTGAGCTACCTCATGGAAATGGAGGACGGCGACCCCGAGCGTCTCACGGCCAACATGGACCGCGTGGCCGTAGGCGACAGCTACATGTATGCCACTGAGCTGCGCGTGCCGTCGGTGGACGATAGTGACAACAACCACCTGCGTGTGATGTGGTTTGACAAGAAAGGCAAGTACAACCACATCGACGAGGTGAACATAGGCAAGAACGTGAACTACGCCACCGTCTACATGTCGGCGGCCACACTCGATCCCCATTTCTTCAAAGCCGACGACAACCACGAGTACATGATACTCATCAAGCGCGCCATGGCCGGCGGCGAATCGCAGGAAGAGCTGCTCATCGGCCAGACCATCACGGACGAAACGCCACTGGGCAATGACTTGCTGCTGCTCGGCCCGGACGAAGAGGCCGGAATGCTCGCCAACATCATGCCTTTCGAGGATTATCTGCTCGTGAGCTACAAGAAGAGCGTGGACAGCCGCGACCTGCTCACGGCCCGCTACTACGCGCTGCCTCTCGAGACAACAGGCATCAGCGGCATCACAGGCGCTACCGTAGGTGAGGGATTCGTGATAAACGGCAACACCATAGCCGCAGAAGGCGAGATCAGCATCTTCAACATGGCAGGCATGCTCGTCGGCAATGGCGCAGGCAGCGTCTCGCTCGATGGTCTCAAGGCCGGTGCCTACATCGTGCGCGCCGGTGGCAAAGCCGCTAAAATCATTGTACGCTAATCACTGTATGCGATGTGTCCTTCATCCGGCACATCGCATACATCCCGATACATCCATCGGATTAGTTTTTTTACATTATTTATATTATTAATCAACATCAATCAAATGAAAAAGTTTTTACTTGGGTTTTTACCTATGCTGCTTGCCATGCTCGGCGCATTGCCCGCACAGGCATTGACATTGCAATGGGACAATCCCGGTGCTATCGTGGTGCAGACCAAAATGAACGACGCATCCACCAATGTCACCATTGATCCCGGCGTTACCCAGATTGAGCTGCCCGAAGCCAACCAGTACTACATCCGTCCGGCCGAAGGATACAAGCTCGTAACGTGCGAAGCTGTTTCGGGCGGTACCAGCAAGTTCAACATCTCCAACTACGGTCAGGGACAGTTCGTGTCCGTAAGCAAATGGTACAACGGCTACACGCTGAAGTTCACAACCGAGAAGATGGTGCCTGCCGGTTCGATAACAGTCAACGTCATCAATGGCGCCGACAAGATAGCCGGCCAGTTGACAAACAAGACTGCGTCACTGTCGAACAATACTCCCGTTGTATTCAAAGCGGGTGAGCAGACCATCGACATCACCAACTATGACAACAACCTGTATATCGGCAAAGCCAACGGTGTGACACTGCAATCCATTTACAGTGTAAAACTGAACAATGAGCCCCAGACATCATCCAGCGCTTATTATCCTCAATACAACCTTCCGATAAAAGACGGAGACAAGATTGAAATCCAGGTTTACGACCCGGATAACATGCCCGTGGAACGCACCGTCACATTCAAATTCAAGAATGACGACGACAAGGCTCTGACCGGTGTTTACAACGTGACGGCCATGGCTTCCAAGTTCTATGACCAGCTTGTGAAAGACGAATGGACCGAGAAATACGAGAGCAACTCGCGCCTGCGCCTCAACTTCAACGAGGATTATATCTTCAACAGCATCACCGCCAACGGCACTCCTCTGGAGTTCGCCGAAGACGATGTTAATGTGACACATGTCATCACCGAGGACACCGAGTTCATCATCGACGCCACAAAGCGCACATACGATGAAGTGACCGCCGACGTCTATGTGACCGACCCTGAGGCCGTATCATTCCTGAATGCTTATGATGGCGAGGCTCTGACTCTGACAGAGGGCACACCTGCGAGCGGTGTCAAAATGGGCAAATACGAGGTTCCCGACGGAACAAAACTCTATACCCTGAGCGGCATCGACCCCAAGACCGGCAAGATATTCCTGAACATCAAGGCCGGATACTATGTCAAACTGGCGGCTTGCGCCAATCCTGAGGACAAGACCGGCACCGACCCCAATAACATCACATATCTGAACGCATGGGATGCACAGAACGGTCCGTTCTTCCTCGATATCCGCAAAATAGAGAACACCGCAAAGGCTGTCGTGGCTTTTGACGGCGACCAGGAGATTGCCCGCATACAGGCATACAACACTCAGGGCGAGACTGTCGCCGTGGAAGGTCTGCCTACAAACATTGCAAAGGGATACACCGAATTCAACTTCGACCCGACTTACTACGACCACTTCGCTGTCCGCAAAGCCGGCGACACAAACAAAGAGTTGTTCGTCTATCTGGACGGCACAGCCCGTACAGCCGACGATAACGGCGTGTTCCAGGACATCAAGATTAAGGACGGTTCGGTGCTCAAGGTATTCCTCGCCGCAGCCGCTCCCGAAAACAACCGCGTGAGCTTCACCGTGGCTGAAGGACTGGAAACTACCGTCATGTATGATAAGATCAAACAGCACACCGACCTGAGCCAGCCTCTGGTATCGCGTGGCGCCACACTCGTGGAAATAACTCCTAAACAGCCCGCTATTGTCAAGGTGGCCGGCAAGGAAATCACAGCCGACGCAAGCGGTGTCTACTCATTCACCACAGCAAGCCTGTCTACAAAGGTTGAGTTGAGCGCACAGCCCGTGAAACCGCTCGAAATGAAGAGCGTCAAACCGGCCGAAGACGCCGAGGTGAAGACATTCAGCTCAGCAACCATTTCATTCACCCTGCCCAATGGTGGCGAGAATGGCGTGGACGCTGATGTTGAGAAAATCAACACCATCAAGCTGACAACACCCGCAAACGAGACAATCGCAGCTACCATGTGCGAGATGGGTGAGCCCGACTTCTACAATGGTGCTCCGTTCACCATCTCCTTCCCCGAGCAGACAGCCGCAGGCAAATACACCCTGACCATCCCGGCCGGCATATTCCATGAGACCGTGTGGGACGAGACAGCATACGAAGGTGAGGGCGGATACGTGGCCAAAGCCGGTGGTTCTGTCAACGATGAGATTGTGGTTCACTTCACAGTCAATCCCGACGCAGCAGGTCCGTTCGACAAATACGTCACAACACCCAAGAGCGGAAGTTTGGACATGGTGCGCAGAATCAGCACAATCAAGGTGACATTCCCGAATGTCAGCAATATGATGCTGAGCGAAGAGGCTGAAAATGTTGAGGTGTCAATCAGCAAAGATGCGACAACATATAAAGGTAATGTTTCGCCAGACTGGTCATCATATCCTGCCGTCAATTCCTTCAACGTGACATTCGTTGACAACGACGACAACGAGGTGGTTATCACGGACCCTGGCCAGTGGATACTGAAAGTAGGTGCCGGCCTGTATAAGGACGCCGACGGAGAGACATCGGGCGAGATTACAGCCAAATTCAACGTCAACCCCATGGCTCCAATCAGCTGGACTGCCGACCCCGAAAACGGAAGCAAGCAGGACATGCCTTCTGAGGACTACACGATGATAACCTTCAATCTGGATGCCGCAGCCGTTTCCTATACTGCAAAGGACGAATTGGCAGGTATCCGCGTGAAATACCGTGGCACGGAGGTTGACCGTCTGGAAGACATCACCACTGAAGGCGCCAACGGATATATGCTCTACGACAACTACGGCGAGCCGCAGGTTATCTTCGCATTCAACAAGAGCGTATTCAATGCTCCCGGCGAACTGACCATCGAGTGCGATGAGGGTGCATTCACCGTAGACGATGAGGCAAGTCCGATGATCGATTACAGCGTCACCTTCGGCGACGTCAAGGAGTACACCTATAAGTTCACTCCCGCATCAGGCTCTGAGGTTGAGAGCATCAAGGAGTTCACTCTCGAGTTCCCCGAAGCCACAACAGCCAGATTCGACGAGGACAACCAGTACATCATCCTTCGCAGCTTGAACTGGATTTATCCTTCAACACCGACAATAACAGCTGTCGAGGGTGCCGAACATCCTACATTCAAACTCGTGTTCGACCTTATAGGTGAAAGCCTCACTCCCTCTGCCGGTTCATACAGCCTGCGTATCGGCGAAGGCTCGTTCGTGCTCGACGACAACCAGTTGTCGCCCGAGATGACCGCTTCATGGACATTGAAACGTACGACCGAGGTAGATCTCACATGGAAGGCAGATCCCGTACAGGACTTCGTGAACGAGGGTTATGGCGTTTATCCTGCCTTCATATTCAACGAAAACGAGTCTCTCTCAAGAAACAGCGGCTCGGATGCCAAGATTATCGTCAAGTTCAATGACACTGAGATTGAATCAGGTAACGGCAGCGAAAGCGAGATGAAATACAACACAAGCATCGAGTATACAATGCCCAACGCCTTTATGTTCAAAATCACCGGCGGCGCACTGAACAACCCCGAGACCGAAGGCAAACTGACCATCATCATCGAGGAAGGCGCATTGCTCGTATCGGGCGTACCGTGTCCGCGTATGGAGCACACATGGAACGTTGTGAAACAGAAGGAATATGAGGTCATCGTGACTCCGAAGGATAACAGTACCGTCACAGAACTCAAGGACTTCACCATTGAGTTTGTGGGTGCCAAGACAGCCGAATTCAACTTTGAGACCGGTATCGCAGTGCGCAGCACCGACTACCGTTACACAGGTGTGGTAGACAAAGTGGAATTTGACAACAGCGGCGAAAACGCCAAAGTGAACATCTCGCTGAAAGAACCGCTGACCAACAACGGCAAATACATGCTGCAGGTTTATCAGTCCACATTCTTCCTCGACGGATGCCAGTCATCACCCGAAATCAAGGCTTATTTCACTGTCGACCATACTCTGGGCATCGGCGGCATCACTGCCGACGAGAACGGCAAATACACCGTTGTCACACTCTCCGGAGTCGTTGTACTGCGCAATGGCGATGCAGACCAGCTGCACAACCTGCCCGACGGACTCTACATAGTGAACGGCAAGAAAGTGGCTTTGCACAAATAATCGGATGCGTGTAATCATATTGAACAGATGATTCAAATATTCGCAACAATAATCTGAACTCAAAAGAGACTTCCGTCGACTGTCCCAAGCGGACAGTCATCGGGAGTCTTTTTTTTCATAAAAAACTTTTCTCTAAACAAAATGAAAAAGAATATTATCTTCTCTCTGACACTTGCTCTGCTGTGCCATGTGTTCGCGGCCCAGGCCAAAGTGGTCACTCCCGACCAGGCGTTGCAGCGTGCCCGCGGCAGCAAGGCGGCAAAAGCGATGTCGATGGGGAAAAACGCTGCGCTCAGACCGTCGCTCGCCTACACACAGGTGACAGCGAAAGGTGCTCCGGCAGCCTACGTCTTCAACTATGACGGCGGCAAAGGCTACATGATACTTGCCGGCGACGACGTGGCCACACCTGTGTTGGGATACAACAGCAAGGGCACTCTCGACACCGACGCCATGCCTCCACAACTGAAATGGTGGCTTGAGGAATACGCCCGCCAGATAGAATACGCGGAGGCCCACGGCGCCACATCCATCACAAGCGACAGCAGACAGGCCTCTGCCGGGACACAGGCCATAGCTCCGCTCATCAAGACCCACTGGGACCAGGGCGAGCCTTACAACGGCAAATGCCCGATGCTCAACGCACAGCGTACATACACCGGGTGTGTGGCCACATCGATGGCGCAGGTGATGTATTATTTCAAATATCCCGCAGTGGGCCAGAACTCCATAAGCTACAACGACGATGAAGGATGCGGCAAGCGCCTTTCGCTCAATTTCGCCACACGCCGCTTCGACTGGGACAACATGCTCGAGACTTATCGCCCCGGACAATACAACGAGACACAGGCCGAGGCTGTGGCTTCGCTGATGCAGGCCACAGGCTACTCCGTGAAGATGAGCTATGCCGCCGATGCCTCCGGAGCCCTGGCAATGGACATCAAGCGCGGACTGATACGCTATTTCAACTACGACCCCAACATCGAATACGCCCTGCGTAGCTATTACAGCACCACGGAGTGGAAACAGAAGATCATCGACAACCTCAAGAACGTGGGTCCTATCCTTTACGGCGGTGCATCGATGCTCGGCGGCGGCCACTCGTTCATCCTCGACGGATACGACGGCAACGGATATTTCCATTTCAACTGGGGATGGAGCGAGATGAGCGACGGATACTATCTGCTCGAAGCACTCAACCCGTCATCGCTCGGCGCGGGCGGCGGCGCGGGCGGCGGCTACAATTTCACGCAGGATGCCCTCTTCGGCGTACAGCCACCCACAGGCAAGCCCGCCGTGGAACAGCCCATACGGCTGACACAGCACGGCTCGCTTACAGCCACGATGGACGGCAGCAATCTGAAACTGGCTCTCGAGGGCGAATCGCAGTGCATGTGGGTGAACTACAACCCCGAAACGATGAGGATAAACATGGGCGCACTCTTCCGCCCGCAGGCTGACCCGACCGGCGAACCTGTGGCAGCCGTGACAATCAGCACCAATCCCATCCAGGTGCAGGCAGGCTACGGCGTTCCGCCGGAAATGCTCCAGATGACCATCAAAACAGAAGGCCTCAACCTGGCCGACGGCAAATACATCGTGAATATCGCCACACGCGACAACACGGATGACGATGCGCCGTGGGTGGACGTACGCTCCCTCTACGGATCTTCCGCCACAGTAGTGGTGGAGAAAAAAGGCGACCGGTACACCGTCACGTCCGTTCCGCCTGTCGAAATAAAGATTGCTTCGGCCGATTTCCTCCACAATCTGTATATCGGTTGCAGCAACGAGGTGAAGGTGGAGATTGTCAACAACTCCGACTACGAGCTCACCCGCGGTCTGGCTCCCATACTGTTCTTCACCAACGGCGAGGTGGCCTTCCTGGGCGAGAGCGTGATGGTGAACCTCGCACCGGGCGAGCGTATCACCAAGACATGGAGCACAGGCTTCACGGCCATGTCGCAGCAGGCAGCCTATCTGACCTCCGACACCGAAGTGGTATTCACCTTCTACGATGAGAGCACGGGCAACATGTACACCAAAGATGTACTGTCACAGGTGACCATGCATGCCAACCCTGGTGCACCGATGCTCAAGTTCGACTCCAAACCCTCAATCGAGAACGCGCGCTACGACCTTTCTATGGGCGACAACATGGAGATAAACGAGATGTACTACGTCAACGACTTGTCCGACCTGCATATCAAGGCCAAATTCACTCTCCAGTCGGGCGTGATACAATATCCCGTGGTGGCTTGTGTCTTATCACAAGAGGGTGAGCAATATGCCATCGAGACATACGAAGGATACAATGTGTTCATGTCCGACAAAGGCCAAAAGCATGAGTTCGACACTCACGTGAACTTCTCACAGGGCGAACCCGGCAAGGTGTATTATTTCACACTGGCCATCGTGGTCAACGGAAACTTGCAGGCCATCACCGACCTGAAGAAATTCACAACCGAGACCACAGGCGTAGACAACGTGACCTCTGCCGACAAGCAACTGACCTACGACGGACACTCACTGAAGGCCGACGGCCACGCCATCACTGTCTACAACCTGCAAGGCTCAAAGGTGGCCGACGGCCGTGACAGCATCGACACAGGCGTGTTGGCACCGGGCTTGTACATAGCCCGCGCCGGCAACGAGACGCTGAAATTCACTGTCAAATAATACTCCGCACACGTTTTCACCCGGACAGGACCGTTCCTTCCGTGAGGTGAAAACATCTATAAACAAAGCACTGCGGCGCACATCCTCTGACGGATTGCGGCGCAGTGTTTTCTTTACGACTTTGTTGACATCACGATAAAAGACATCTTCATTTTCCTTTTTACCATTGTCTGAACTTTAATGCCAAAAATATTGTTATTGTAATACAAATGACACAACACTTGCAGCCATGAAAGAGGCAGAGAGTGGTGCTCTTAGAAATGTTCCGGCTTTGGATTTGTCTTCAATCGAGGCTATGGAGAAATCAATGGGATTATGAAAACACTTAAGCCTACAAGCCAATTTAAAAAACCCTCGCCTGAAATCATTTTCAGCGAACGTATGGTCCTGCCTTTTTTCTGCAAAAATGGAGTCCTTTTGAGAGAAGAGGACCCACAATGAAAATTATAAGTCTTATAATTCTTATAATTTATTCCGCCTCACCAGATCCACAAACATGAGTACGCGGGCCGCCACCTCACGCATCTCCACCCACAACCATCGCTGACTGTACACGGGTTGCGCGCTGTATCCGTAGGCATCGATACCCATCGACAGTGCGAGGAACACGGCGCGGTAGTTGTGGAAACGCTGCGTGACGATGACGTATCGCCGGTTGTCAGTGTCGTATAGCTTCAGCATATTGCGCAGCGACGCCTCGGTGCGCACACCCTTGTCATCCATGTCTATCGAGAGGCGGGACACGCCCTTCGCTATCAGGATGTCTTGCATGTATGATATTTCCTTGAACCGCCCGCTCAGGAATATATGATCCACCTTGCCCGCGTTATACAGTTCGGCTGCAGCCTCTGCACGATATACGGCATAAAGATTCCGACTCCCGTCGGCCCTCTTTTCCGGAGCGCCGAGAAGGATAGCCCCGTCGCAATGGGGCATCTTGCGTATGCCGGACGTCATACGGCCGGCCGACCTCATCATCACAATCATATTGCACAATACCACCACGCAGGCACCCACAAACAGGACCCATCCCACAATCATTATCATCGTAGTCATAATGTCAGAATTTTGTTTATTCCACAAAAATAGTGAAAGATGGGCGCAACGGCAAACGATCAAATAATTTTTCTCGATTCATCGGACATTTAGAGTGGTGAATATCGGATAAACCAAATTAAATCATTATATTTGCAAAAGTCATTGAACAGATATAATCCAATGACAAAAATTACAATCCGAATTTCATACCCACCGGATTCGAGGGGTTTGGACGGCAGGCCGGACTAAACGCTTTTACACTCTCGCCAAAGAAATGGACGGAAGCGACATAACCTCTGAAACTTAAATAAATTCACATTAAACATAACACGACAATGACAACAGACAACAACCAATCACGCAAGATCTGGGCATCGGTAGCCTCGGTGGCGGTATTCCTATTGCTGACATCGACATACATGCTCCTCATCGTGCGACCCGCCGGCAAGAGCAGCGACGCCGTGGCGGCCAACACCACGACAGTGACTGCATCGGACACCGTGCAGACATCGACCGAGACAGCCGTGCAGACATCCGACGCATCGTCAACATCTGAGACCGCGACTGACGTTCCGGCATCCGACGCGTCCGCACAAACCTCATCCGCCGACCTGCCCGGACAGTACGCCGTGGCATCCATGCGACTGCTCACCGAGAGCGACGTGGCAGGCATGTCGTCGGCCGAACTCAAAATCATGCGCAACGAGATATTCGCCCGCCACGGCTATATCTTCAAGACCAAAAGCATGAAGGACCATTTCGCCGCACAACCGTGGTACAGCGGACGTTACGACGACGTGTCGGACAAGCTGAGCGAGATAGAGACCAAAAACGTAGCATTCATCAAAAAACACGAATAAAGACATGGACGGATTAAGCATATTCATAGCAGTGGTGGTCATCGGCATCATCGTGGCCATAATATATAAGTACGGCGCCATAGAGCGCGCCATGTTCGGCGGCGACGACCCCGACTTCGTATCGGTGGGCAGCGGCACGATGAAACTGTGCGTACTGTGCGGCGCCATCATGGGTATCGCGAGCGTGGTGGGCGGAATGATCACCGACAAGGCTCCCATCGCCCAGGGATTCACCTCTACATGGGGCATCGTGACCAACGGCGCGGCCATAACGGCGTTCGCATCGATAGCGGTGAGCATATACAAGGTGTTCATGACGGAGACCTCGGCCGGCCGCATCGCAGGACGCACGGCATGGGTGGTCGTGGCATGTCTCATAGGTCTGGGCGGCGGATTCGCCGGCAGCGTGATAGCTCTCGTGGTACTGGCCCTGCTGGCCATCCTCTCGGCATTCCTCAAGACGTCGCTCATGCCCAAGATGCCATCGGGTGGCAGTAGCCGCGAGGACGACTATGACGCCACGACCACCGACGAGATGGGATTCGAGCGCAAGCTCCGTAACAACGGACCGGGCTTCTATCGCGACGACCAGGGACGCAGCTGGAGAGATGCCGGCGGCGGACGGGTCGAGAGAGACGACTGACCGGAGACACGGATACATCGCGTCCGCAATGGAAATATTGTGAAAAAAACAAATGGCGAAACACATTTGGTTTGAATTTCTTTCGTAAATTTGCAGACAAATGAAGAAGGTATTCATCTGCCTCACGGCTGCCACCATAATATTATCGGCCTGCACCCGCGGCAAGGAAGCGGCGGCGCCATCGACCGCTACCGACGCTTTCACCGACGATATGGTGCTGCCCGTGACGCCCGTGAAGGATCAGGGACGCAGTTCACTGTGCTGGCTCTACGCCATGCTGGCCACCATCGAGACCGACCATATCGTGGCGGGCGACTCGGTGAACCTATCTCCCGACTATGCCGCGCGTATGTGGCTCGCATATCTGACGCAGCGCCACTATCTCTCCGGCGACGGCCGACAGATATCCCTTAGGGGCATGATGACAATGGTGCCGCGCATCATGGAGCGGTATGGCATGATGATGTACGACAGTTACAGCAACGCTACGCCCGTGAACTACAACTCATTGGCACGACGCCTGACGCGCATGGCCGACACACGGCACGACCTCGCCCACGTTCACAGCGAGACCGAGCGCATGCTCGACGAGCACATCGGTTATCTGCCGCCGGCGGTCCATCTGTACAGCGCCACCTACACGCCGCGCGAGTTTGCCCACAGCCTGTGCCGCGAGGGCGACTACGAGGCGCTGACCAGTTTCACGCATCATTCCTTCGGTGAGCGTTTCGTGCTCGAAACGGCGGACAACATACTGAACGACACATTCCTCAACGTCCCGCTCGACTCGCTCATGAGCGTCATCACGTCGGCCCTGCGCAGCGGTCACGCCGTGTGCTGGGAGGGCGACACGAGCGAACGTGGGTTTGATTTCGCCCGTGGACGGGCTGATACGCCGGGAGAAACACAATGCACCCAGCAGCAACGACAGCACCACTACGAGACGCATCTCACCACCGACGACCACTGCATGGCCATCGTCGGCATGGCCCGCGACCGCGAAGGACGCCGATATTTCAAGGCTAAGAACTCGTGGGGAAAGGGCAACAGATACGGCGGCATGATGTATCTCTCGGAGAACTACGTCAGACTGAAGACCATCGCCATCATGGTGAAAAAACAACGATGACACAACGTCAACCCAAACGAAGCAATAACCAATCACACAAAAAAATCTATTAATATCTACGATTATGAAACATGCTAATCCGGGCCGTATGCTTCTCACAGCCATGTCGGCCCTTCCGGCAATCGCCGCAGCACAGCAACAGGAGCGCCCCAACATCATGCTCATCGTGGTGGATGATATGGGATACTCCGATCTGCAATGTTTCGGAGGCGAGGTGGAATCGCCCAACCTCAACTCATTGGCAGACGCGGGCATACGCTTCACACAGTTTTTCAACTCGGGCCGCAGCTGCCCGTCGCGCGCTCAGCTGCTCACAGGCCGCTACGCCCAGACGGTGGGCATCACCGGCATGGGTCTGAGCCTCACGCACGACTGCATGACCATACCCGAGGTGCTGCGCCAGGCCGGCTATCACACCGCCATGAGCGGCAAGTGGCACCTCTCGCTCACCAAGAACATCGGCACACGCGAGGAGCAGATGCAGTGGCTGTCCCACCAGAACACATTCAACAACGCCCCGTTCTCGCCGCTCGACACCTATCCCTGCAACCGCGGATTCGACGAGCACTGGGGCACGATATGGGGCGTGGTGGACCACTTCGACCCGTTCTCGCTCGTGCATAACGAGACACCGATTTACACCGACGCCATACCCGACGATTTCTATTCGTCCGACTTCATCACCCAGAAAGCCATCGACATGCTCGACGGACTCAAAGACCAGGAGGACCCCTTCTTCATGTACGTGAGCTACAACGCTCCCCACTGGCCGCTGCATGCCAAACCGCAGGACATAGCCAAATACAAGGGAAAGTTCGATGACGGTTGGGACGCCATGCGCGAACGCAGATACAACAATCTCGTGAAGCTCGGAATAGTTGACCCCGAGGAGACTCCCGTGGCCACCAACGCCTCTGGACGCTCATGGGAGAACGAGCCCGACAAGGCTTTCCAGTCGGCCAACATGGAGGTACACGCAGCCATGGTGGACTGTGTGGACCAGGGCGTGGGACGCATCATACAGAAACTCAAGGACGACGGCGAGTTTGACAACACCATCATCATCTTCACTTCCGATAACGGCGCCTCGTCGGAGAACTACTCCATCGGCGATTTCGACCGCCACGACCGCACACGCAGCGGACAGATGGTGACTCACAATTCGCGCACTCCGGGCGACCAGCTGTCGTACAACTATCTGCACGACGGATGGGCCGGAGCGGTGAACACTCCGTTCCGCTACTGGAAGACCACTCAGTTCCACGGCGGAACAGCCGCGCCCACCATCATTCACTGGCCGGCCGGCATACCGAAGGACAAACAGGGAACGATCAACCGCGAACCGTGCCAGTTCCTCGACGTCATGCCGACATGTATCGACCTGGCCGACGCCACCTATCCCACGACATACAACGGCAACGACATTAAACCTCTGGCCGAGGAGGGACGCTCGCTCCTGCCTCTCCTGCAAGGCTCGGGCAAATGGGACGGCGAACGCACCATGTACTGGGAACACGAGAACGGACGCGCCATACGCAAGGGCGACTGGCGTATGACGGCTCTCAGCGGCGCCGGATGGCAACTGTTCAACATGAAGAACGACTACTCGGAGACCAACAACGTCGCTGCCGAATATCCCGATAAGGTGCGCGAGATGAAGACTCTCTGGAACACATGGGCCAAGAGCGTGGGTCTGAACGTGCCCGAGGACGTGGCCGAGACCAAGAAAGAGGTGGTGTTCTACTATCCCTTCGACGATACTTTCGAGGACAAGTCGCAAAACAAGTATGAGCTGACACCGTCGACCTCGAACATCAGTTACGAGGACGGCAAGCACGGCAAGGCAGTCTGGCTGGACGGCAACGCACAGTATCTGGACTTCAACCACGCCGGCATATTCAACGCCCACACCACGCAAACCACATTCTGCGCATGGGTGCTCTTCGACCGCGACGACGCTCCCACAGCGGCTTCGGGCGAGGAGGACGGCTACTACTCGCGCGACGAGATCATCCTGGCACAGAAAGACAATGCCGGCACGGGCCGCATACTGCTCTACGGACGCGCTCAGGCACCTAAGACGGGCGGCGACACGCGTTTCTATTTCGACAATTTCCTCGGCGGCACACACAACCATGCATCCTACGGCTCGCTCACACCGGGCGTATGGCAGCACGTGGCCTTGGTATGCAACCCGGTGGACCTCTCCGTCACCTTTTATATCAACGGCAAGCGCGACTGCACCGTGGCCGCCAAGAGTTTTGAGAACTGCACGGGCGGACTGCGAATAGGCGGACACAAGGCGGGCAAGGATTTCTTCTCGGGTCTCATAGACGATGCCTATTTCTTCAAGGGCGCGCTCACGCCCGAGGAGATAAAGAAGGTGATGGACAACACCATCGACCTCTCGCTCTACGCGCCCGAGGACAAACCCACGCCCGGAGGATGGCCGCTGGCCAACAATGCGTATACCGTGCGCAACTTCAGCACCAACGCTCCGGCATACATGCAGGACAATCTCGACGCTGACAACCACATACAGTGCGGCGCCACAGTGACCGACAAATCCTACTGGACTTTTGAGAAAACCGACAACCAGAATTGCTACTACGTGCGCAACATCACCTCGGGCCGCTACATGCAGGGATATCCCAATCAGAGCGGACAGACAGTGCTTATGGGCACGGACAAGGCCGAATATTACGTGGCCGAGCAGGCTTCCGAGAACGGAAGATACGGTTTCGCCTACACGGGCAACACGCCTTACGATTTCACGGGCGGCACCATCGGTCTCAACCTGCGGGGCGAGAGCACGGAGAACGAGTGTCTCGTGCAGACATTCGCCGCCACGGCGGGCACCAACCACCGCTCGTTCTGGATTCTCGACAAGGTGGACATGCCTACAGGGATTGAAAACATCGTCAACCCGAACAAGTCGTCCGAACATATATACGACATCCAGGGCCGCCGCGTCAATACCATCTCGCAGCCGGGCATATATATCGTCAACGGAAAGAAAATCATAAGGTGAGTACGCGCGATGCCGCATCCGCGAGAATGATACTTACAATAGATTTATAATCAACATGTTTTTATGAGGATGTGTCAAAGACAGGCACATCCTCCTTATTATCAGAAAAATGACTACCGCCACTCCTTTCTCCCGCCCGCTGTACGTCACGCTCAAACCGGTGGGCGCTCACTGCAACCTCGCATGCAAATATTGTTACTACCTCGAGAAACAGCAACTCTATGCCGACCATACGCGCCACATCATGGACGACGAGATGCTCGAGCGTTTCACCCGCGAATACATAGAGGCGCAGTCCACGGCGGAGGTGCTCTTCGTGTGGCACGGCGGCGAACCGCTCATGCGCCCGATAGAGTTCTACAAACGGGCCATCGAACTGCAACGGCGCTACGCCGGACCACGACTGATAAACAACTGCATACAGACCAACGGCACACTCATCAATGACGAGTGGGCGCGTTTCTTCCGTGCCAACGGATGGCTCGTGGGGGTGTCGATAGACGGCGAGCAGGATTTTCACGACGAATATCGTAAGACACACACGGGACAGGGGTCGTGGCAGAAGGTGATGCGCGGCATACGCACACTGCAGCGTCACGGCGTGGAGTGGAATGCCATGGCCGTGGTCAACGACTACAACTCGGGCTATCCGCTCGACTTCTACCGTTTTTTCAAACAAATAGGTTGCCGCTACCTGCAGTTCACACCCGTGGTGGAGCGACTGGTGAGCCACAGCGACGGCCGATACCTGGCCCACCCCGCCGACGCAGGCGCGCCCCTGGCATCGTTCAGTGTGGACCCCGACATGTGGGGACAATTCCTCTGCGACATCTTCGACGAGTGGGTGCGCACGGATGTGGGTACGGTGTTTGTCGAGCAGTTCGACTGCACGCTGGCCAACTGGATTGGCGAGAACCCTGGCATCTGCGTCTACGGCCGCGAGTGCGGCCACGCCGGAGTGATGGAATACAACGGCGACGTGTACTCGTGCGACCATTTCGTCTTTCCCGAATATCGCCTCGGCAACATCCGTACATCCACCATCACCGAGATGCTCTACGGCGAGAAGCAAGGCCGCTTCTCTCTTCTCAAACACAAGTCGCTGCCACAGGAGTGCCTCGACTGCACCTGGGAGTTCGCCTGCCACGGCGAATGTCCCAAAAACCGATTCGTCACCGACCGCTACGGCAACCCCGGCATGAACTATCTGTGCCGCGGATACCGCCGCTATTTCGAGCACGTGGCACCGTATATGGAATATATGAAACACCTCCTTTCCCAACATCGCCCGCCCGCCGACATCATGGAGGCCCTTCGCACGGGCGCGTTCAGACCGTGATATTGCCGCGTCACTACTGCAAACCGCATCATTACTTATTTCCCTGTCATTGTCAATCGGCAATGAACTTATGATGCTTATTGGCGTATTTCACGATGAAAAGTCCTTTCCGGTCCCATTTCATGGTGTAGGACGACTTGTCGATAAAGGAACTGTAAACCTGCTTGCCGTCCGCCGTATAGATAAAAAAACGGCCCTGTGTGGCGTATGGAAGGTATATCTGGCCGTCCTTGTAAAACACGATAGGTGACGACTCTTCCGCCTTGTCGATGTCTTCCACGGCATTCGTCGCATCATATTCATACGCTCCCATGTCGGCATGCGTGCCTACGATACGCTTGTGCATGTCGAGGTCGTGTATGCTCACCGACGCATAGTTGTCGTCGCCGGCATCGGTGAATTTCTTGCTCACGCTCTCTATGGCCGAGCTTCGTGACACCACCTTGCCGCCGCCGTCTACGTTGGCATTCTGTCCGTAACTGCTGTACGTGCCCTTGCCCGTGTTGTGATAGGCTATGGTGTTGTACACGTTGAGGTTGGACGTCTCGTTGCCGAGGCCAAACGCGCCGCCCTGTCCTGCAGAAACGTGTTGATACCCCAGCGTGTGGGATACATGCCTGTGGTGAGTCCGGTGCGCGACGGCGAACTGATGGGACACGAGGTGTAGAACTGTGTGAACCGTATGCCCTCGTCGGCCATACGGTCGATATTGGGAGTGGGCGCGTATTGTCCTCCGAAACAAGAAGGGTCGGAATATTCCATATCGTCGATATTGATGATGATGATGTTGGGTCGCTCCTGCGCGGCGCCATTGAGTCCGCAAGCCACGAGCAACGGTAATGTCAAGCTTCGCTGCTTCATAAAAGTAAATGTGTTAGTAGATTTTGCAAATTAAAAAAATATTGTCATCCGTCAAACATTTTTGGATCATCAGACATTTGGAGTGATATACAGAAGGTTAAAGAATATCAATTAGTCGATGTAGGGCCGCAAACTTTTGCGGCCGCAAGAATCCCCATACCATATCATCCGTTAAAACAGTTTTTTACGCGTCAGAAAAAACACATAATACCCTGTCAGGAAAATGAATTTGTGGCAATCGCCCTTGCGGCCGCAAAAGTTTGCGGCCCTACACCGACTTGTAGATATCCATCATGTTTATCAATGGTTTTCGTTTCGTCACTCCAAATTTCGGAAGAACCACATTTTTTTGCAAAACAATATATTCCGCATTCAAAAATCATCCAAAAACAAGTGGTGCGCGGAAGGGTTCGTTTCGCATGCCGGAAGGGTTCGTTTCGCATGCCGGAAGGGTTCGTTTCGCAGTCCGAAAGAGTTCGTTCTGCGTGGCGGGGAAAAATCAAGTCAGCCTACCCGATGAAGAGGGAGTACTGCAAAAAGAAGTGGTAGTTTCCAAAATGGAAATAACCACTCAACATGGCGCAATGGAAGATAAATCACAAAGACATAATGTTGATTTTTACAACCTTGACGCAATCATCTCTGTCGGATATCGGGTTTCTTCACCTAAAGCGACAAAGTTCCGCCAATGGGCTACCAAGATACTTAATGAGTATATCAAAATATACTAAGGCAGACCACGACAAGGAACACATGGGATTGACCACTTGGAAGAATGCACCGGACGGTCGCATTCTGAAGTCTGATTTCGCTCCTTATAATTAGGACTTTGGGAGAATTACACGATTTTGAGGTTATGACTTGGCAACCGTGTCATTTGCAGCATTCTGCTATGAATTGCATTGAAATAACTCTTTCAGATACAAAAGTATAATAAATCTATGAAAGTATTTTCCAAAGCGAGCTTGTTGTCCCTCGTCTCCTTACGTCACCGTAACGACATTGACGTTAAGACGTTTAGCGTCATTTCTCTTTTTTTCGATGTTATTCCAGCATTTTTTTATAATTTTGCAATTTGGAGCATACGTCCGTGTGCAAAGACACGGACAGCGATATGTATGCGACCATCTGCAAAACGAGAGAAACAAAAAACAATATACAAGCAATGGAATATAATTTCAGGGAAATAGAGAAGAAATGGCAACAGCGATGGGTGGAGGAGAACACCTATAAAGTGGCCGAGAACAAGGACAAGAAGAAATATTACGTGCTCAACATGTTTCCGTATCCTTCGGGAGCGGGACTGCATGTGGGTCATCCGCTGGGCTATATAGCATCCGACATTTACGCACGCTACAAGCGTCAGCAGGGCTTCAACGTGCTCAACCCCATGGGCTACGACGCATACGGTCTGCCGGCCGAGCAATACGCCATACAGACAGGACAACATCCGGCCAAGACCACGGAAGACAACATCGCACGATACAGACAACAGTTGGACAACATCGGATTCTCCTTCGACTGGAGCCGCGAGATACGCACATGCGACCCTGAATACTACAAATGGACGCAGTGGGCTTTCCAACGGATGTTCAACTCGTTCTACTGCAACTCGTGCGGCAAGGCGCAGCCCATAGAGAAACTCGTGGAGCACTTCGAAAAGAATGGCACCGAGGGTCTGGACGTGGCTTGCGGCGAGGAGCTCAGCTTCACGGCCGACGAGTGGCGCGCCATGAGCGAGAAAGAACAGCAACAGGTGCTCATGAACTACCGCATAGCTTATATGGGCGAGACGATGGTGAACTGGTGTGCCGGACTGGGCACCGTGCTGGCCAACGACGAGGTGGTGGACGGCGTGTCGGTGCGCGGCGGCTATCCCGTGGTACAGAAGAAGATGATGCAGTGGTGTCTGCGCGTGTCGGCATACGCACAGCGTCTGCTCGAGGGTCTCGACACGGTGGACTGGACCGAATCGCTGAAGGAGACACAGCGCAACTGGATTGGCCGCTCGGAAGGAACGGAGATGCAGTTCAGCGTGGCCGACAGCGACGTCGCGTTCACCATATTCACCACCCGCGCCGACACCATTTTCGGTGTGACATTCATGGTGCTTGCCCCCGAGAGCGAGCTTGTGGCACAGCTCACCACCGACGGACAGCGCGCCGAGGTGGAGGCCTACGTGGAGCGCACCAAGAAGCGCACCGAGCGCGAGCGCATAGCCGACCGCAGCGTGTCGGGAGTATTCTCCGGCTCGTATGCCGTCAATCCGTTCACGGGCGAGAAGATACCCGTGTGGATATCCGACTACGTGCTGGCAGGCTACGGCACGGGAGCCATCATGGCCGTGCCGGCCCACGACTCACGCGACTATGCCTTCGCACGTCATTTCGACCTGCCCATCGTCCCGCTCATCGAGGGCGCCGACGTGAGCGAGGAAAGCTACGATGCTAAAGAGGGCACAGTGTGCAATTCGCCCGCGGCAGGAGTGGAGACATACAAAGGATTCTCGCTCAACGGACTGAGTGTGAAGGAGGCCATAGCCAAGACCAAACGTTTTGTGGAGGACAACAATATGGGACGCGTGAAGGTGAACTATCGTCTGCGCGACGCCATCTTCTCGCGCCAGCGCTACTGGGGCGAGCCGTTCCCCGTGTACTACAAGGACGGCATGCCATATATGATTCCCGAGGAGTGTCTGCCCCTCGAACTGCCCGAGATATCCAACTACCTGCCCACCGAGAGCGGCGAACCGCCGTTGGGCAACGCCACCAAATGGGCATGGGATACCGAAAATAACAAGGTGACCGACAAGGCACTCATCGACAACAAGACAGTGTTCCCGCTCGACCTGTACACCATGCCGGGCTTCGCCGGTTCGTCGGCCTACTACCTGCGCTACATGGACCCGCACAACAACGAGGCTCTGACAAGCCGTGATGCCGACAACTACTGGCAGAACGTGGACCTCTACGTGGGCGGAACAGAGCATGCCACGGGTCATCTGATATACTCGCGTTTCTGGAACAAATTCCTCTTCGACCTGGGCTATTCGTGCAAGGAAGAACCGTTCGCCAAACTGGTGAACCAGGGTATGATACAGGGCCGCTCCAACTTCGTGTATCGTGTCAACGAACTGAGCACGAGCGACAAGCCCGTGTTCGTGTCCTACACGCTCAAAGACAACTACAAGGATATCACACCTATTCACGTCGACGTCAACATCGTGAGCGCCGACGTGCTCGACACCGAGGCCTTCAAGGCATGGCGTCCGGAATACAATAACGCCGAGTTCATACTCGACGGCGGCAAGTACATCTGCGGATGGGCCATCGAGAAGATGTCGAAATCGATGTTCAATGTGGTCAACCCCGACATGATTGTGGAGAAATACGGTGCCGACACACTGCGCCTCTACGAGATGTTCCTCGGACCGGTGGAGCAGAGCAAGCCGTGGGATACCAACGGCATAGACGGTTGCCACCGCTTCCTGAAGAAATTCTGGTCGCTGTTCTATGGCCGCGACGGACAGTTCATGCCCAACGACAGTGCCGCCACTCCCGAACAGCTCAAGAGCGTACACAAACTGATAAAGAAGGTGACGCAGGACATCGAGCAGTTCTCATACAACACGAGCATCTCGGCCTTCATGATATGCGTGAACGAGATGGGACAGCTCAAGTGCACCAACCGCACATTGCTCGGCAACCTCGTGACACTGATCACCCCGTTCGCACCACACATAGCCGAAGAATTGTGGCACGCGCTCGGCCATGACACCACCGTGTGCGACGCACCCTGGCCCGCCTACGACGAGAAATATCTCGTGGAGAGCACCGTGCAGATGGGTGTGGCCTTCAACGGCAAGCGCCGCTTCGAGATGCAGTTCGCAGCCGGAGCAGCCAATGCCGACATAGAGAAAGCCGTGCTCGCCGACGAACGTGCGGCCAAGCATCTCGAAGGCAAACAGGTGGTGAAGGTCATCATCGTGCCGGGAAGAATGGTGAATGTGGTTGTGAAGTAATTTTCACAACGGTATCCTATGAATAATGACAGGCAACTCTCAACCAATATTGAGAGTTGCCTGTCATTAATAAAAAAATGAAATGAAAGACTACATCGATTTGTTCATATCGATGATGTCATTGATGATGTCGCGATTGTTTGACAGTCGCGGCACTTTATGTTGTCCGCCGAGTTTGTTGCGCGACTTGAGCCAGTCGTTGAAGAGTCCCGGACGGGCCTTTATCACTTCGAGGTGCTGCATGGTGACATTATGAAATCGTTTGGCCTCGTAGTCGCTGTTGATTTCCTGCAGACGGCGATCGAGTATGTCGGCAAAGAGATTGATGTCCTTCGGTTCTTTGGCAAACTCTATCACCCACTGATGGCGGCAACGTGCATTGCTGTCCATGAACAGCGGGGCGGCGGTGTACTCGCTCACCTCGGCTCCCGTCTCACGGCAGGCGTAGGCCAGTCCTTTCTCGGCATTGTCCTGTATGAGTTCCTCGCCGAAGGCATTGATGAAATATTTGGTACGACCGGTTATCACAAACTTATAGGGATTGCGCGACGTGAAGCGCACGGTGTCGCCTATCATGTATCGCCACAGTCCGCACGACGTGGTGATGAGCATGGCGTAGTTGCGCCCCGTCTCCACTCCCCAGAGCGGCACCACGGTGGGGTTGTCGCTGTCGAGTTCGTCCAGAGGCATGAACTCGTAGAATATGTCATAGTCGGTCATGAGGAGCATCGACTTGTCGGCCGGGTCGTCCTGTATGCCGAAGAATCCCTCGCTGGCGTTGTAGGTCTCCATGTATTTCATGCGAGGCGACTTGATGATGCGCTCATACTGGCTGCGATAAGGCGTGAAGGCTATGCCGCCGTGGAAGAACACCTCCAGGTTGGGCCATACCTCGTCAATGGTCTCCTTGCCCGATAGTTCGAGCACACGCACCAGCACACTGAGCATCCACGACGGCACACCCGAGAGATTGGTCACGTTCTTGCGCATGGTCTCCTCGGCTATGCGGTCGCGCTTCACCTCAAAGTCGCTCAGCAAGGCCGTCTCCTTCTTGGGCACACGCACCATATTGGCCAGCGGATTGATGTTCTCTATGAGTATGGCGCTCAGGTCGCCCACCAGTGAGTTCATCACATTATAGTTGGGCGAGTGGCTGCCGCCGAGTATGAGCGACCGTCCGTCGAATATGCGGCTTTCGGGATTGTTGCGCAGATACAGCGCCACCACATCCTTGCCGCCGCGATAGTGTATGCGTTGCAGTCCGTCGTGGGATATGGGTATGAACTTACTCTTGTCGTTGGTCGTGCCCGACGATTTGGCATACCATCTGACCACACCCGGCCACAGTATGTCGGCCTCGCCGTGACGCATACGGTCGATATCATTTTTCAGGTCGTCGTATGTATTCACCGGCACGTTTTTGACGAAAGCATCATAGTCCTTTATGCTGCTGAAGAGATGCTTCCGACCATACTCGGTGGCAATACCTCTTTCTATGAGTTTAGTCAGCACATCGTGCTGCAACGTCTCGCTGCCGCTGACATACTGCTCAATATTTTTCTGTCTTGACAGGAACAGTTTGCCTGCCATGCTTGTTAGGCTCATCATCAAATGATCTATTCAAATTGTTTTGAGTTGCAAATTTAGCTTAAACTTTTATAAGTAGAGTGATAAATCTACTATTTTTAACAAATGTATATGACAAAGCATGATTTCGCACTCATAATATTTATGAAAAACTTTGATTACCTTTGCCGAGTAAAAAAATCCCATACTTATGAAAATCAAAAATATTATCTTCGATTTCGACGGTACACTGATGGACACTGCTCCCGTAATCCTTGCCACCATGAAAGCCACAATCCGCGAGATGGGACTGCCCTCGCGCACAGAAGACGAGTGTCGCGCCACCATAGGCAAACGGCTCGACGAGATACCCGGGATGCTCTTTCCCGACATACCCGACCTCTCCCAAAAGTATGTCGCCACTTATCAACGTATTTTTCCACTTGAAAACCGTCCCGGACTGGCCCGTCCCTTCGAAGGAGTAATATCCACTCTCCACGCTCTCCACGCACACGGCTATCGCATGGCCATTGCCAGCAGCCGCACCCGCCGCTCGTTGCAGGAGTTTGTGGACAATCTACTCATCAATGATATCTTCGGCATGCTCATAGGAGGTGACGACGTGAAGGAAGCCAAACCGGCACCCGAACCCGTGCTCACCATCTGTCGCAGGATGGAATGGCAAGCTGAGGACACGCTCGTAGTGGGCGATGCCACATACGACATCCTCATGGGCCACCACGCCGGCTGCCCCACGTGCGCCGTGACATACGGCAACCAGTCGCGCGAGCAACTCATGACGGTCTCGCCAGATCATATCATTGATGAATTTTCACGGATAATGGAGTTTTTACAGGAATCAAAAGATTTACAAGACTCATGATTTTTATAAAATATTACAAGGGCTTGTAGAAACCTACAAAGCCCTTGTAATATTTTATTTTATAGAGGTAGTTTTCAACTCATACTGAGCATCCGCTCGATGGGTTTGAGGGCGTCGTGGGCTATGTCAGACCGTACCTCTATCGTGGGCCAACCATGCTTGAGCGAGTTGTATATGCGCTCCAGGGTGTTCATACGCATGTATTCGCACTCGTTGCAGTGGCATGTGTGTGTATCAGCACTTTCCGCCATCTCGGGCGGCACAGGCAGGAAAGTCTTATCGGGACAGGACCGGCGCATCTCGAAGAGGATACCGCTCTCGGTGACGACTATAAACTCGCGCTTGTCGCTCTTCTTGACATGCTCGAGCAGCACGGCCGTAGATCCTATCACGTCGGCCAGTGCCAGAATGTTGCTCTTGCACTCCGGATGGGCCAACACCACGGCGTCGGGATGCTCCTTGCGCATCTCCACAAGGGCCTTCACAGAGAAACGTCCATGCACATGACATCCTCCGGGCCAGAGCAGCATGTCACGACCCGTGACCGAGTTGATGTATCCGCCGAGATTTTGGTCGGGACCGAAGATGATATTCTCGTCCTCGGGCAGCGCTTCTATTATCTTGCGCGCATTACCGCTCGTCACCACCACATCAGTGAGAGCCTTGACGGCGGCGGTAGTGTTGACATAGCTCACGACGGTGTATCCCGGATGCTCCTCCTTGAATTTCCTGAGGTCCTCGGCCGAGCATGAGTCGGCCAGCGAACATCCGGCCCTAAGGTCGGGACAGATGACAGTCTTGTCCGGACACAATATCTTGCACGTCTCTGCCATGAAATGCACACCACACATCACGATGATATCCGCATCGGTAGTGGCAGCCTTGCGCGCCAGAGCCAGCGAGTCGCCGATGAAATCGGCTATCTCCTGCACACTGTCGCGCGTGTAGTAATGCGCCATGATAATAGCGTTCTTTTCGGCGCACATGCGTCTTATCTCTTGTTTGAGGTCAATGTCGGCGGGCACAGGCTCGTCCACATATCCTTTATCTATCCATTCCGGTTTTATCATATTTTGAATTTTATTGTATTTTCAGTCTTATCCACAATCATTCATTATCTTATTTTATATTCTTTAAAAAAAATAATATTATGATTATGATGATGTGTTGTTTATTTGTTTATAAATATTTCTGTTTTTTCTTGCATTTGAAGATATGAACGTTTGGAGTAAGTTTTTAAAAACCATTCAATAACATCTTTCAGTTGAGTTTCAATGTAATAAGTTTTTTATCAACAATCATTGAGAACAGTGCAAAGTTAATAAGTTTATAAAATTAATTGATATAGAATGCTGGAAAACTTGCTGAAAAACTTTGAATAAATGTGTTGATATCCACGAATTGACGGGTTGGAGATGGCGGCGGTGGAAATGTGTGGAGTTATTAGTGGTGTTTTCCACAGGGTTATCCACAGGAATTTTTTATAGAATTATGACTCTCATGAATATTATAAAAAAATAGCAGCGTCGCTGAATGCGATGCCGCTATTTAATATTATATTATGTGTGATAAGGTGATTATTTTACCATCACCTTCACAGTCTTGCCATTGGCCATGCGGACGATGTTGAGACCCTTCTGTTTGGAAGAGAGGCGCTGTCCGTTAATGTTGTAGTAAGCCTTCGGTTCGCTGTAGTCGGCGTTGATGCCATCGATAGAGTTGGCCACCGGACCGTTCCATTCGATGATGATCTCCTCGTTCTTGGCCTTGTCGGCGTTCTGTACGATGCCGGCGGGGATGACGAGGCGGTAGGTGCAATTCTCTTTCACCTGGTATGTCATAGGATATGAGTCATAGTCGGAACCCCAGATGCGCAGGGTATTGTCGCCATTCTTAACGGCTTTCCATGAGTAGTCGGGAGTTATTTTCTTCTGAGTGTCGCCATTGATTTCGGTGAGAGTGACGTCGGGTCCGTAGTCGAGGATTGTGATGTCGCTTTCGAATGTGATATCAAAGGTCATATCTTTCAATCCGGCTGTCATGTCTTCGCCATTGACAGGACTGGTGCTTACCACCTTGAGCACTTTGGGAGCATCAGGACCAACCCATTCTACTACGATCTTCTCGTTCATGTCGCCGGCAGCGTTCTTGACTACGCCTGCGGGGATGATGATATAGTATTTGGTCTCGGCTTTAGGAGTGAAAGTCTGTGGGAATCCGTCCAGGTCGGAAGCCCAGATGCGCAGGGTCTGATTGTTGTCGCCATTGTTGGCTCTCCATGAGTTTTCGGCATCGATGGTTGCACCGCTCATCTCGCTACCTTCGCGCATGAATACATCGGGAGTATCATTGACGATGGTGATGTCCTCGCTGAACACGATGTCCACCTTCATATCGGCATATTTGGAGAGTTTGGTGCCGTTGTCCGGAGTCATGCTTACAGGAGTCAGTACGCCTTTGTCGGTCTCGGTGAGATTGAAATAGCTATTCCATCCGGCTTGCTTGTATGAAGCTGTGCTGCCTTTGGGGATATAGAGCGGAGTGGACTCGCTTATGCCCCAGAACGGGCTGTCGTAATCTTCGTATACATCGTCAATTTCGGGAGCGGTTGCGCCAAGAGATGTCACGCTTGATAGATTTTTGCAGTTGTGGAAAGCATGATTGCCAATTATCTTCACGCCTGAAGGGATGGTGAGATTGGTCAGTTCCTCTATTCCTGCGAATGCGCCGTCATATACGTAAGGCATGTTCTCGGGCAGAGTTACCTCTTTCAGATGTGTAGCTGCGAAGCCCTGTTCGCCGATGTATGTGATGGTTTTCGGAAAATTGATCTCTGCGAGAGCCGACTGGCAGAAAGCGTATGCGTCGATGGCGAGCAATCCTTCGGGCAAGGTCACCTTAGCCACCTCGCTACCCCAGAAAGCACCACCGTTGATGCCGATACACTTTGAGTCAACCTTCACCTCTGTCTTGCCCTTCATAGGCACGGCGTAGAGCAGATGGTTGTTGATGTCGTATAGCACACCGTCGACAACGTGGAAATATTTGTTGGCCGGGTCCACGTTGAAGGATGTGATGGATGTCTTTGCAAACACTCCGGTACCTATTTTCTCAACTGTGGCAGATATTTTGATTTCGGTCAGAGCCGAGCATCTCAAGAAACACTCTTCGCCAATCTCCTTCACACCGGCAGGGATCTCTATGGATTTGAGTTTGGCGCAATCCAGGAATGTGCCTGTGTTGAGTATGGTCAGAGAGGAAGGCAGAGTGATGGATTCGAGATCGGCGCAATTATAGAATGCTTTTGCCTCAATATCGGTGACTGACTCGGGCAGCACAACATTCTTTAGTGCACATTTATAGAATGCCGATCCGCCTATCTTCTCCAGTCCTTCATGTAATGTGATGCTGGTCAGCGACTTGCATGTGAAGAAAGCGCTGTAACCAATTTCCTTTACCGATGCCGGTATTTCAATGCTCTTGATGCCTGTGCTTGAGAAAGCATATTTGTCGATGGTCTTGAGATTGGCCGGCATATTGATGTTCACAAGGGCCTCGGAACTGCTGAAAGCGGAGTTGCCGAATTTCTCTATGCCATCGGGCAGAGTGATGGTAGTGGCATACGACCATTTGAAAGCATTCTCGCCGATAGATGTCACGTTGTAAGTCTTTTCACCCTCGGTCACTGTGGCCGGCACGGTGTAGATGAGGATTTTCTCATTGGCAGCGTCTTTGGAATCTGCTTTGGTCAGCTCCACGGTGTTTTCGCCCGTAGTGGTGTAGGTGAAGACATCCTGTTTGAATGTCTCCTGAGCCGATGCACTTGCGGCGCATAGTCCCAGCATGAGGGTCAATGAAAGTAAATTTTTCTTCATATCAATATTAATTCGTGAGACACCCTTTTTGTTATCTTCCACAGACCGGGCGGGCGTCTCTTTTTAGCCCCGTCTGCTTTTGTTGACTAATAAAGCATTAAATTTATTTATTGCAAAGATATAAAATAAAAGACATATAACTTACATAATATCACAATATTTTTAAAATAACTTACATTTTGATATTATTTAATTATACATAATAATTAAAGACGGTTGACGTGGATTCATGATTTTTGGGATTGAAAACAGCGGTAAGACATAAAATAAGGTAAAAGAAGAGTGGAGAATGAAAATAATTGAGTAATTTTGCTTTTGATGCGCCGGATGTGTTCAGATACGTGCGGCACGCAAAAAACTGATATTTATGACTATCAATCACAGAATGATACTCAACGAGGTGAAGGATTACATATTCATCACCTTCGGACTGATACTTTATACTTTCGGATTCACGGTATTTCTCCTGCCCTACAAGATTGTGACGGGCGGTATCGCCGGTATAGGAGCGATAGTGTTTTACGCCTCGCGATTCCCTGTGCAGTACACCTTCTTCATCATCAACGCCGTGCTCATCATGGCGGCGCTGAAGATATTGGGATGGAAATTCCTGATGAAGACCATCTATGCCACGTTCGTGCTCACGTTCATGCTGGAGATAGCACAGGACGTGGTGGTGCAGCCCGACGGCAGTTTTTATAAACTCATGGGCGAGGGCAACGACTTCATGTCGCTCGTCATAGGATGTATGATCACGGGCACGGCCCTGGCCATGGTCTTTCTCAACAACGGCAGCACAGGCGGTACGGACATCGTGGCGGCATCGGTCAACAAATATCACGACATATCGTTGGGCCGTGTGCTCATCATGGTGGACATCTGCATCATCGGCAGCAGCCTCTTCATACCCTCGTTCGGTACGTTGAGCCATCGTTGCTACATGGTGGTGTTCGGTCTGTGCACGATGGTGGTGGAGTGTCTCATGCTCGACTATGTGATGAGTGTGCAGCGGCAGTCGGTGCAGTTTCTCATATTCTCCAAGCACCACAAGGAGATAGCTCTGGCCATAAGCAAGAAGACCGACCACAGCATGACCATACTCGACGGTCACGGATGGTACACGGGCAACGACATGAAGGTGATATGTCTGCTGGCCAAGAAGAGGGAGAGCGTGACCATCTTCCGCCTGATCAAGATGATAGACCCCAACGCCTTTGTCAGCCAGAGTTCCGTCATAGGTGTCTACGGCGAGGGTTTTGACGCTATAAAAGTGAAACTCAACAAGGATAAGCAACAAGAAAACAAAGAAAAATGAAAATAGTATTTGCAACCAACAACAAACACAAGCTGGACGAGATAAGACATATCCTCGGCGAGGATATAGAGGTGTTGTCACTTGGCGACATAGATTGTCATGAGGACATACCCGAGACGGCCGACACGCTCGAGGGCAACGCCCTGATCAAGGCTCGATACGTGAGCGACAGATACGGAGTGAGCTGTTTCGCCGACGACACGGGTCTTGAGGTGGACGCCCTGGACGGAGCGCCCGGAGTGTACAGCGCGCGCTATGCCGGCGGCGAGGGTCACGACTCGGAGGCCAACATGACCAAGCTGCTCGCAGAACTCGAGGGCGAGGACAACCGCAAGGCCGATTTCCGCACGGTGATAGCTCTGGTCATCGATCATGAGGGATGCAGGGAGACGCACATCTTCGAGGGTCGGGTGGACGGACATATCTCCAAAGAACGGCGGGGTAGCGAGGGATTCGGCTACGACCCCATCTTCGTGCCCGAAGGTTATGACCAATCGTTTGCGCAGCTGGGCAACGAGATAAAGAACAAGATATCCCACCGGGCGCGCGCTGTGAGCAAACTGGCCGACTATCTGCTCGGTAGCAGCAAATAAAATACATTAGGATATATTATGAAGAAAACATTATTGATGCTCCTTCTCGCCGCGAGCACGGCCTTGCATGCCGCCATCGGCACATGGCATACGTATCCGGCATTCACCGACATCACCCGTATAGAAAGGGCGGGCGACATGGTCTTTGTGCTGGCCTCGGGCGGCGTATATTCCTACAATCACTCCGACCAGAGCATACAGACGTACGACAAGAACAATGTGCTGAGCGACTGCGGCATCAGCGACATGGCGTGGTGTCCGCAGGCCGGACGACTCATCATAGTGTACGACAACTACAACATCGACCTGCTGTCGCCATCGGGCGAGGTGATAAATATCCCCGACTACTACAACAAGACCATGACCGAGGACAAAAGTATCAACGGCATCACCATCAACGGACGTCACGCCTACCTCTCCACGGGATTCGGCATACTGCGCATCAACATGGCCGACGGCACGGTGAGCAACACGTACAAACTGGGCATGAGGGTGAACGCCACAGCCATCGTCGGCAATATGCTCTATGCGGCCACGGCGCAGGGCACATACAGGGTGGACCTGAACAACAATCCGGCCGACAAGAACAACTGGACCATATACTCGGCGAAAACATTCTACTATCTCTTCGCGCTCGACGGCAAGATCATAGGCATGAGAAACGGCGAGGCGTGTACGATGGCTTCCGACACGCAGGGATGGAGCACATTCCTCTCGCTGATGTTTGACAAGGCCGTAATGAGCGGCGACAGGATACTGACCTACGGACGCGGCAACATCGGGATAATCAGGAGCGAGACAGACCACATGGTCATAAGCAACACATCTGTCAAGGCTCTGGCCTACGGCGGATACGACAATCTGTACTGGACTAACGGCGAGGGCAACACCCTCGACATGATGACCATAGCCGACGATAAGACCACATCGACCGTGGGACTGGGCATCAAGCCCGACGGACCAAAGTACAACTATTTCGGATTCATGCGCTACATGAACGGACGCCTGTACACCGCGGGCGGTCTGGGCAGCCCCACGCGTGACGCCTGTGTGCAGATATACAATCACGCTGACAACAGCTGGGAGATATACGACGACAGTTTTAAGGCTCAGCTCGACCATCATTACCGGTCGGCCTACTCCATTGACATCGACCCGAAAGACCCCGACCATCTCGTCATGGGCTCGGCCAGCGGCATATATGAGTTCAGGGAGGGCAAGATGACATTCAACCACACCATGGACAACAGTCCGCTGCAGGCGGCCAAGGTGGTGACCGACCCCGTGGCCCAGAAAAACTACACCCTCGTGACCGACGTGAGGTTTGACAATGACGGACGTCTGTGGTGTCTCAACGGAGCGGCGCCAAGCGCGTCGATATTCTGTCTCGACGACGGACAGTGGACGTCGCATCACCACAGTGTGCTCATCAACAACCAGAATTACTCCATGGAGACGATGACGAGCCTCTTTTTCGACCATTCGCGCGACCTGATGTGGTTTTGCAGCAAAGACTGGCGCAAACCGGCTCTCGTGTGCTATCAGCCATCGACGGACGGCATAAGGGTGTACGACAATTTCGTCAACCAGAACGGTACTTCCTTCACGGCCGAGTCGGTGAACTGCGCCGTGGAGGACATCGACGGCAACATATGGATAGGCACGGCGGCCGGACCTTTCCTGCTCAGAACCATCGAGGACAACTATTTCACGCAGATCATCGTGCCGCGCAACGACGGCACCGACTATGGCGACTATCTGCTCTCGGGTGTGGCCGTCACAGCCATAGCCATCGACGGCGCCGGACGCAAATGGTTCGGCACGCGCAACAACGGAGTGTATCTCATCAGTGCCGACAACATGACGCAAATCGAGCATTTCACGGCCGACAACAGCACGCTGCTTTCAAACGTCATCGAGTCGATAGCCATCGATGGTAGCACGGGCGAGGTGTTCTTCGGCACGGACAAGGGTCTCTGCTCATACATGGGCGACGCCACTGACCCCGTGGAGACGATGGACAGCGACAATGTGTATGCCTATCCCAACCCCGTGAAGCCCGACTACACGGGACCCATCACCGTGACGGGTCTCTCGCGCGACGCTGATGTGAAGATAGTGACGGCGAGCGGTGCACTTGTGGCAGAGGGACGCAGCAACGGCGGTTCGTTCTCCTGGGACGGATGCGACAAGCAAGGCCACCGCGTGGCATCAGGAGTGTATATGGTGCTCGCGGCACGGAGCGACGGCTCGAAGGGTGCAGTGTGCAAGATAGCTGTAATCAACTGAAATCGATGAACATGGACGACCGTCTGCCACATATATCTTTCCTTCAGTCGTATGGCATCATCCAAGAATAAAGACAATGAATAGGAAATCACCCGTGACATATATCATCCTCACGCTGCCCTTCGTGCTCTGGGCCGCGCTGGAGGTGTATCCCTCGTTTGACGACTGGAGCACACTCTCCTCGCCCAATACCGACCGTGAATGGCTGAAATTCTTTATGCCCTACGGCAGTGTGTGGCGACCGTTCGACGCACTCTTCGGATACATCACGGGCGTGTGGCCCGCGTTGTTTCCGGCGCTTGCCCATGTGTGCATAGTGACAGGACATACTGTCAGTGCGCTGTTGATATATTCGCTCACGGGACGACTGGGGCTGAACCGTGCGGCGCGCTTTGCGGGCACATTGTTCTTCTGGTTGTCGCCCTGCATGCTGGGCACGGTGCTCAGTTGCGACTCGCTCAATCAGACCTACTCCCACGCATGGGGCCTGGGTGCCGTGTGGGCATACATCGTCATGCGTGGCCGAAAGAGATACGCCGCATGGGCCGTATGCGTAGTCATGGCCGCGCTGGCCAAAGACAACGGCATAGCATGGGCCGTGGTGCCGCCGATGGTGGCCTACGCCTTCGATAGGTGCGACCGTCGCGCGTTGCTGCGCGGACTCTTTTTCGGATGTGCTGTGGCCGTAGTGTATGGCTGCGTGAGGATGGCGCTGCCCAAGACGGACATCTACAATTCCGACTACTCCACATTCGTCCTCGCCAAGAAAGTCAAAGAGATAGTGACGTGGGTGGGCTACACGTGGTTTGCCGTCGACTATGTGAGCATCGTGCATGCCCCGTCACGCAATCTGCTGTTGGCCGGCGTCACGCTGTTGTTGGCACTGCCGATGGTTTATGTGCTGTTTGTGAGAAACATCCGACTGATGTTCACACGACGGTTATTGGTTTTGGCCGCAGCTATGATAGCCGTCATGTCGCCCCATCTGCTCATATCGCTCAGCGTGATGAACGCCTACGCCGGTCTGGGCATGGCTGCACTGATGGTGGCCGTGGTCATCGACAGCGCCTATCCCGCCGACCGCCGCATCATCGTCTGTGCTTTCGGTATGTATGTGGTAGCCGCCGTGATCACAGATGTGCACCACGCCTACAAGGCTGTGACCACTGCCGCCACGGGTCGCGAGATGGCCCGCGAGGTGATAAGGGCCACGGGGCATGAGGTGGAGACGGCCTACTGCGTGATAGTGGACGACGATGAACGCAAGTTCTCGTCCTTCTGCGTTCTGCCGCAAGATGCCTTCGGGGGAAATGGCGCCGCCGTGATGCACGAGAACAGATATCGCTGGCCGCACGAGGTGAACGATACCATCATACCCCGGGATATGGCCGATAGCGCCGAAAGCATCGCCCGCAGGGCCATTGCCTGCGGAAAGTATGAGTGTGCATGGATAATCGACAAGAGTCGGGTAAGAGTAATCAACAAACAATGAGAGATATGAAGAAGATATCGGTCATACTGCCTTGTTTCAACGAGCAGGACAACATACGGCGCATGTACGACTCGCTCTGCGAACTGATGGCCACAGAGCCGGCGTACGAATGGCAAATACTGATTGTGGACGATGGAAGCACTGACCGTACGGCAGCCATAGCCAAAGAACTGATAGGGGGAGACCAAAGGGTCGGGATGGTGAGTCTGTCGAGAAATTTCGGCAAGGAGAACGCCCTGCTTGCCGGACTCGACCATGTGGAAGGCGATTGCGCCGTGATTATGGATGCCGACCTCCAACATCCGCCATTAGTGATATCAAAGATGCTCAGATGCTGGGAAGAGGGATATGAGGACATCTACGCCGAGCGCAACGATCGGGGTCGCGAGAGCCTGATGCGCAAATGGCTCACGCGCACCTACTACCTCTTGTTGCAGAAACTGTCCAAGACTGACGTGCTGCCCAACGTGGGCGATTTCCGTCTGCTCGACCGCAAGTGCATCGATGCGCTCACCCGTCTGCGCGAGACGCAGCGCTACACCAAAGGACTTTATTGCTGGATAGGATTTAGGAAGAAGAGCGTCACCTTCGACCAGGGCAGCCGCACGTGCGGCAAATCGTCGTTCAACTACTCCCGACTGATCAACCTCGCCCTCGAAGGCATCACCTCATACACCACCGTGCCCCTGCGCCTGAGTGCCGTCATGGGACTGATAGTGTCGTTCACGGCCTTCGTCTACATGTGCTACATCATGATCAAGACCATCGTCGTGGGCGAACCCGTCCAGGGTTTCCCCACACTCATGACCGCCATCCTCTTTCTCGGCGGCATACAGCTCATCTCCGTCGGCATCCTGGGCGAATATCTCTCCCGCGTGTTCAACGAGACAAAAAACCGGCCGCCGTATATTGTGAGGGAGATTGTGTGAACGTTGTTTTCATACATATCCTTCAGTTATTGGTATTACCCATATAAAAAAACGCACAGGTACATGTTGTCCTGTGCGTTCTTTTCGTAATTGTCTTATGTATTTCACGACCTTGTGTTCTCCGCATGCTCATCCCAGCCACATCGTGCAGCTGAAGGCTGCGACGATAGACAAGAGCGTGGCGATGATTCTGAGCAGGGTGAGCAGTCGGTCCCGGTCATTGGTCATCTCCCACCTCCTGTGCTCCGAGAGCACCGAGCAGGGTGGTGGCGATGGCGATGATCACTTTCACTATCACCTTCCAGTCGGATATGTTGATCTTGCTCATGGTCTCAAATCGGATGATGATGTTCAGGCGTTCTCACTGTTGTCGCCCTCGGTAGCGTCGTTGGCATCGGATTTGTCGATGTTGTACGGGGTGATCTCCACCATCTTGGCGCCGGAGATGAATTTCTGTATGCGGTTGCCTTTGGCATCGATCTTGAGCTCGGGTTGGAAGAGCACGTGCATGCCCACGATATTGCTGCGACCGAACTCTTTGGCGGTGTCGGCCGGGATGGTGCGGATGCCCATCTTGAAGGTGCCGAATCGGTCGAGTTTCACCTTCATCGAGTTCTGCAACTGGGTGGTCATGGCCTCCACCAGCTCACTTATCACGGCGAGGATGTCCGAACGTTTCACGGTACAGTTGTTTTGCATGATGTCGGCCAGATCGTCGATGGTGACGAGGTCATCGTGCACGGCGCGACCATACCACTTGCCCTGAAATGCACCCTTGCGATTGCTCTGATAGATTCTGTACTTTACTGCCATAATTGTTTTTCCTTTCTTTTTTGTGTTTTTAATGGTTTGATTATTCTCTCTGTTTTTCAGTCCTGCGCAGACGGTCATTTTGAGGACAGTCTCTGTTTTTCATGGTAGTCGGGACAGGCCGGCACTGTCCCGCATTATGCTATGCGTAGCATCGCGTGTCATCCCTGACCTCTGCGTCGCGGCTGAATGGGATTGTTTATCCCTGAATGCAATGCAAAGGTACGAAATGGCGAACACCGTGTCAAGGGTTCATTGTATTACTGATGTGTTATATGGCAGAAAAAACTGTTCACCCGCACATTATATAATAAAGGAGTTTCACCTCAGGCGCCGCTTCAGAAAGTGTGTTCTGGCTCTGAGAAAATAATAAGCCACGCCCATGACATTGGCCACCCACATCATCCAGAAGGCGGCATGAAAACCTCCGTGCTCGGCCACCACTCCGCCGGCAATCACTCCCAGTCCGATACCCGTGTCCCACGCCACGTAGAGAGTGGAATTGGCCGTGCCGCGCTGTTCGTTGGAAGCGAGATTGAGAAACATCGTCTGGAACGCCGGGAACATGTGTCCGTTGCCCAGACCGATGACCAGTGCCGCACCGTAGTAGCCCCAATAGTTGTGCACGGCCGCAAAGAGCAGATATCCCATGAGCGAGACGAGTACGCCGAACGTGGCGTTGTGCGTGATGCGCCCCTTGCGCAGTGTGCGGCTGCCCGTCAGTCGCGACAGTATCAGTCCTATCGACAGCAGCATGAAGAAGAGGCCCGTGCCGCCGGTGATGCCCAGTTCCTCTTTGCCGTAGATGGCGATGTAGGTGGAGATCACGCCGTAGGAGAAGGCGAAACACATCATGCAGACGGCCTGCCGCCACGCGCGTAGCAGCAGGAAACGGTCGAGCGAGAGCGGAGGCCGCTTGAATGTGGGTTTCTTTCTCAGCCGCACCGTCGAGTTGATGAGCAGTCCCAGTCCCGACACCACTATGGCCAGAGCGAAGAGCACATTGTAACTGCCCGTCGCACCATATATTATAAGAGCGATGGTCGGTCCGATGGCCGTGGCCACATTGTTGCTCAGTCCGTAGAAGCCCACGCCCTCGGCCCTTCTCGACGATGGCAGCACATCGATGGCCACCGTGCTGTTGGCCACCGTGGCCGCACCGAACGGAGCGCCGTGCAGTGTCCTCACGATGGCAAAGAGGATGAGCGTGAACGATAGCGGATAGCCCACGAAGAGGATGAAGAACATGAAAAAACTCGTCAGCAGCACCGTGCGCCGCGGGAAGCTGTCCACCATGTATCCGCTGAAGGGGCGTATGATGAGTGCCGTGAGCGTGTAGCCGGACAGCACGATACCTATCGTCTGTTTGTCGGCGTGGAACGTGTCGCTCAGATACAGCGGCAGTAGAGGTGTGAGGAGCATGAACGAGAAATAGAGCATGAAATTGGCCGTCCATACCTTAATATAATTACTGTTCCACAGTTTTTCTTTCTTTGCTTGTGTTTCCATCATCCTATCAATCTTTTTTTCATCGTGCCCTGCATGTGGGCAGTGCAAAGGTAGTGAAAAGATGGTGAAAGGTGAGCACAACGGCAAACGAAAAAAGAATTTTTTTTCACCAGGAAATGCTCGGAGTGAATTTGAGAAATGGACACCCCGTTTGCGAAAATGCCCCGTTTGCGAAAGGGTTCGTTTCGGCTCCTCAAAGGGTTCGTTTGAGCATGCCGAACGAACCCTTTCGCATGCTCAAACGAATCTTTTCATAATTTCGTGACGACGTCCATCGGCAGTAATGTCATTGCCGATATTCTTTCGGACGATATTCCTGCCTCTTTCATGGCTTTGGCCGAGGCAAGCAATGCGGCCTCTTTCTGTTCAATCTGCGCGTCTTTCTGCTCAATCTGCGCGTCTTTCTGTTCAATCTCCGCCTCTTGCTCCGCTATGCGTCTGTCGCGCATCATGATGGCGGTGTCTCTGTTTTCGATGGCGGAGAAATATTCGTCCTCGACATTCATTTCCTGTCTCAGGTTCGAGTCCGAGGCGGCTGAGAGTAGGCGGTGGAGGATATGCTCGAGGTCCTTGTCGCCCAAGTAGTCGTCCTCGTTGACGTTGAGCACCTGATGGTTGTTCTTGCTTTTGTTGCTTTGGTCGAATACGCTGAGCACTTTTGTGAGGCGGTTGTTCACCTGTCCGTGGAGCAGAGGTATCTGAACGATGATGCTGTCGTGTGTGAGACTTTCGACGAAGGGGTCGGGCATGCCTTGCGTCACCTCGTGGCCGTTGTAGTCATAGGCTTTGTGGCTGACGTAGACCACGGGTTCGTTGATGTCTCCTACGCGGTGTCCGAGCAGATAGACGGCAATCATGGGTATGGCGTATCCGTAGGGCTGGCTGTCCTTGTCGATGTTGTCGGGGTTGGCGTATTGTGTGCCGAGATATTGCCTGAAGCGCAGTGTCTCCGTCTCGAGCCAGGTCTTCTGCAACTCGATGAGCACAAGTTTGAGGCTGCCGTCGTCCTGTCTCACCTTTGCCCCGAAATCGATGCGGAACATCGAAATCTTGTCGCGTGTGCCGTTGGTGTACTCGTGTTTGCGCAAATCCACCTCCACCACATCTTTTTTGAGCAGTGCGGAGAGGATGGTTTTTGCCACTCGCAGGTCTTCCATGAGATACTTGAAGACGGCGTCGTAAATCGGGTTTGCAATACTGATTATCATAATCGCTGGGTGTTAGCTTCTTGTGGTGACAAAGATACGATTAAACTATCATAAGTCAAAATTTAAGGATAAATTATTTTCATTGCGCCGTGAGCCGGATGAAAATGATGTTTGCGGAAATGCGTGACGACCTTTGCGTCAGTAAATATCGCTGACGATACGGTAGGGCTTGAATCCCGTGAAGGGTGTGTCGGTGCTGACGAAGAGGGCTGTGGAGAGCACCTCGCCCTCTGTGGCGTCGTTGTTGACGACGGCTATGGCCCGACGGCCGGTGACGAGTTGTGAGGTGCGCGGGTCGATGATGTGGCGTCGCTCGGGAGTGTCGTTGCCAGAGGTGGTGAGACACTGGTCGCTCAGGGTGACGGTGCGCGGGTTGTCCGCGCCGAATGCCACCGGCCATCCGTGTCCGTCGTGCATGTTGCCTATGGCCATTATCGAACTGTTGCCCATGTTGACGAGAGCGTGGCGGATGCCGTGGGCGGCGAGGATGGGTCGGATCTGCTCGAGGGCATAACCTTTGAGAAAGCCTGACAGATTGATATAAATATCCCGACGACAGAACGCTATGGTTCCGTCGCTGGGGCGGCTAATGCCGAGAGAATCAGTTTGAATGGCGGCTTCTTCTCTCTTTTGTGATCGGGTAGCTGATGCAGTGACGTCGAACAGGCCGTCGGTGAGTCTGTTGTATCGTATGCACATACCCAGTATATGTTCCATCTCCGCGCTAAGGGACATCGGACCGAGGGCGGCGCGGCGGTTGATGGCCGACAGTTCGCTGTCGTCTCTGAAGCAGCTGGCCATCCGCTCGATGCCGTCCACACGCCGGTAGATGTCCTCAGCTATTCCGCCGAGCGTCTGCTCGTCGAGTTCGCTCACGAAGGCTATGTCCACTCGCGTGTGCATCAGGCTGAACCACGTGTAGTACATCGACTCATGGTCGTTGCGCCGGCGGTATATGTGGGGCAGAGATATCATTGCGAGGTTATCTGCGTGGGCCGCGCCGACCGAAGTCACGTCGAGGCTGGAGCTTGATTTCCTTTATCTTGATGTTCTTGAACCACACCTCGTCGCCGTGATCCTGCAGGAGGATATTTCCGCGGGCGTGGTTGCCGAAATTCTTCCAGTTCTTGTACTTGCTGTAAGCCACGAGCGCGTTGAACATCTGGTTGTTGCGGTCGTACTCGAGCAGTTTCTCGCCGTTGAGCCAGTGCTCCACGTGGTTGCCCATGACGATGATGGTGGCCGTGTTGAATCGGTTGATGTCGAACGGTTTTTTCTCCGGTGCCGGTATCAGGTCGTAGAGCGAACCCAATTTGCGGTTGCCCTTCACGCCGAGCTTGGCGTCGGGGTGACGCTCGTCGTCGAGTATCTGGAACTCGCAACCGATGGCTGAGCCCTCACCCTTGTTGGCCTCCGGGTCGACGAAATACTTGATGCCGCTGTTGGCACCCGGTGTTATCTTGAAATCGACGGTGAGGATGAAATTGGCGTAGGTGTCGGTGGTGACGATGTCGCCGCCGTTGGTCGACTCGCCGCCGTTGCCCTTGAGCACCTTGAGTATGCCGTCCTCTATCAGCCATCCCTTCGCAGGAAACTCGTCGAGCTTGGCGCCGCGCCATCCGTCGGTGGTCTTGCCGTCCCAGAGCAGCTGCCAACCCTCACGTTTCTCGCGAGGCGACAGGGTGTTGTCGATGGCGTTCACCTGCGGTGTGTGGGAATCGGTGGTGAGATAGCTCTCCACATTGTCGGTACAGATACGTATGTTGCGCCATGCCACGGTCTTGCCCTCATCGGCCTTGCGACCTATCTCGTGCACCTGCAGTGCTATGAATCCGCTCGGTGTCATATTGTCCCACAGATCGGCGCAGGCCACGTCGTTGACCCATGTGCGTATGCTGTTGCCACAGGCCTCTATGCGCGCCTTGTTCCACTGTCCGGCCTTGAATGCGTTTTTGGCCCGCTCGTTCCTGGTGAGCGGATAGAGCCATCCGCGGCGAGCCTCGTCGTAGATGCCGCCGGTCCATGCACGGGCGGACGGGTCGATCTCAAACTGATAGCCGTGCACCCGACCGTTGTCCACGTTCCTGATGCTCTTGCTGCGCAGTTGTACGCCCGAGTTGAGGCCGTCATCGATGCGGAATTCGAATTCGAGGATGAAATCGCCGTATTCCTTCTTGGTGCACAGGAACGAGTTGGGTGTGTTCATCTTAGTGTAGCCCACGATGGCACCGTCCTCCACCTTGTATGTGGCTTTGCCGTTGCGCTGTATCCATCCGTTGAGGTTCTTGCCGTTGAACAGCGGTTCCCAGTCCTGAGCCATCGCCGGCAGACCCATCATGATGGTCATGGCTGCTATGATAAGTTTTTTCATTGTCGTTTTTTATTATCGTCGTTGACGTATTATTGTTTATTGTTTGAAAAAAGTATATGCTTACACCTTATAAAAGTCCTCCCATCCCTTGCGCGGCGGCAGACCCGAGAGCAGGGCGTTGGCAAAGGCGTTGTTGGTGAACTGCTTGGTGCGCGGGTCGAAGAAGAGCTGCGTGTTCATGCGCTGCGCTATCACGCCGAGACAGAACACCTGACTCAGCACACCGTTGATCTCGAACGGCGAGCGCGTCTTCTCTCTGCCTTGACAGGCCAGAAGGAAATTCTCAAAATGATTGGACGGACTCTTCGGTACCTCGGGCAGACGACCCTTCATCTGCTCGGCCTCCGGACCGATGATGGAGAGAGTGCTGCCGTGGCTGCCACCCTTGAACGTGAGGTCGCGGCTGTATATTATCTTGCCCGGGTTGAGATTGGCCCGAGGTGTGTCGCCCTGGTTGGTCGACGGGATGTCGGCGTTGTACTCCGAGCCTCCGTATCCGGCCGGCAGTGGCGGCAGATTGTCCAGTCCGTCGTACCATGTGATGTCGCACGGCGGCATGTTGCCCCTCGCTCCGAAGCGGAAGAGGATGGTGGACGAGAAGGGGAAGAAGAAATCGTTGTGCCCTTTCTCCCGTGTGAGCGACACCTCGTAGGGCAGTCCGAGGTCGAGAAACTCGTGCGCCGTGTCTATGATGTGTGCGCCCCAGTCGCCCAGTGCGCCCATGCCGAAATCGTACCAGCAGCGCCAGTTGCCCTGATGATACTTGTCGGAGAAATCGTGCCACTGGCATGCGCCGAGCCACGCGTCCCAGTTCATGTCAGCGGGCAGAGCCTGCGCCTCGGGCAGACGGTGCATATTGGCGTCGTATCCGTGCCAGCGTCGCGGGTTGTTCATGTGGGCCGTGATGGCCGTCACATCCTTGATGATGCCTGCGTCCTTCCATGCCTTGAACTGGAAATAGTTGGCCTCGGAGTGACCCTGGTTGCCCACCTGTGTCACCACGTGGGGCGAGCGGCGTGCCTTCTGCATGAGCAGTTCGGCCTCGATGAAGGTGCGTGTCATGGGTTTCTCGAGATAGATGTGCTTGCCATAGTCGAGCGCCATCATCGCTATGGGAAAATGGATATGGTCGGGCACGGCAGCCACCACGGCGTCGAAATGATTGCCATATTTCTCGAACATCTCGCGGAAGTCGGTGAAACGTTTGGCCTTCGGATAGCGGCTGAGCACCTTTTGCGTCTGTCGGCCCTTGAGGTCGACGTCGCACAGTGCCACCACGTCTATCATACCCGTGCGTGCAAACTCGTCCACGTCCTGTTCGCCGCGGTTGCCTATGCCGATGAAGGCTATTTTCACTTTGTCGCCTTTGGGTCTGGCGTAATTGTCGGATGCAGGTATGGCCGATGCATTCATCGAGCCCAGGCCGATGCCGGCCGCCGCCATACCCATCTGTTTGAGAAAGTCTCTTCTTGTTGTCATATAGGTAAATATTCTGTTTATTTATTGTTTTTCTTTTTTCTCATTCCTCTCAGCGCGTGCCACAATAGTCTCACGCATCCCCATGCCACATAGAGCGCCACGGTGAATGTGATGACATAGAAGATGGACGTGATAAGTTCGGACCACGGTGAATCATACTCGATGATGGCCCACACGTTGGTGGCGAAAGCTAAGACGAAGCACACGATGAAGGTGATGAGTTCCGTGCGCTGCCGGCGGCGGCTGATATGTATTGTCAGATCTTTCATTTTGTTGCGGTTTTGGTTTTATAATTGTCGTAGTCGATGTAATATTCTTTCGGGAAATCGAGCATCTCGCCACGCTCCAGAGCCTCGTGACCCCAGAGGGTGATGAGACTGGCGTAGTAGCCCTCCTCGGCGATGTGAGGCGGCTGTCTGCCCGTGATGACAGCCTCGACAAAAGCCTCGGTGAGCAGCGATGTGCCGTCGTTGTCGGGACGTTTGCCGAGGATATACTCGCCGTGGTTCTCATTGGCCGTCTCCGGTGCCCAGCTTGTGCCGGCAAAGGGTATGCTGCCGAAGACATTGTTCTCCCAGTCGTTGATCATCTGGAGGAAGGCCGGAGCCGGGTCCACATCCTCGAAATAGTACTTGCCGCGCTCGGGCTCCACGGTGCCGAGCGAGCCGAGAATCTTCTCCTCCAGTCCGTAGAATTTGTTGGCTATGTCCGAGCCGTAGGTCATCTTTGTGCCGTCGTCGAACACATATATGCAATTGATGTTGTCGTACACCTCGCGTCCGTCCTTCCAATAAGTGATGGCACCGTGTCCCATCACCTTGACGGGCAGCTTGCCCATGGCCCACGTGCCCACCTGCAGCTGATGGCAGGCCAGTTCGGTCATGAGTCCGCGCGACGACTCCTTGTACAGCCGCCAGTTGATCAGCTTCTCCAGTTCGGGCGATGGCACCTCCCGCCGCCAGTCGCCGTTGCGGTTCCAGTAGGCCTGCACCGATGTTATCTTGCCGAAGGTGCCTTTGTGGATGAGGTCCATCGCTTTGATGTAACGCGGGTCGAACAGTCGTTGTTGTCCGGTGAAGAACAGTCGGCCGCTGCTCTTGTGCTTGTTGTATATCTCAAAGCACTCACGCATGTCGTAGCCGATGCTCTTCTCGCAGTACACATGCTTGCCGGCATCGAAGGCATCCATCACTATTTGGAAATGCCTGTTGAGCGGTGTGGCCACCACCACGGCGTCGATGCTCTTGTCCTCGAGCAGCCGGCGGTAGTCCTTATACGTCTTTGCGCCCGGAGCTATTTTGAGGGCCGCGTCGAGTGAGGGTTGGTATATGTCGGCCAGAGCCACGATGTCGGCCTTAGGGTTCTGGGCCAGAAAACTCATGAGGAACTGTCCGCGCGATCCCGGACCGATGATGCCCAGGCGGCAACGTTCTTTGGCTGTCTCCTTCACCTCTGAGAAGGCCGAAAGCCATGGGCTTGTCGATGCGAGCACACCCAGGCCTACGGCACCGAGCCCTTTGAGAAACTCTCTTCTGCTGATATTCTTTTCGTCCATTGTCAATAAGATCTTCGTTTTGGGTCTTTGTTGATATTAAGTGTTAATGTTTAAGGTCGTTGTCGATGAGGCGCAGCAGATGTTCCACGGCCACGTCCTCAGGGATGTTCTTCTCCACGCACTCCTTGCGGCGATAGAGCGACACCTTGCCTTTGGCCGCGCCCACGTATCCGTAGTCGGCATCGGCCATCTCGCCCGGTCCGTTGACGATACATCCCATGACGGCTATCTTGAGTCCCTTGAGATGGGCGGTGGCTTGCTTCACTTTGGCCACGGCCGCGCGCAGGTCGTAGAGAGTGCGTCCGCATCCCGGACAGCTGATATACTCGGTCTTGGATGTGCGCAGACGTGCCGCCTGGAGTATGGCGAAGGCCGTGTCGGCGATGTCGCGCGAGAGGATGTCGCCGTCGTTGAGTATCCACAGTCCGTCGGTCAGTCCGTCGATCATGAGCGCACCCATGTCAGCAGCCGCCTCGATTTGCAGATTGCTCTTGTCCCCGTTGCTGTGACGATACATCTGCGCGATGACCACGGGGTTGGTCACACCGGCCGCCATCATCTCGTGGATGAGAGCGCGCTGTTCGCCCAGACGGTTCTGATGGTTGCTCATACATACCACCACCACCTCGGGATGCGCCTTCAGGCAGGCGATGTACTCATCCGGGTCCACACCGTATTGCAGCACGAGAAATTTCACGTCGGCCTTGACCTGGGAGATGAACGGGATGGCGTTGTAGGGGAATATGGGGTAAGTGCCGGGACGTCCGTCGTACAGATCGAAATTGACGATGTATCGGCGGTCCTCCTCTATCTCCTCCGGCCTCTCATCTCCGCAGAATATGTAGTCGGGCATGGTGTCGGCATTGTATCCGCCATCCTGCTTGCCGCCGTTGACTATCACCACCGGCACGTTGTCGCCTCCGATGTTGCCCACGGCCGCGGTGTGGCGGCGTTCGGGACGCAGATAGTCGAACCCTTCGGCCGCTGTGGCCGGAATGGTCATGTGGCCGGCCTTGCGCGAGATGTAGTCGGTGAGATATCGCGCCACGGGAATCTCCGCCTCGGGTGCCTCGCTGAGCGACACACGTATGGTGTCGCCTATGCCGTCGGCCAGAAGTGCACCTATGCCCACGGCACTCTTGATGCGTCCGTCCTCACCCTCTCCGGCTTCTGTCACGCCCAGGTGCAGCGGGTAGTGCATGTCCTCCTTGTCCATCTGGCTCACGAGCAGACGCACCGAGCGCACCATCACCACCGTGTTGCTGGCCTTGATGGAAATGACCACGTTGTCGAACCGCTCGCGACGGCAGATGTGCAGAAACTCCATGCAGCTCTCCACGATGCCCTCAGGTGTGTCGCCGTAGCGCGACATGATGCGGTCGGAGAGCGACCCGTGGTTCACACCTATGCGCACCGCCGTGTGGTTCTGGCGGCAGATATTGAGAAACGGCACGAAGCGGTCGTCTATCTTCTTCAGTTCGGCGGCATACTCCTCGTCGGTGTATTCCAGTTTTTTGAACGTGCGGGCAGGGTCCACATAGTTGCCCGGATTGATTCTCACCTTCTCGGCATAGAGCGCGGCCACGTCGGCCACATTGGGATTGAAGTGTACGTCGGCCACGAGCGGAGTGTCGTATCCCTCTGCCCGCAGACTGCTGTTGATGTTGCGTAGGTTCTCCGCCTCGCGTGTGCCCTGCGTGGTGAGCCTCACCAGTTCGCCGCCGGCCTTGATTATCGCCTCGGCCTGTTGCACACACGCTTCCGTGTCGTTGGTGTTGGAGGTTGTCATCGACTGCACCCTCACAGGGTTGTCGCCTCCCAGCGCCGTCGCTCCCACCTGTACGGCCACGGACTGTCGACGCCGATAGTTGAATAAGTCTTGCATCAGTTGGTCTTGTAATCGTATTTCACATCAGCCAGCTCCTTGTTGGCCTTTTCTATCTTCGCACCCAGTCCGGCCTTGTATTCGGCCAGACGTCGGGCCACGTCACTGTCGGTCAGTGCTATCATCTCCATTGCCAGGATGGCCGCGTTCATGGCAGCGTTCACGCCCACTGTGGCCACGGGTATTCCCGGGGGCATCTGTATGATGGAGAGCATGGCGTCGAGACCGTCGAGCATGCCCTTGATGGGTACGCCGATGACGGGCAGTGTGGTGCTTGCGGCTATCACTCCGGGCAGGGCGGCGGCCATGCCTGCAGCTGCTATTATCACTTTCACACCCCGCGAGGCGGCGCCTTTGGCAAACTCCTCCACGGCATCCGGTGTGCGGTGGGCAGAGAGAGCATTCACCTCAAAGGGTATCTGCATATCGTTGAGAAACTTGCATGCTTTTTCCATTACGGGCAGGTCGCTTGTGCTGCCCATGATTATGCTTACTGATGGATTCATATCTTTTGTTTTTATTGTTGTTTTTTTGTTGTTTCGGATAATTGATTGTGACTGTGCGGGTGTGTGTCAGACTGTGAGCACCACAATCTCGGCCACACCCCACCCTATGAGAAATCCCGTCGTGATCTGCGCCAGCGTGTGTTGTCGGAGCACCATGCGGCTGGTGCCCACCAGTCCGGCCACGAGCAGTATGACGCATATCCACCACAGAGGGTTGAACATGAATATGGCCGCGAAGGCCGTGATGGCACCCGCCACACCGCCTATGGCCGCCATGTGGGTGGATATCTTCCACCACACGTTGACCACGGCGCACACTATCTGTATGGCCAAGGCCGAGATGAGGATGCTTATCATGAAATGTGCCATGTGGAACATTGCCATGGTGTAGCAACACATGAAATAGCACAGGATAGAAATGATGTAGGGCACCACGCGTTTCTCCTTGTTGCCCAACTCGTGTCGTTTCCATCCGCGGTAACGCCGGTAGGCGCGTATGAGGACTATGGGCATGAAGATGGTGAAGAAATACACCAGCGTCAGTACGCCCACCTTGTAGAACAGGGGCAGCAGACTGAGATAGGTGAACAGGAAGAGGATGATCAGTCCGATAATCGACAAGTAGAACGGCTTGAACATCAAGCTTAGGAATCTTGCCGCGAGTATTATTTTCTTTTCGTTTATCATCTTTGTCAGTGGCGAGATACCACCGGTTGTAAGTATTGTTGTCATTGTCTCATTTTCTCAGTCGTGCCACGGGTATGCCCATCTGTTCGCGATACTTGGCCACTGTGCGCCTGGCTATGGGGAATCCCTGGCGGGTCATCTCGGCGGTCAGTGCATCGTCGCTCATGGGTTTGGACTTGTCCTCGGCGGCGATGATGTCCTTGAGTCTCATCTTTATCTTGCGTGTCGACATCTCCTGTCCTCTGTCGGTGGTGTAGCCGTCGCTGAAGAAGAAGCGCAGGGGGAACGTGCCCCAGTTGGTGCGAGCATATTTCACATTGCTAACACGCGAGATGGTCGATATGTCGAGTCCCGTCTTGTCGGCGATGTTCTTGAGTATCATCGGACGGAGGTCGGCCTCGTCGCCGTCGCGGAAGAAAGGTTTCTGCCAGTCGATGATGGCTTGCATGGTGGTGGTGAGGGTCTGTTGGCGTTGCTTCACCGCCTCGATGTATCCCTGTGCCTTCATCACCTTCTCCCGGGCGTATAGCAGAGCCTCCTTGTCGCGTCGGCTCATGCCCGCCTTGTTGTTGCGATAGGTGTCCACGAGGTCGGCAAACGATGGCGATACCCTCAGTTCGGGTATGTCGCCCGTGTTGAGGGTGAAGGAGACGGTGCCGTCGTCGGCCGTGTCGACGATAAAGTCGGGCGTGATCTGTTGCAGACTGCTGCCCTGTGTCTCGCCCAGCGATGCGCCCGGTTTGGGGTTGAGCTTACGGAGCTCGGCTCGGACGGTGTCGGCCGTGTCGTCGTCCATATTGAGGGCGGACTGTATCTTGTCCCAGTGTTTCTTGGTGAACTCGCCGAAATGGCGGGCTATCACCTCACGCATGAGGCTCCGGATGCGCCCCTCCTGCTTGCGGTCTATCTGCAGCAACAGACACTCCTGCAGCGTGTGGGCACCGGTGCCGGGCGGGTCGAATGTGCGGAGTATGCCGATCACTTCGTCAATCTCCTGCGCCGACACATCGATGTTGTGGTATATGGCCAGTTCGTCGCTGATGCTCTCGGCGTCCTTTCGCAGCAGTCCGTCGTCGTCGAGCGACCCGATGATGTATTCCATCACGTCGCGCTGGCGGTCGGTCAGCTGTGTCTCGCCCATCTGTTCCTTCAACTTGTCATAGAACGAGGTGGTGTCGCCATACACGCGCTCCTCGTAGTCGGCGTTGAGCCTGTCTTCCGACGAGTAAATCGGCGGCATCTCGTCGTCGCGTCCTATGCCCTCGAGCGCATCGTTGAGAGCCGACTCGCGGTCCTCGCGTTCCTGAGCGGTGTCGTAGTCCGTATCGTCGCGGGCGTTGTCGTTATCGTCTTTGGTCTGGTGCATATCGCTCAGCGCGTCGTCCGGCGACACGGTCTCGAGTGCCGGATTGTCGTCGAGCTCGGCGTTGATATTCTCTTCGAGCTCGGCAAGCGGCATCTCGAGCAGTCGGACCTGCAACATCTGCTGTTGCGATAGTCGCTGCACCTGTTGCAGTTTCTGTTCTTGTGACTGAATGAGTTTCTGTGCCATTTGTACTAAGCCTTGCAGGTTGATGTTAACGGCGCAAAGTTATAAAAAATTACTGTTGTCGAGTAATAATTATCAAAATATTGTTTTTGCGGGCGGCGGGTCCTTGATATGTGATGTCCTTATTTGAAATAGGCAGCCATCTGTGCGGCGGTGGCGGCGAGCTGTTCGGGGTCATCGTTGCCGTATCGTTTCCAGATGTCGCGACAGGCGTCGGTGTAGGCTCGGGACGAAGGTCCGGGACGTTTCATGCACGGGTCGAACGCGGTGTATTGCATCATCACGTCTACGATGATCTTCGGCGTCATATTCATCATGCGGGCGAGGGCCGTCACCTCGGGTGTCTCGGTCACCATCGTGACGGGTGTGAGGCGGAAATATAGATCGAGAATCAAGATGAGCATCACAGGCTTCAGGCTGCAGTCGGCCGAGATGGGACGGAAATCACTCTCGAATGTCTCGTTGGTGCCCACCCCATCGTAGAATGTCTGTGCGTTGCCGAACCCGCGCATGAGTCTCTGCTTCTTGACTGCCCGTGCCAGCTTCTGCGGTTTGTTGGCGAATGTGTCCCACAGACGGCTGAGCGACGGTGTGTCGTGCTGTCGGAGGTCGAACATCCGCGAATAGATCGTCTGCGGTTTGATGTGCAGTTCGAGGCTCAGGTCGATGAGTTGTCGCGAGTAGAGGGGTTTCACTCCCGCAGGTTTTTTGAGGTAGAGTTGAAGGAGCGGCAGCCAGTAGTCGTCATACCATTGATTGTTCATTGTTATCGGGTGTTGGTGATGAATGCAAATATAGGGATTTTTTTTAAGAGAGAGGAGGAGGGGGAGAGTTTTTTTTAGGGGAGGTAGGAGTTTTAGGAAGGAGGTGTAGGAAGGGTAGGAGTTTTAGGAGAGGTAGGAGTTTTAGGAAAAGTAGGAGGTGTAGGAAAGGTAGGAGTGGCGGCCAAGATTTTCTCATACCATTCCTACCCTCTCCTACATTTCCTACCTCTCCTAAAACTCCTACCCCTCCTACCCTTCTTACCCTTCCTACCCTTCCTAATTTTCCTACCTCTCCCTCTTCTTCCTCAGATATTCCTCATACTCACCGTTCCTGTAAGCCATGCGGGCGCGGGTCATCTGTTCGCGTATGCCGCCTTCCTTCAGGAATCGTTGTTGTTGCGACTCTATCATCCGTCGCAAGAGGTATTGGGCCTGATTGATGAGTGTGATGGCCAGATTGCATAACTCCTCGGGATTGAGTCGCGGCAGCAGTTGTTCGAAGCCGGATGCGAACTGTGGGGTGCGTGTGTAGTCGCGCATCCGTCTGAGGCGCTCGGGGTTGCTCTCCGACCATAGCGGCAGATGATGGAAATTGAGATAGTCGAGATAGTCGTCGAGCAATTCGCCCAGGCTTGCCCGCGCCACGTTGGTCAGCTTTATCTCCGTCTCCATCGATGTGAGAGCCGCCTCGCTCCCTTCCACGATGTTCTGCTTGCACGAGCGGGCAGCCTGCTGCATCTGGTCAACAGTGCGTGATTTGCGGGATACGTATTTGTCCACAAAATGCTCGGTCAACACCGATATCATGTTCGCCACCTTATATGCCAAGAGGTTGCGCACGTCGCCTTGCTTTTTCAGGAAACCGTCAGTCATAATGAATATTTTTTGTCTGTGATGAGACAAAGTTATGAAAAGATGATAGCAATTAGAAACTGAAAGTGAAAAAATTTTCAGACTGATATTCAATAATTTCGTCCGAAAATTATACTTTTGCGGCTCCAAATGAAATATACCAAGCACACGTCTTATGACTAACGATATCAACCGCCCATCGGCCGGCGCCACCGCATCGGCCACCGTTTATCCCATACTCTTCGCAGTGGGATTCAGTCATTTTCTCAACGACATGATACAGTCGGTCATCCCGGCGATGTATCCCCTGCTCAAGGAAAGTTACGGTTTTTCTTTCGCGCAGATAGGCATCATCACCCTCGTGTTTCAGATCACCTCGTCGCTGCTTCAGCCCTTTGTCGGTCTGTATGCCGACCGCCATGCCCGCCCCTACTCTCTCTCGTGCGGCATGCTCTTCACATTGTCCGGACTGTTGCTGCTGGCCATGGCGTCGGGCTTTGTGCCCGTGTTGACAGCCGTGGCTGTGGTGGGTTGCGGATCGTCGATATTCCATCCCGAGTCATCTCGCGTGGCCCAGTTGGCCTCCGGCGGTCGCAAGAGTCTGGCCCAGTCCATCTTCCAGGTGGGAGGCAATGGCGGCAGCGCTCTCGGTCCGTTGCTTGCCGCCCTCATCATCATACCCTACGGACAACATGCCGTGGGATGGTTTGGTACGGCCGCCCTGTTGGCCTCGATGGTGCTTTTCGGTGTCGGCAGATGGTATCAGTCGCAACTCCGTATGGGTCGTTTTGCCCGTCGGTCACAGCGCGTCGCCACCGTAGGACTGACCCGTCGGGCCATCATGCGCGCCATGTTCATCCTCGTGCTGATGCTGTTTTCCAAGTATTTCTTCACCTCGTGCATGACCAGCTATTTCACGTTTTTCCTTATAGATAAGTTCGGTATCAGTGTCCGTGCGTCGCAGTATTGCCTCTTCGCCTTTCTCGCCGCCTTTGCCGCAGGCGTGTTGCTCGGCGGATATACGGGCGACAGGTTCGGTCGCAAGTACGTCATCCTGTTCTCCATCTTCGGTGCCGCCCCGTTCACCCTGGCCCTACCCCACCTCAATCTCTTCTGGACCGTCGTCACGGCATCGTGCGCCGGACTTGTCATAGCGTCGGCCTTCTCTGCCATACTTGTCTACGCCACCGACCTCATGCCCGACAAGGTGGGCATGGTCTCGGGCCTCTTCTTCGGACTGATGTTCGGTCTGGGCGGCATAGGGTCGGCCTTCTTCGGATGGCTGGCCGACATGACCAGCATCGGCTTCATCTTCAAGGTCAGCACTCTCCTGCCCCTTCTCGGCATCATCGCCGTGCTTCTGCCCGATATCAGACCACAGAAAACAATCTCATGACAACCGTGCCTGCCTATCAGACGGGAAGGCATAAAATCGATTAATTTTTGGATATCTCGGCCTATTTTGCTAATTTTGCTTGACTAAAATACAAACCACACATCACATGTCTGCCAAGAAGAAAGACGACGGTCTCACACCGATGATGAAACAATTCTACTCGTTGAAAGAGCAACACCCCGACGCGATGCTGCTCTTCCGTTGCGGTGATTTCTACGAGACCTATTGCGAGGATGCCATCGCCTCGTCCAAGATACTCGGTATCACCCTCACGCGCCGCAGCAACGGTAGGCAGCGCGAGGACGGAGAAGGCACGGCGATGGCCGGATTCCCCCATCATGCCCTCGACACCTATCTGCCCAAGCTCATCCGTGCCGGTAGGCGTGTGGCCATCTGCGACCAACTTGAGGACCCCAAGCAGACACGCACACTCGTCAAGCGCGGCATCACCGAACTCGTGACGCCGGGTGTGGCGATGGGTGACAATGTGCTCGAATACAAAGAGAACAATTTCCTGGCCGCCGTCCATTTCGGTCGCACGGCCTGCGGTGTGGCTTTTCTGGATATCTCCACGGGCGAGTTTCTCACGGGCGAGGGCACTCCCGACCATGTGGAGAAGCTCCTCACGAGTTTCCAACCCAAAGAGATACTCTACAACAGACAGCGTCGCGCGGATTTCGAACAGTGCTTCGGCACCCGATGGTGCGTCTTCGAGCTCGATGACTGGATGTTCACCGAGCAGAGCGCGCGCCAAAAGCTCCTTCGTCATTTCGGCACCCGGTCGCTCAAGGGATTCGGTGTGGATCATCTCGCCAACGGCGTGATAGCATCGGGAGTAGTGATGCAATATCTGGAGATGACGCAGCACATTCACATCGGACATATCACATCGCTCTCACGCATCGAGGAAGAGAGTTACGTCAGACTCGACAAGTTCACCATCCGCTCGCTCGAACTCACCCGTTCGATGAGCGATGACGGGTCGTCGCTGCTCGGCGTGATAGACAATACGGTGACACCGATGGGTGGCCGACTGCTGCGCCGATGGGTGGTGTTCCCTCTCAAGGATGTGGGCAAGATCAACGAGCGGCTCGACGTGGTGGACCATTTCTTCCGCAATCCCGCTTTCCGCACACTGGCCGACACTCAGCTTCGCACGATGGGCGACATCGAACGTATCATATCCAAAGTGGCTGTGGGACGTGTGTCGCCGCGCGAGATGGTGCAGCTCAAGACGTCGCTGCAGGCTCTCGTGCCGCTGAAGATGGCATGTATGGAGTCGGGCGACGAGATGCTCTGCCGCATGGGCGAACAGATGAATCTCTGCGAGAGTCTGCGCCGGCGCATCGACCGCGAGATTCATCCCGACCCGCCGCAGCTCGTCAACAGGGGTGGGGTGATAGCGCCCGGTTTCTCTGCCGAACTCGACGAACTGAGGGCCATATCGCGCGGCGGACGCGACTATCTCGTGAAGATACAGCAGCGCGAGACCGAACTTACGGGCATCGCCTCGCTCAAGGTGGGCTACAACAACGTCTTCGGATATTATCTCGAGGTGCGCAATACGTATAAGGATAAGGTGCCGGCCGACTGGGTGCGCAAGCAGACGCTGGCCAATGCCGAGCGTTACATCACGCAGGAGCTGAAGGAATATGAGGAGAAAATCATGGGTGCCGACGAGAAGATCATCGCGCTCGAGACCCGACTCTTCTCCGAACTGGTATCGGCCACGCAGGAGTTCATCCCCCAGATACAGATCAATGCCACGTGTGTGGCGCGGCTCGACTGTCTCTTGTCGTTTGCCAAGACGGCTGCCGGGCACAAGTATGTGCGCCCCGTTGTCAGCGATGACGACGTGATAGAGATATCCGAGGGCCGCCATCCCGTCATCGAGACGCAGCTGCCCCTCGGCGAGCAGTATGTGCCCAACGACATCACGCTCGACACGAAGCACACTCAGATCATGATGATCACGGGACCTAATATGGCCGGAAAGTCGGCTCTGCTGCGCCAGACGGCTCTCATAGTACTGATGGCTCAGATGGGTTGTTTCGTGCCGGCAGACAGCGCGAAAATAGGCATAGTCGACAAGATATTCACTCGCGTGGGTGCGAGCGACAACATTTCGCTGGGCGAATCCACCTTCATGGTGGAGATGACCGAGGCGGCCAACATCCTCAACAATGTCACTCCGCGCTCGCTCGTGCTATTCGACGAGCTGGGTCGCGGCACGTCCACCTACGACGGCATCTCCATAGCATGGGCCATAGTGGAGTATCTCCACGAGCATGTCTCGGCCAGGGCCCGCACTCTCTTTGCCACTCACTACCACGAGCTCAACGAGATGGAGAAACATTTCGATCGCATCAAGAACTATAATGTCAGTGTCAAGGAACTCGACGGCAAGGTGATATTCCTGCGCAAGCTCAAGCGTGGCGGGTCGGAGCACTCGTTCGGTATCCATGTGGCCGAGATAGCGGGCATGCCGCGCACCATCGTCCAGCGGGCCAACGTCATCCTGCACGAGCTCGAGGCCGAGAACATAGGCGAGGGTAGGGTGGCACGTCCGGCGACCGATGCCATCAGCAAGTCCGATGGCATGCAACTGAGTTTCTTCCAACTCGACGACCCTGTGCTGTGCAGCATCCGCGACGAGATACAGGGGCTCGACATCGACAACCTCACGCCGATGGAGGCGCTCAACAAGCTCAACGACATCAAGAAGATTCTCAACGGGAAATAGAAAATAAATACAATGGCGGCCGCATACCATTGATTGTGCGGCCGCCGTTGTTATGTTTTGTCGCGAAGGTTTATTTCACTTCCTCTATCTGTACGCTCAGTATGCCCGCTGCGGCATCCTTCTTGGGCGTGATGATGATGCGCAGTGCATCGGGGCGGATATCGTTGCCGGGATGCACCATGTTGTACTGGTCTTTGAGTGAGCGGTACTCATCGGTCACGTAGATGGGAAAATCGTGCCACCGTCCGTCCTGACGGTACTGCATGGTCCACGCCTCGGGCACCTGTACGCCGCCGTTGTCGTCGTACCAGTACACCGAGAGGCTCTGCAGGTTGATGGCGCGCTTGAGCGTCAGTTCCACCGTCTGAGCCTTGCCTGTCTGCGGCCACGATGTCCATCGGGGCATGGATGTGTCGTGCGAGCTTGCGGGATATTTGTTGGTGAGCATGGCGAACACATCGTCCTCATTGTAGGTGTGGGTAGCCTTCACGTCGGCCACGAAGTCGGGCAGTGTGGGCAGGGCGTCCAGCGCCGTCTTGTCGTTGTCCGCCATCCATACTGTCATGGCGTCGTCGCCACGGTTGTCCCACGCGTAGTAGGGCAGGAGAGTGACTGTCTTGTCGGCCTCGTTCTGCACGGAGTGGGCCGGGATGGTGATGAAATCGATGTTGCCGAGCAGTCCGCTACCCTTTTTGGATATCACGTTGCCATTCGACACCGGTATGACGTAGCTTGCCGGAGCCGATGCGTTGTCGGCTGTCTCGGCGCAGTAGACGAGCGGTCCGCGAGTGATGCAGAGACGTCCGCGGTCGGCCTCCACCTTATCAATGGCCTTGTTGTATCTCACGTCCATCGGCAGACTCAGCTCCACGCGGTCTCCGGCCTTCCATTCGCGGTCTATCACGGCAAAGCCTTTAACAAGTTCGGCCCGTGTTTCCACGCCGTTGACGCGCACCTTCCACTCTGCCGGGCGGTCGTTGACATAGTCGTAGAGCTTGCCCGGCACAAACTGGCGTCCTATCCATGTGGGTATGCGCAGACGCAGGGCGAATGTCTGTGACGCATGTTCGGGACGTATTTCGAAGCGTATGTTCTCGTCAAACGGATACTCGGTGGTCTGTCTTATCTCCACATTTCCTTTCTTCAGGGGCACCACGGTGGATGTGCCGCCGTAGAAGGCGCAGTAGATGTCATTGTCGGTGTAGGCATACATCATGCCCGGTATCTGTGGCAGCAGACGTGCGATGTTGGACGGGCAGCAGGCTGTGCCGAACCACGGCGAGCGTCCCTTCACTCCCTGGTTGAAAGCCTTGCGGCCGTTGGTCTCGAGCGGATTGACGTAGAAGAATTTGTTGCCCTCCAGATTCACGCCCGCCAGCACATTGTTGTAGAGCGACACCTCGGCCACATCGATGTATTTGGCGTCCTTCTCGGCCATGAACATACGGTAGTTGAACATCACGTTGCCCACGGCGGCGCACGTCTCGTTGTATGCATCCATGTTGGGCAATACGTACTCCGGACCGAAGCCCTCGATGCCGTGGATGGCTCCCAGACCGCCGGTGATGTGCATGCGGGTGTCCACGATGTTGCTCCAGATGCTGTCGAGCGCGGGTTTGAGCGTGATGTCACCGGTCTGCGCCATCACGTCGGCCATGCCCGAGTAGAGATACACGGCCCGCACGGCATGTCCCACGGCCTTGCGCTGGTAGCGTACCGGAGCGTGCTGCTGTGCGTATTCGGGGCTCATCACGCCGTCGCCCTCGGGACGGAAGCTGACGCCGCGTATGTCGATGAAGCGTTTGGCCATGCCCAGATACAATGTGTCGCCCGTGGCCTGATACATCTTCACCAGCGCCAGCTCTATCTCCTCATGTCCCGGAGCCTGACGCACGGGTCGGCCCCCGTTGTAGTTGGGATCGCCCTCGAAGAAGACGTGGTTCACGTGGCGCGCGTTTTTCTCGGCTATCTTCAGCCACTTGTCCTTGCCCGTGGCCTGATAGTAGGCCACGGCGCCCTCGTACATGTGACCCATGTTGTAGAGCTCGTGGCTGTGCACCACCCATGAGTAGGGCTTGTCGCCCATGCCGGCGCCGCCCCAGTGTTCGTGGTTGGCCGACACGCCTGTGGTGTGCGATTCATATAGATAACCGTCGGCCTGCTGCGCGCTGCCTATGAGGTCGATAATGCTGTCCATCGTGTGTTCGAGCCGCGGGTCTTTCTCGAGCGTGAGCAGATAGGCCGCACCCTCCATCACCTTGTACAGGTCGGATGCCACGAAACGGTGGGGGAAGGGCAGTTCGCTCTTGTCACCCTTGAGATAGTTGCCCGTCTTGCGCAGGTTGTCCATCGCCGGACGCACCTTGTCGAGTGCAAACGGCACGAGCGTCTCCTTCTGTGTGACGAGTCGCGGACGCCAGAAATTGTCCTTGAGCGTCACTTTCTGGAAAGGTATCTGGTGCAACAGGTCGGCCTCGGATTTGTTCTTTTGCGTGGAGCCCCCCGCCATGAGCGCCAGCGCTCCCACGACAGGTGTCAGAATGTTTATTTTCATATTATAAGAATGTCTTTCGTTCAGGGTTGATAATCTGAGAGTACGTCTGTCGTTAATCCTGTGATGTCATGTTTTCAGTGTTTGCCATACACCTCCACATCGCCTATGCGCACACGACCGTCGGCTCCGGCGTTGGTCACCGATACACGCACGTAGCGGGCCTCCACGGGGTCTATCTCGGTATCGTTCACGGCCGCGGTGTTGTCGGTGTATGTGCCCACGGTCTGCCATGTGGAGCCGTCGAGACTTGTCTCCACGATGTAGTCGCGGGTGTTGAGGTTGCAGTCCATGCCGGCAGTCTGGGCGTGGCGCACCACGTAGCGGCTGATGCTGTAAGTCTCGCCGAAATCAAACTGCACCCAACCCTTGCCGTCCTCGGTGGACGATATCCACATGTTGGGTTCGGAGGGCGATCCGTCGGCGGCCATCGCGGCAGGTGTCTCGGCGGCCGATGATGTCACCTGCATCTGCTCCATCATGGTCAGGTCGAACGGCAGATGATGTGCCTCGTTGTACATATTGAAGAAATGGTCGGCACGTATGATGTTCACATTGCCGGGCGAGAGCGCCTCGAGACGGTCGGGCAGGGCCACGAGCTTGTCGGGTCCGGCCTCCCACACGGTGACCTGTCCCGAGACGAACATCGGTTCGGAACCATCGAAATTCTTGATGTCACGGTTGAAGAAATCGGTCAGCACGTTCACACCGCTGGCATAGCACGGGTAGTTGGGCACGAAGGCGAGACGACCGTCTTGCAGGGTGGGTTGCAGACGACCCGTCTGGCGTTCCCAGTCCTGTATGGTCAGGCCGTAGAGATATTTGCATCGGTCGACATAAACCTGTCGCTGACTGCTGTTCACATTATCCCAGATGGTGATGGCTCTCAGTCCCGATTTCTCGAGATAGCGCTGGCTGATCTCGGCGTACGGCTCGAATCGTTTTTTGTTGGCGTTGTACCACAGCTTGTTGTGGGCGTCGTAAGGCATGGCGTAGCCCATGCCCGACGGACCGCTCACGAAACAGTCGTTCGTCGTAGCCTTCTTGTAGTAGTAGTTGAGCATCTGCGGGGCGATGTCGGCCAGCGACGGGCTCACTGTCCAGTTCATCGGCATCTTGCCGCGTCCGCTCTGCTCGTATATCTTGGCCATCGCATGCTGGCAATACTGTATGTTGTCGCCGTCGCTGATGTAGACCGTGGCGTATATCTTATTGTCGAGCCTGGGACGTTTGGGCACGGCCGGGATATTCACCGGTACGTTCACCGCGCTGTACACGGTGGTGTTCTCGAAGAAATCGGCCGGCACCGTCGACAGACCGTAGGTTGTGGCCGCTCCCACTCCCGAGCGTTCCTCGGGATACCATCCCAACACGAAATCGCGGCCCGGGGTGAGGTCCTGGAGCATCTTGTTGAGCACCGTCTTTTCTGCCGCCACGCGGGCATCGAGCCATACCGAGGCCGAACCGGCAGCCACGGCTATGTCGTGCACGTAGGGGATGGTGGGTCGCAGACTCACGAGCAGACGATGATTGCATCTGTCCCAATAGTTTTCGTACAGATAGTTGTAGATGTCCTGCGGCGTGGTCATCTCGAGGTCGGTGAAGTCGGCTATCACGGGGAGGTCGACGCCGGCGTCTATCATTTTCTGGCGTATCTCGGCCGTCACGGGCAGCGACCGCTCCAGTCCGGCCACGGTGATGGCCAGGTTGCCGTAGTGTTGGCTCTTCTCGGTGCTGTAAAGCACGATACCCTTGATCTCGTCCACATAGCGTTTGACAAACGAGTATGCGGCCTCGTTGGTATTGATCAAGCGCAGGTTGTGGGCCGTAGGCCATGTCGTGCGCGGCTCCTCGTTGTGGTTGTAGAGCAGTATGCGCGGACGGTTGCGGTTGATGATGCCCTGCAGGGCGCTGAACATCAGTTTTTCCTGGTCGCTGAGATTGTGTGTGGTGAGGTCGTATGCTCTCAATCGTCCTTCAGGCGGCAGCAGCAGAGGCAGCAACCGGTCCTCGGGCCATGTCAGATCGGTGTGCTCGAGTATGCGGTCTTTGTTACTGTTGAGGGTGTATTCGGCGTCTTCGAACGTGATCTTGTCCACATTGGTCACATCCGTTCGGGTGATGCCGCCGTTGGTGGTGTGCACCATCATGCTGGTGTTTTGTGCGTTGAGGCTCAGTCCTCCCAATGCGAGGGAGGCAAGCAGTAATATATTTCTCATGTCGTAAATGTTTGCTGGATTGTTTGAATAAAAAGTAATGTCGGTCAAGTCCTGACATTGTGTGACTTACGGTTGGATCAGAGGGTTATCTTGGTTGTGAACGACCCTATGCGCACGATGAATATGCCGGTACCCACCGTCTCGCGCGAGAGGCGCATCTCACCGCCGGAGCACACATCCACGGGCACGTTGCGGCCATCGGCGGTACATACCGTGGGACGGATACCCTCGGGGATGCCGCGGAAGAGGGCCGCCCCCTGTCCGAACACGCATGTCACGCCGCTCGTTGCTGCGGCGGCGGTACCGTCAATGGATGTGGGTGTGGCGGTGCCGAAACGTATCTCGGAGATGTCGTCGATGGCGATGGTCAGCTGACTGTCGGCTGCATCGGATGTCATCACAAGGCTGCCGTTCTTCATCGTGAGCACGGGCCGGGCGTCGAAGAGCACCGTCACGGGCTCGCCCTCCTTAGTGTCCACTATCACGCCCTTGTAATGGTCGGCAATGCTGAGAAAGGAGATCTTGCTCAGTTCGGACACTCTCGTCAGCGTGTAGCTATCGTCCGTCATCTGTACACGCATGGCTTTCTCTTGCGCATTCATGCCTGTCGTACACAGAGCCAATAATGCTAAAGCATGGATTTTCTTCATATATGTCAGGTTAAATAATCTATAATCATTACTTAAAGAAATGATGCCTTCACGGGTGCGGTCATGGTTTTGTCACCGTTGCTGCCACGCTCAGGCCCGATTCTTTTCTTTATCAGATGATGGTGTGTGCAAATATACGCAAATTTTGCGTTTTAAGCCCAAGTCGCACGTCAGAATTTTTGTTCATCCGGGTTTTGGAGTGATAAATCCGAATTTTCCGACATCAGACGGGCGCGAATGTAAATGCAAATTTTTAACATTTCGTTTTCTCTGGATTTACTTCCGTTTCAGAGAGACACGAAGCCCCAACACGGTAAAAACCGTACCCGGAAACGTGAAAAACCGTCCGATTTTCCGTTTTTTATCCTCTTGATTTGCGAAAGG
>CAJKQX010000006.1 GCA_905202125.1 uncultured Prevotella sp.
TGTTGCGGCCGCAAGAAGACCCTCCGCAAGAAGACCTGTATCTTGACATACAATCAATCCATACCTGGACGAAATAAATTCAAGTCATTCTCCCCTTGCGGCCGCAACAGGTTGCGGCCCTACACCCATCGATCATGATTCCAGGTTCCGCAAGAACCATACATGATGTCAGATATGAATGTCCCTTTGACCAAATCATGACAGATGTATCGAAAAACCGGGTGAAATCATGGCTCATTGATTTTTTATTACTAACTTTGACGACAATTATAGTTTCACACCCACCAACGAAGCAAAATATAAAATCATAAACAAACATAAACAATAACAATCAACAACAATGAACAAACTATTTGCTGTGACCCTTTTGGCTGCCGCATGGATATGGCCTACCCTCAACGCCCATGCCGCCCGCCCGCTGGTTTCACAAGATTCCCGGCCCTCCCAAACCCTCTACCCCAACTCCCTCGCCCCTCTCGCCCCCAAGCCTTACATCGAGCTACCTCTCGGTAGTATCAAGGCCCGCGGATGGCTCTTCGAGATGCTCGACCGCCAACGCAAGGGTGCCACCGGACAGATGGACACCCTCTATCCCGAGGTGATGGGGCCGCGCAACGGATGGCTCGGTGGCGATGGCGACCAGTGGGAGCGTGGTCCCTACTGGATAGACGGTCTGCTGCCGCTGGCATACCTCCTCGACGACAATGACCTGAAGAAGAAGGTGCAGCCCTGGATAGAATGGACCCTCAAGAGCCAGCGCTCCGACGGTTATTTCGGTCCGGCGAAGGATTATTCCTACGAGCCGGGACTGCAGCGCGACAACTCGGCCGACTGGTGGCCGCGCATGGTGCTGCTCAAGATCATGCAGCAATACTACTCGGCCACGTCCGACAAGCGTGTCATCGATTTCATGACCCGCTATTTCCGCTATCAGCTCGCGCAACTGCCCAAGACTCCGCTCGGCCACTGGACATTCTGGGCCACATACCGCGGCGGCGACAACCTCCAGGCCGTGTACTGGCTCTACAACATCACGGGCGACAAGTTCCTGCTCGAACTGGCCGACATCATACACAAACAGACCCACGACTTCACTCACATGTTCCTCGAGACCGACGACCTGCAGCGCTTCAACACCATCCACTGCGTCAACCTGGCTCAGGGTCTGAAAGAGCCTGTCATCTATTATCAGCATCATCACGACCGGCGCTATCTCGACGCCGTGAAGAAAGGCCTCGCCGACATACGCCGCTACAACGGACAGGCGCAGGGCATGTTCGGCGGCGATGAGAATCTGCACGGCAATGACCATACGCAGGGATCGGAGCTGTGTTCTGCCGTCGAACTGATGTTCTCGCTCGAGAAGATGATCGAGATCACGGGCGACATCGCCATGACCGACCATCTCGAGCGCATAGCCTTCAACGCTCTGCCTACTCAGGTGAGCGACGATTTCATGCACAAACAGTATTTCCAGCAGCCCAACCAGGTGACGGCCACTCGCCACGGACGCAATTTCTACGTCAATTTCGACCATAGCGGCACCGACATCGTCTTCGGTTCGTGCTCGGGATTCCCCTGCTGCTTCTCCAACATGCACCAGGGATGGCCCAAGTTCGTGCAGAGTCTGTGGTACGCCACTCCCGACGGCGGACTGGCAGCGATGGCCTACTCGCCCTCGGCCGTGACGGCCCGTGTGGCCGGCGGCACCTCTGTCACCATTGAGGAGCAGACCGTCTATCCTATGGACGACCTCATCATGTTCGACCTCCACATCGCCGACAAGAAAGCCGAGGCCGCATTCCCGCTCCATCTGCGTGTGCCGGGATGGTGCCACGGTGCCATCATCACTGTCAACGGCGAACCATGCGAAGAAACCAAAGCCGGCTCGATGGCCGTTATCAATCGCACATGGAAGGATGGCGACCGCGTGATGTTGCGCCTGCCCATGCGAATCACCACCAGCGAGTGGACCGACGCACAGGCTGTGGCCGTGGAGCGCGGACCGCTGGTCTATGCACTGAAGATGGAAGAGAAATGGGAGAAGAAGACGCTCACGGGAGACGAGAAGACGCAGTTTGGCGACTCCTACTACGAGGTGACGTCATCCTCGCCGTGGAACTACGCGCTGCTGGCCAATCCTCTGCGCGACCCCAACCGCAACTGCTCGCTCCACATCAACCCCGACAAGCAGCACGCCACCTATTTCTGGAACGTGGACAACGCACCCATTGAGATCCGCGTCAAGGCCAAGCGCATCGACTCATGGCAGATGTACAACGGTTCGGCCGGACCGCTTCCTTTCTCCACACATCAGAGCGGCAACCCCGTTGAGGAGATAACCCTCATACCTTACGGATGCACCACCCTCCGCATCTCCGAGTTCCCCACCGTGTGGTGATAACCACCGGTGGCGCCCCAAAAAAAATAAAATAATCATCAGAACGGCAATCAGTACAAATATAAGATTTGTGACAATTGCCGTTCTGATTTTGTTTGGGATAAAAATGCATAGGGTGGGTTTTATCATAATAAAAATCGGGAAACCGACAGACTCGATTTCCCGAAACAATCCCAATACAATCAGATACCCTATAATCAGTTTTTCACATCAATCGTGATTTTCTGTGCTTTCACCCCTTTGGCCGATGCGCTGAAAGTGATGGTGCCTTCGCTCTTGCCGCTCCGCACTATGGCTGTGGCGGCACCGCTGAACAATCTCATTTCCGGCCGGTGGAAGGGCATGACGCATGTCGGGTCGCCATTGGCCGTGGCCTCGAACGAGCCTGCGCCCGTGACGGCAAACTTGACCGGTCGGTTGTCCGCAGGCACTATGTTGCCATCCTTGTCGGCCACTTGCACAGTGATATACACGAGGTCGTCGCCATTGGCCGCCAGAGTCTTCCTGTCGGGCGTGAGCACCAGATGATGCGGTTTGCCGGCCGTCCTCACTATCTTCTCCGCAGCCTTGCGGCCGTCGGCATCGTAGGCCACCACCTTGAGTTCGCCCGGCTCATACACCGTCTCGTTCCACATCAGTCGGTAGCGCGTCTGCAGTGTCGAGTTGTTCTTCTCCCTGACGCCCTGACTCTTGCCGTTGATGAAGAGCTCGGCCTTAGGATAGGATGTGTACACGAACACGGGCGTGGTCTGCCCCTCGCGTCCCGGCCAGTTCCAGTGGGGGAGTATGTGGAGCGTGGCTTCATCCTTGTTCCACTGCGAGCGATAGAGATAATACCTGTCTTTGGGCAGCGACGCCAGGTCGATGATGCCGAACACCGAGCTGTGGCTGGGCCATGCGTCGGTGTCGTAGGGCGACGGCTCGCCCAGATAGTCGAATCCCGTCCATACGAACTGTCCCATCACCCACGGCTGTTCGTCCATGTAGAAATCGATGTCGGGAGTGTTGGACCAGTCGCATGTCTCGTTGTCGTAGCCCGACGACTGGTTGTCGGGATGCAGCACCGCGTTGTGCTCCTTCTCAAACGACACGGGAAAATGATACACACCCCTCGACGACACCGTCGATGCCGTCTCCGATCCGAGTATCATCTTCTGTGGCAGTTTCTTGTAAGCATCAAGATAAAATTGCGGTTTGTAGTTGAATCCCGGGATATCCAGCGAGGCGGCGAACCCATTGTCGAGCACCGAGCCTATCTGGTCCATGCCGCAGGTGACGGGCCGCGTGGGGTCGAGTGCATGGACCAGGTCCTGAAGCATAGTCAGTTCGGCCACGCCGTCGGGTCCCCACTGGCTGGGCACCTCGTTGCCTATCGACCACATCACCACCGACGGACTGTTGCGATAATGCTTCACCATGTCCGTCACGTCCCTCACTGCCCACTCCTTGAAGCAGGCGCCGTAGCCGTTTGGCGATTTGGGCCGGAAGCTCCAGTCGTCGAAGGGCTCAATCATGAGCATCATGCCAAGCTCGTCGCACAGCTCCACCAGTTCGGGTGCCGGCATGTTGTGGGATGTCCTTATGGCGTTGGCACCCATGTTCTTGAGCAGTTCTATCTGATGGCGCAGGGCCGACCTGTTGACAGCCGCGCCGAGAGGTCCGAGGTCATGATGATTGCACACACCTCTGAACTTGGTGGACACGCCGTTGAGGAAGAATCCTTCTTCGGGTATGTATTCTATCTTCCGCACACCGAATCGCGTCGAGTAACTGTCGACAGTCTGTCCACCGCGTCTGACAGTGGTGCGGGCCGTGTACAGCTGCGGGCTCCCGGGGCTCCACAGCTCGGGCCGCGCGATGAGAAAATTCTGCACGTGTCTCTGTCCGTGCGCCACGTATGGTGCATCGTTGACAGCCACCACCTTGCCCTCGGGCGACACTATCTCCGTCGTCACGTCTATCTTCTCGCCCTTCGCGGCCCCCGTGATGTCCATCTCCAGACGTACCGAGGCCTTGTCCGTGGAGACGAAAGGTGTGGTCACATACGTGCCCCATGTGGAGATGTGCACCCTGTGGGTATTGACCACGTTCACATTGCGATACAGACCAGCACCGGGATACCAGCGCGATGCCCGCTCATAGTTCTCCAGTTCCACCACCATGTCGTTGAGGCCGGGTACCACGGCGGCAGTCACATCGGCCCAAAACGAAGCATATCCGTAAGGGCGCCGGGCCACCTCGCGGCCATTCACCTTGACATGGGCATTGCTCATGGCACCGTCGAAGACGAGCGTGATGCACCGGTCGGTGGTGTCGGCTATCTCAAAAGAGGTGCGATAGGTGCCCTGACCGATGAACGGCAGACCGCCCGTGCGTCCCGTCTTCACCGTCTCCTCCTTCTCGCCGTTCTGCTCCACGGCCACGGTCTGAAGGTCGTTGTTGCGGTCGAAGGGTCCGTATATGGCCCAGTCGTGCGGCACCCTGACCTCCTGCCACCGGGTGGCGGCAGATGGCCGTCCCTCGGTGAAGAGCCATCCGTCGTGCAGTGTGGTGACTGATCTCTGTGCCTGCACATCGACGGCGGCGGCCCACAGCAGAGCCGGCACCATCGACAATGAGTATTTAGCGATACTGTTCATCCTTATTTGTCTTTAAAGGCATCGAGCGCCACGGTGGGAGCACCGTTGTCGAAACAACCGAGATTGTAACCGTTGTTGTAACCGTCCGGAGCCTCGGGTTCCCAATAGAATATGCCCTCCACGTCGGTGGCCATCATCTTCTTTATCAGTTGGTTGCACAGCTCGCCCTGATCGTAGGGCATGCCTATCTCGCATATCATGACCGGTTTGCCGTATTTCTGCTTCACGTGTTTGATGTTGGCTATGCAGTCATCAGCTACCTTCTGCCATCCGCCGGTCTCGCCCTGCTGTTCGGCCCAGTAGGGATAAAGCGACATGCCTATCATGTCGTACTTGCCGCCGTTGCGTTCGAGTATGTCAAACATCCTGTCGTAGGCCCACTGGTTGTTGCCACCGTCGAGATGCACTATCACCTTTGCCTCCGGGAATACGGCCTTCACGGCGTCGTAGCCGGCATTGTTGAGTGCCGTCAGTTGTACGGGATTGTCCACCGAGCCCACGGGCAGCATCATGCCGGGAGTGGTCTCGTTGCCCACCTGCACCCATTCGGGCGTCACGCCGGCCTTTTGGAGAGCCGTGAGAGTCACGTTCACGTGATTGGCGACGGCCTTTGTCAATTCCTCGAACGAGAGGTTCTGCCATGCCTCGGGCATGTTCTGATTGCCCGGGTCGGCCCATGTGTCGGAGAAATGGAAGTCTATCATCGTCCTCAGACCGAGGCGTTCGGCCCGACGGGCTTTGAGCACCACGTCGTCGATGCTGTTCCATCCGTCCTTAGGGTTCACCCATACGCGCAGACGTATCGAGTTGACCCCGCAGTAGTCGCGCAGCAGACGCATGCACTCCATCTCCTGACGCTCCTCGCCGGGAGTGTAGAATTTGAGTCCTTCGGCCTCCATCTGTGTGATCCAGCTGACGTCTGCGCCACGTGCAAACCCTGTTTCCTTCACTGTTGTGGTGTTGTCGTCCTGTCTCGGATTGGTGACAGGTCCGTCTTCTTCCGAGCACGAACCGCAGAAGATGGCTGCGGAGAGTGCCAGAGCGGATAATATCGTTGTCATTTTCATTGATCTTTTTTTTAAATGATTGATGTGTTTTTTATTTGAGGGAATAAGAATATGTCTGCGTACCCAGATCCACTCTGAGGACATAAGTCTCGCCCACGGTGAGGGCATTGTCGCCGTCAAATCCGGTGGTGGCATCGGAGTGGCCCAGCTTCAGGTTGCCGTCAGCGCCGCCGAAGAAGAGGCTCCAGTCTCCGTTGATGAGCACCTTCACGCCCCAGGGTGTCTCTTTCTCCTTCACAAATTCGGCCGTGAACACCTCGGGATTGTCGGCCGACTGCACCATCTCGTGCTCCGACCAGTCGTCGTTGAGACCGGTGAAGGTCACCCTCTCCACTTTGGTGAGCTGATAGGTCATGCCCTTCATGCTGAAATCCATCACGTACAGACCTTTCTCCGGAGCCGGGATGTTGCCGTCGGTGTCGGCCACGACCAGACCTCCGCCGAGCGCCGTGGCTCCGTCGGCAGCCTTGTAGGCCGCTTTCCATTCGGGCTGTGTGTAGGCGCGGTAGCCCCACTCGGAGTCTATCCATTGCGCACCGCCGTAAGACAATGTGGACTCATCGTAGAGAGAGATGTAATCGTTGAAACCTACCCAGTTGACGATGCCCGAGAAATAGAGGCGCTGTTCGGCCTCGGGTTCGGGCGCAGCCTCTCCCGCGGCGATGGTCCATGCCAACGGGTTGGACAGGTCGAGCACGAGAGTGGTCTCTCCGGCCGGCATACTGACGGTGATGCCCGATGCCGTCTGACCGAATGTCAGGTTCCCGGCAGTGCCTCCGAAGGCTACACTCTGCTCTATGGCCGGTCCCATGTCGGTAGTCTCACGGTTGTACAGACTGCCCTTGCCGCTCACGGTGATGGTGACGGTCGATGCCGACGGCAGGTTCACGGGCAGCGTCCACCGGTTGGATTTCATGTTGTAAGTCATCTCGCCGTTGATGTCGCCTGCCACGGTGAGGTTGTCGATATGGAGCGCGCTCCACCAACCCTCGTTCGTGTTGACTGTGGTGAAATAGCATCCTGCGGGATCGGGGAACCAGAAATTCCAGTGGTTGTCGTCCGAAGAGGCATAGAATGTCTTGCCGTCCTCGCCGGTATTGCCCCATACCATGTTGTTGGCCTCGCGCAACCACCAGTTGGTCCATCCGTTCACACCCATGAATCCCGTGTACACGCCGTTCTCTTCGGGCGAAGCGAGCGTCGTGGAGGTCTCGTTGCGGTCACGGTCGAGCATTGTGGCCAGGATGAGGCGCAGACGATAGGGTTGCACCATGACCTTGAGCGTGTTGGTGTATGTCGCCGACATATTGGCGGCCAGGACCGACTTGATTCTTATATATAAAGGTGATTTCACGTCGGCCTCAAATCCCATACGGCCCAGCAATGAGTTCAGCTCCTCGCTCAGAAACTGACGCGAGCGCACACCCTTGTCCACGGTGACGTCCATTGTGGTCGAGAACGATTCGTCCTTCGACAGTTGTATCGTTTCGACAGCCGCGTTGACCGGAGCCTGAAGATGTGTGTCGCTGAGCGATATCTTGCCGTCGCCGCTCCAGTAGACGGTCATGGCCAGGGCCATAGGATTGTCGGGAGTCAATATGATTTCGCCCGATGCGCCTCCCAATGACATATCGTCTGAAGGCAGGGCATAGACCGTGTCGAGATCACTGTCGCAGGAAGCGAGACCCAGCGACAGCGTCGCGCACAGCAATATCGTTTCAAAAATATTATAGATTTTCATAATCGGTTATCAGTATTGAGGGTTCTTTAAATTAGGATTGGCATTGAGGTCGGTGTCGGGGATGGGGTAGATGTTGAATTTATCGTTGACCGAACGGCCGTCCAGCACGCCGCCCTTCCACTGCCAGATGTACTCATCCGACGTGAACTTGCCGAAACGTATGAGGTCTGTGCGTCGCACCGACTCAAGATAAAGCTCGCGGGCACGTTCGTCGAGGATGAAGTCGAGGGTGAAATCCCGGTCGGCTATCTTGCCGCTCTCGTCGCCCTTGTATGCGCGCAGACGCACATCGTTGACCAGATCGAGCGCCTCGGAGCGCGAGATGCCCGCACCGCCGCGCAGATAGGCCTCGGCCGCCATGAGATAGACGTCGGCCAGACGCATCATCGGGTAGTCGGTGGAGCAGCCTGTCGCAGCCGAGTTGGAGGCTGCCACACCATCATCGGTGAGGTTGCTGAATTTCTCGAAGAAATAGCCTTCGGCCTGATTGTCTATCGGTCCGGTGAAATATTGTTCCTGACCGTCGGTGTAGAACATGGCGCGGCTGTCGGCCGTATTGGTCACATCGCCGAACTTGGCGGCCATCTCTCCGCGGGCACGAAACATACCCCATCCGCTGGTCAGACCGTACTTGGCAGGATCCTGCGAGCTGGAGTTGCCGCACGAGCCGCACACCAGATAGGTGCCGCCGCCCCATGTGACGGATGTCGTGGCGTCGCATACCAGGGCGAAGAGTATCTCGTGAGAGCGTTTGTGGTTGTCGGCGTTGAAGAGTTTGGCATAGTCGGGCTCAAGATAATAAGCCGGATTGGCAATCACCTTGTGGCAAGCCGTGACGCACTCCGTATAGTATTTCGTGTCCGCCTGTCCGCGATAGACGGCGCTGTTGAGATAGAGACGCGCCAGGAGAGTCCATGCCGTAGCCTTGCATGCACGGCCATACTCGTTGGTGTCGGGCAGGGATGTCTCCGCGCCGTCGGCCACGAGGTCCTTGAGCTCGCTCTCGATGAAGTCGAACAGACCCACTCCGTCGTATGCCTCGGGCGTAAAGCCTGTCACGGGAGTATTCTCGTCCACGTTCGGACCCTGACGGTAGAGGTCGAGCACCATCCAGTAGCTGTATGCCCTCATGAAACGTGCCTCAGAGCGATAGCTTCTGATGCGGGATTGCTCCTCGGGTGTGAAGCGGGAGATGGCGTTGTCAGAGCAGTTGCGGATGAACTCGTTGCAGAGCGCGATGTTGAAATAGAGCCAGTAGTAAGTGTCCGACACCCATGCGTCCTTAGCGCTCCAACTGATGTATGTGAGGTCCACGAGATTGTTGCCCGACAGCCATGTGTTGGCCACCTCGTCGGTAGCGGCTTCCTGAAGGTTGAAGTATCCTCTCGAGAAATCCTGTCCGTTGATGGTGGTCAGGTCGCCGTTGTCGCCTCCCTGTCCCTGTCCGGCAAGCACGTACGAGGCATATATCTTGGCAAGAACTCTCTCGTAGTTCTCGGCATGCGAATAGACATCACCTGATGTCGTTTCGGTTACGGGCATCTGATTCAGGTCGTCGGTGCAACTGCTGAGCAACAGTCCGGCTCCCATGACAATGCCGAATATGATATTTATCTTTTTCATTGTTTTATAAATTTAGAAATTGAGACCGACGGTGAATGAATAAGTTCTCGGACGGGGATAAACGGCAGTGTCCACTCCGTTGGATATCTCCGGGTCCACACCGGTGTAATCGGTTATGCAAAATACGTTCTGCACCATGGCCGAGACATGGAGGCTCAGGCCCTTGTATATCCGGCCGAAGTCGTAGGCCAGCTGCAGATTGTCCATCTTCAGGAACGATGCATTCTCGAGATAGTAATCGCTCTGGAACTGACGGCGTGTAAAGCGGGTCTTGAGGAAACTGCGGTTGAGGTTGTTGAGCTGATAGTCGTTGTAGCTCATCGTCTCCCATGCTCCGGTGTTCATCGCCATACCGTTGAAGATGTATCCGCCGACATTGGCGCGCAGGGATGTGGACAAGGTCCATTTCTTGTATCTGAGCTGTGTGGAGAGTCCGAATATCCAGTCGGGAGCGGGCGAATGGCTGTGGTAGCGGTCGTTGTTGGTAATCTCGCCATCGCCGTCGAGGTCGGCATACAGGCCCTCTATGGGTCGGCCGGTCTCCTTGTCGTAAAGCTGTTTGTACAGATAGAAGGAGTAAGGGGCGTAATTGGTCGAGAACACCTGCATCTGGTAAGCGTCTATCCAGGGACCCACCTCGGTGTCGGGGCTGGGAGCGCCGGGCGTGAGTGTCAGGTTCTTGATACGCACACGCTGCCATGCCGCATTGGCCGAAGCCGTCCACGACCAGTCCTTGCTGTCTATCAGATGGGCCGTCAAGGCCAGTTCGAGTCCTTTGGAGTCCACATTGCCCACATTCTCGAGCATGAGCTTGTCGAAATTGGTACCGGCCGGCACAGGCACGGTGGCAAGCAGATTCTCGGTCTTGCGTGTGTAGAAATCGGCCGAGAAGGTGAACCTGTTGTCAAGAAACGCGAGGTCCACACCGTAGTTCCACGACTTGGTGGTCTCCCATTTCAGTCCGGGATTGTAGGCCTCCGGGCGGTATGTGTACACGGGTTTGCCTCCGAAGAGATACTGCGCACCGTCAAGTCCGGGCGTATACACGGGAATATATCCGTAGTTGGTGATGCCGTCCTGCTGGCCCGTCACACCGTAGGATACGCGCAGTTTCAGGTCGTTGACCCACTTGGTCAGGGGTTCGAAGAATTTCTCCCGCGACACGCGCCATGCCAGAGCCACCGATGGGAATGTACCCCAGCGATTGTCTTTGGCGAAGCGTGACGAACCGTCGCGACGCATGGTGGCCGTCAGCAGATAGCGGTCCATGAGCGTGTAGTTCAGACGTCCGTAGTATGAGAGGAGCGAGTGGCGCTGGTCGGTGGCAGCCGATGTGGACTGTTGCTCGCCGTCCACATTGAGCGTGGCATAGAACGGGGTGGTGTATCGCCAGTACTGATAGTCATAACCCACGGTCAGGTCGATGTTCGACTTGATGGACTCGATGTCGCGGTTGTAGTTGGCGTAAATGGTGAGCAGACGGTTGTAATTCTTCTGAGGACCATAGTCATAGTCGCGTCCGCCGGAGGTGTAATAGGCGAAGGCCTCTTTGGGCACATACACGTGGCCCTGGCCTTTCGACCAGTCGTAGCCGCCGGTGGCATGCAGCCTCAGTCCCTTGACCCAGCGCACGTTCCAGTCCACATCGATATTGCCGATGACACGATACACGTCGGATGTGGATTTGTACTGATTGAGACGTCCGAGGGCATTGGCGAGCGCACCGTTGACGGGTACGCCGTTGGCATCGATGGCCTCGTTGTATCCACCGAAGGCGTCATTGCCCGAATAGACGGGGATGGTGGGGTTGAGCGTAGCACCGCCCCAGATAGCATCGGTATCGGCAAAACGGTTGCGCGAGTAGGTGCCTTTCAGGCTGAACATGAACCGCAACTCGTCGTTGAAGAACGATGGGGTCAGGTTGAGGTTGCCCGTGAAGCGCTTGGTGTTGTCCGTCTTGAGGATACCATCCTGATAATATGCGCCTGTGGACACGCGGAAGGGGAGCCATGATGCGGCACGTCCCGATACGCTCAGGTTGTTGTCCGTACCGAAGGCCGTGTGATAGATCATGTCGTTCCAGTCGGTGCGGCTGTCGCCCAGGAGTGATTTCTGATGGTCGGTGCCGAGCTCGTTGACGATGCCGATAAACTCATTGGTGGAGAGCATGTCGGATGTCTTGGTCTTGGTGGCCAGAGAGTTGGTACTCTGGAACGACACCTTGATGCCGTCGCCCTTGCCTTTCTTTGTGGTGATGATGATGACACCGTTGGATGCGCGCGAACCGTAGATGGCGGTCGATGAGGCATCCTTGAGTATTGTCATGCTCTCGATGTCGTTAGGATTGATAAGACTGAGGAAATTGCCGCTGCCGCTGACCGATCCGCCCACCTCCATCGGCACTCCGTCGAGCACGATGAGTGGGTCGTTGGAGGCATTGAGCGATGCGCCGCCACGCACACGGATGGTGGAGCCCGATGTGGGCGATCCGCCGCCGTTGACGATCTGCACACCGGCTATCTTGCCGTTGACGAGCTCTTCGGGCGAGGATATCATGCCCTGGTTGAAATCTTTCTCGCCCACGGTGGCCACCGATCCGGTGAGGTCGTCCTTCTTGCGCACTCCGTATCCGATGACAACCACCTCATTGAGCACCTCGCTGTCGGGGCGCATCGTCACATTGATCACGTCGGAGGTGATGTCCACCGTCTGGTCGGTGTATCCCAAATAAGAGAATGTGAGCTGTTTGGCTGTGGCCGGAATCTTCAGCGTGTAATGACCGTCGATGTCGGTGGCCGTACCGATTGATTCGCCCACGACCCTCACCGATGCGCCGGTGAGCGGTTCGCCTATCTCATCGATGACAGTACCCGTCACTGTCCTTTGTGTCTGACTGTAAACCGAAACGGGTATAAGGAGGATTGAAAAGACCAACCCCATGAGCCATGCTTCCTTCATTCGGTGTAGCCATTTGTTTGTGTTGTCCATTGTTTATAGTTGTTAATAATAAAATTTGTCCGATGCTCATGATGGCCATCGCCATCCGTATCAACTAAAAACAATCTTTTTTACCTTGTCCGAGATGTACCTGATGGTTGCAAATTTAGCGTCTTAAAAAAGAAAAAGACGCTAAAAATCGGACAAATCATGCAACATAATGGACAACACTGTCTGATTGTGGCTTTTGTGTCTTGTTTTGTCTTATTTGTGACCTACGTTCTCGTCTTCGCTCTGATACTGGCTGGGACTGACGCCGTACTGGCTCTGGAAACACTTGGCGAAATATGACGGGGTCTTGAATCCTACCATATAGCTGATTTCCGCCACCGTGAACCGATGCTGGCTCAGGAGCACGGCCGCCTTCTGCAAACGCACACGGCGGATATAGTCGAGAGGTGCTATGCCCATGTACTTTTTTATCAATCGGTACAACTGCTTGTTGGGTATGCCGCTCTTCTCGCACAAGAGGTTGACGTTGAGGTCGGGATCCGAGATATTCTCTTCGATGAGCTTGGCTATGCGTGCCAGAGCCTTCTCGTTGACCGACTCGGCCTCGATGGGTTTGCTCTCGGCCTCGGCTATGGCCAGCATCCTCATCTTCGCCCTTATCTCCGTACGGCCTTTGAGCAGATGGGAGATGCGTCCCAACAAGACGGAGGGCTCGAAGGGCTTTGTCATGAACACGTCGATGCCGAGCTTGATGCTCTCGTTCTCGATGGCGCCGTCGGTCTTGGCCGTGAGCATGATGACAGGCAAGGCCGAGAGGCGCGGATGCTGCTTGATGCGCCTCACCATCTCCAGTCCGTCCATGATGGGCATCATCTCGTCCACGATGATGAGGTCGGGGATGATGGAGGCCGCTATGGCCAGACCCGAACGGCCGTTCTTGGCAGTGAAATATGTGTAGCTGTCCTTGAGCAGGGCCGAGATGAAACCGGAGATCTCCATATTGTCCTCGACGATGAGTATCTTGGAGCGGCCTGTGTCGGCGGAGGCCGCATTGTTGTTGGCGGCGGGAAGGGCCTTCTCAGAGACGGGCAGGGTGACGACGAATGTGGTGCCCTGACCCTCCTTGCTGTACAGGGCGATGTTGCCATGCATGAGTTCGAGGTATTTTTTGATGAGATACAGTCCGAGCCCGGTACCCTCGTGCAGCTCGGACGTGCCCGGCGCGCGGAACATACGCTGGAAGATGAGCGGCTGGTCGATGTCGGCTATTCCCACGCCATCGTCCGAGACGGTTATCTCCACTCGGTTGTCTACGGCAGTGATGCCGCACGATATCGTCGCCCCTTCGTCGGAATACTTGCAGGCGTTGGACAGGAGGTTGGTGATGACAGACTCAAACTTGACGGCGTCGGCCTCGATGAGCAGTTGCGCGTAAGCGGAGTGGAAAACGAATTTCTTGCCGGTGTTGTTCTCGCGGAACACCTCGAACACGCCTTTGCAAAATTCCACCACATCGAATGTGGACAGTATCAGCAGGTTCTCTTCGCTGTCTTCGAGATGTTGCAGCTCCAGGGTGCGGTGTATCATGTTGTTGAGCCGCACGGCGTTGTCGTAGACGGTCTCCAGCGTGTGGCGGGCGTCGGGGTCTTTGGTTTTCTCCTTCATTATGCTCACCGGTCCGAGAATCATCGAGAGGGGCGTCTTGAGGTCGTGGGAGATGGTGGAGAGGAAGGTCAGCTTGCGTTCCACATTCTCCAGCGCGGCCTGTCGCTCCTGCTCATGAAACGTGCGCAGGTTGCGACGGCGGAAATACCATATCACCAATACGACGATGCCGACAAGCATAAGGACGTAAAGGCTTATGGCCCACCACGACAGCGCCGGCGGCGGACTGACGTGCAGCGGTATGGATATGGGGTCGACGGGCGAGCCCACGGTCTTGACCAGTATCACGTAGTCGCCCATGTTCAGACTCGAGAGGCTGATGGTGTTGGAGCCCTCGGCCATGACTATCCATCCGCCGGAGGTGTCGGCGGCGGACTTGGCCAGCTTGTACATGAAACGCTGGGGTGATTCGGGAGAATAGTCCAGTGTGCTGACTATCATCGTGACGCCACCGCCGTAGGGCACGCTGATACCGTTGATGCAGCCCTTGAGGTCGGAGAGGTCGAAGAGACCCTTGCCCCGGTCCTGAAGCACTATCCTTATGGCCTTGTAGTCGGCCTTGCCATCGAGATGGCGCCGGTCCACCTCGACTATCTCGTCGGTGCCGCCGAGCAACACCTTGCCCGTGGCGACATCCTCATACACGGCGGTATACGATTTCTGAGGTATCGGCAGGAGGCGGGCCGTCAGGCTGCCGCCGTCGATGCACCACACGTTGCTCTGGGTGGAGATCCACACATCGGCGCCCACACGGCCGATGGCCAGGATGGTCTCGTCGCTGCTGGTGTGTGGGAAGCTCACCTTCCTGCTCTTGCCGTCGGCGGAGAACACTATGGCTCCACCATTGTATGCGCACCATATGCGGCCCCGACCGTCGCGGCAGATATGTGTGGGACGGCCGCCGGTCATCCGATAGATATCATACCTGGTCAGACGGCCGCCGACGGCCGAATAGCGATACAGCGCATCGTCGCGAAAGAACAATATCCACAGGTTGCCTTCGGTGTCGGTAGCCATATTGTTGAAAAGATCGTTGACCAGACGTGTTCCGCCCGACGGCCGGCTGTCCGCGTTGAGCGAACAATCTGATACGACGGTGCCGCCTGTGGCGCCGAATGCGGTCTTGCCTACGCGGTGCAGACCACTGAGGAAACTGCCCACCCAGTAGGCATCGCGGCTCTCCTCAAACGAATACACCCAGTTGGAGTTGTGTTCGCCGTTCCGGTCCACCACATGAAAGACGTCGAACCCGCCGGTCGCGGGGTTGTATCTGTTCAGACCGCCGTCGGTAGACAACCACACGCGATGGTCGCGGTCCTCATCGATGTCCCTGATCCTGTTGTGCGACAATGCCGCCGGACCGTCGGTATGTCGGTACCACGCGGCCTGCTTGCCCTCCGACAGACGTATGACACCGTTGGTGCCTCCCAGCCAGAGGTCGTTGCGGCTGTCGCGCAGGATGGAATGTATCTCGTTGCCCTCGCCCGTATGTGCCATGGTGCCCAGTTTGATGGTGCGCACGATATTCGATGCGGAGGCCAAGGAAAATCCGCGCTCGTGGCCGGCCCAGATATTGTGATTGCTGTCAGTGAAGACGCACCATATCTCGTTGTCGGACAGGCTCAGCTCGTTGCGCGAGTCATGGCGATAATGGCGCACACCTGTCGAGGACCAATCGAAGACGCCGTTGTCCGTACCTATTATTATATGACCGTCGGCGCCACGGGTCAGGCTCTTGATGGTGTTGTTATTCAGTGCCACGATGCTGGTCCACGTGCCTTCGGCGGGCGAGTAGCGATAGAGGGTGCCCTCGGTGCCGATGAAGATGCTCTCGTTGTCGGGCGATTCGAGCAGACAGTTGACGAAGAGATTTTTGGATGCTCTGTTGCCGATGTCGGCCCGTACCCTCAGAAACTTACCTGTGTTGTAGTTCCAGCGGGCCAGTCCGTTGTATGTGCCGGCATACAATATGCCGCGGCTGTCTCTCAGTATCGAGTAGACCGACTTGTGGGGCAGCCCCGCCGAACAATTGCTCACCTGTCCGCTCGTGACGTCCTGCCGATACATGCCATAGAGGCTTCCCACCCACAGCTGATTGTCGACGAGCGACATACATCTTATCTCTTTGGGCAGCGAGGCACTGCCATGACTGACCGTGCCTTTCTTGTAATCATAAGTCATGAGACCGTTGTTGCCGCCGAGAAACAATTTGCCTTCATGCTCCACGATGGAGTAGATCTGCGTACCCGTCATCACGTCACGCCCCACGGGGTGCACCGTCACGCCGTCGTAGAAGAACAGCCCGTTGTTGGTGCCTATCCACATGATGCCGCGGCTGTCGCGGAAAATACAGAACACGGCCGTCTTACGTCCGTCCACCGTCACGTTCTTCCACGTCAGTTCGGTTTCGGGCAACAGAGGCACGGCCCGCACGTCGACGCCGACAGCGCACAATACAATCAAAACGAGGGTTATCGCCCTTGAGGCAAATTCATGTTTACGGTTCATTTCATAGATGGTTCAGGTGATACTTTCGGCCACAAAGATAGTGAAAGGTGAGCGCAAATACAAATGAAAAACGTAGTTTTTGATTTGGTTTTGCCGAACCGCATCCTATATTATACAAATATAGTGAAAGGTGAGCGCAACGGCAAACTAAAAATGTCTTTTTTTTAATAAAGTGTCAACCTTATTGCCTTTATTTCCAATGCAATACCCGCAGAAATGAGATAGTCAGATTCATCAAGACAATCACCTGACCTTTTCCTGTTTTTTCTGATGAAAGGAAATTATCAGTGCACGATAGACGTGGTGGGGTTGCGCAGCCCTTTGGAGCTGACGAGGAATGCTTTGGCCGACCCGAAGCGCAGGAACATGTCGAGACGCACGGGGATATGGTTGGCATCGTCGCTGACGTAGAAGCGCACTATCTCCTTGTACTTGTTGTCCTTCTCCTTTTCCAGATACGAGAGTTGCAGACAGCGGTATTTCACGCCGTTGTCGGCCTTGATGGTGGCCTTGCCCAGATATCTCAGCTTGGCATCGGTGGTCTTGCGTCCGTCGGCGATGGGGAATTTCACCTCGTAGCCTTTTTTCCATCCCTCGGGGTTGAACGAGCGCGCACGGAGGAATATGTTGAGCATGTCGAACGAGCACTCGCCGGGCGTCACGTCGTTCCACTGGTGTGTGCCGTCGTTGCGCTGGCGGTGCAGACGCAGTTTCTGGCGGTTGTTGGGGTACGTGTAGAATACCTCGTCCACGGTGTAGCGCTTGCCCTCGCGAGCCCCCTTGCGGAAATAGAGAGGCTCAAGCTCCGTGGAACTGTAACACAGGAGTGTGTCGCGCAGCACGAAGAGGTCGTCCACACGGTTGTTGCCGCGTGTGGTGAGCGATGCCCGGTAGGCTTGTCGGCCGTGGTAACTGCTGCGGACGGTCGACATGGACGCCGTGCCGGCCTTGACCCACACGAATTTCCAGTTGTAGTACAGGTTGTACGACAGAAACTCGTTCGACTTGAACGCCGTATTGCGGAAGGTGCACTGTGCTTCGGCCACGGATGCCGTGACGAGCATCAGCAACGCTATGACAAATTTTTTCATACCCATCATGCTGTTATTTTTATATTGTTAAGAGAAAAAGACACGTGCGGCCTACTCTGTCGGCGGCACATACTCCTTGCCGAGCTGTCGGGCGCGCTCTATGTTGCGTTGTCTTATCTTCTTGGTGTTCTCACCCTTCTGTCTGGTTATGGCCGAGGGTTTCTGTTGTGTGAGCGGCCGCTGTGTGGGATTCCACGATTTGGTCACGTCCCACTTGGCCCGGCATTCTATCTGCTCGTTGTAGTAGTACACCTGCTCGGGCTGTCGTCCCGAGGCGTAGTCGCCCGTATCCCATCGTCCGTTGTTGTTGGAGTCGAGAATCAGACGCAGGTAGTACTTGTCGGGCGTGACGTAGAAGAACTGGGCCGTGTTGTCGGTCATGCGCACCTCCTTGACCACGTGGTCCGAACTGTTGAGCAGTTGCATCACCATCGGTTGGCGCCCGATATTGGTCACGGTGACGATGAGCGTGCTGTAATCGTCGAGCGAGTGCACCTTGAAACCCTTTTTCAGTTTTCTGGTTGTCAGTCCGTAGATATCAGTGAATGCTGCCGAGTCGATCTCGAGACTGTATTCGGTGTCGGGCCGCCATTCGCCGCGCAGCGAGTATGCACGGCGGTTGATGTGTGCCGCGTCGGCCACGGAGTCGCTCACGGCGTATCGGTCCACAAAGTCGAACGCGGCGTTGTACCACAGCGAGTCGTGCTTGGCGTAGAGATGTATCATCGTTGTGTCGATGCGGGCCAGCGGCGTGTCGAAGTCGAAAGGTATGTTCTTGTCGGGGTCGAAGGATGGGGGCAGTTCCACCTTATACTTAAGTTCCTTCGGCGGCATGATGGAGTCGTAGGGCAGTCCGCGCTTGCGGTTGCGGTCCTGTCTCTTCTTCCAGTCGTCATACTCGCGTTTGGCGTCCTTCATGCGTTTCTCGTATGTCTTCTTGGACAGCAGGAGCAGCGTGTCGGTCTTCATGCCGAGCACACCGGTGGTGTCGGTGGCCATGTATCTGAGTCGGATATTGAGCGAGTCGTTGTTTACGAGCGTGGTGTCGCGCAGCCAGTAGGTGATGGTGTCGTTCTTGAGAGAGTGCTCGATGATGAACGCGTCGCGCGAGTCGAAATTGAGTCCCGTCACTTCGGGCAGGCGGCTGTCGCCATAGCTGAAGAAGAGGGTGAAGCGATCGGGCTCCGTCCGCTCGCTCTTGAGGAAATAGCGGTCGGAGAGCGGTTCGGTGAATGCCCGTAGCACTATGTCGTCGGGCGTGAAACGCGTGTAGCCCACCCGTCCTATGCTCTTGATGTGGAGCGAGTCGGTCCAGACGGTGTCCTGGCGCACGGCATCGGCCGTCGAGGGCGTGAACACATCGCGAGAGAAGGCTATCCGCTCGCTCTTCTGAGAGAACCGGTAGTCGCCGTCGGCATCCTCGAGGGCGTAGACACGATAGTTGCCCGGGGCCACGCCCTTGATGACGAAATGTCCGCGACTGTCGGTGCGGGCCACGCGCAGCATGGGTCCGGATATGAAGGCCGAGTCGGCCACGTCGTCATACAGACCCACGAGTATGCCCTTGATGGGTTCGAGATTCTCGGCCTCGAGCACATGTCCCGCCACCTGAAACGTGTCGATGACCTCGCCCGTGGAGAAGCTGTATGTGTAGTTGCCCATCGGGTTGCCCTCGTTGTTGTCCGATATGGCGTCGGAGAAATCGATGGTGTAGGTGGTCTCCGCCTTGAGCGTGTCGTTGAGCTTCACCTCTATCTTGCGTCCCATGCTCTTGATCTCGGGCATCTCTATCTGCGGGGGCGACACCACCACCTTCTCCGTGGCATCGTCTATCTTCACAAACTCGTTGAAGAATATCTCCACCTTGCGCGTCTTGACGTTCACCGCACCGTCTTTCGGCGTCTCGCCTGTCACTCTTGGCGGCGTCTCGTCGTACCATCCGCCATCGGGCTGTCCCATGCGGGCGCACGATACTGTCATCGCAGCCGTCACGGCGAAGAGAGTGATGAGGGTGAGCGCCGGGCTTATGCCCGCCGTTATGATGGATGGCAGCGATGTGGCGGCTGCGCGTAGTATGTCCTTCAGTGTCTGTCCTGTCCTTTCGATTCTCATTGATCGGGTGTATGTATGTTTTCTAAGTGTGGATTGTATTGCAAAATTAGTCTAAACTTTTCTAATTGATGAACAATTCACGTTTTTTATATAATAATGGTGGATTGGCATCGCCGCAATGACGATAAGATACGGCTCATCCGGAACAGGGAATGAAGTGCTTGTCGGGCCTTCAGCCCTCATTATGACAAAACTATCACTTGATATTGCGGATAAACAATTTTATGATTTTATCGATAATGCTGAGGTTCTGCTACACCCTCCGCAAGAAGACCTGTATCTTGACATACAATCGATCCATACCTGGACGAAATAAATTCAAGTCAATGACCCCCTTGCGGCCGCAACAGGTTGCGGCCCTACACCCTTTAATCATGATTCTAAATTTCATAAATGTCAACTAATTAATATCGTTCAATCGGATGTAGGGCTGAAGGCCCGAAAAGCGCCCAGCCCGGGGCAAAGCGAAACGAAGTGGAGCGACGCCCCGGGTTTGAATGAATTGAGAAGATTGCGCGCTGAAGGCGCAAAAGCGTTAATCATCTATTACCTGCATTATTCATAGATTTTCCTGCTACGAATACCAAATGGCTGTGCATCGGCGAAAGCACAACGATGCCGATGCAGAATGTAGTAAACCCTACTTTCAAAGTTGTATTGTTGATGATGGCGCGTTCCGCCCGTTTACACCTTATTATATATTATATGGCCTCGAAAACATTTCATAAATGCAGAAAAACAGGGAAATATTTGGAAAATTATGGAATAATTATTAATTTTGCATCGTTCGGTGGAATGAGGGGCTCCGTGAGAGCTCCTCATTTTATTTTAATAAATCAATATATGATAGACAAAAACGTTGTAAAAACAATTGTTGAGCAGTGGCTTGAGGACAAGGATTATTTCCTTGTCGACATCGAGACCACTCCCGATGATAAGATTATCGTGGAGATAGACCATGCCGACGGCGTGTGGATAGAGGATTGTGTGGAACTGAGCAAGTTTATTGAGGAACACATGAATCGTGACGAACACGACTTTGAACTCGAGGTAGGCTCTGCCGGTTTGGGACAACCCTTCAAGGTGCCCGAGCAGTATAAGTGCTTTGTGGGCAAGGACGTGGAGGTGCTCGACGAAGAAGGTCGTAAGGTGAAGGGCGTACTCAAGAGCGTCGACGGAGACGACTTCGTGGTGACAACGACCGAAAAAATGAAGGTGGAAGGCAAGAAACGTCCACAACTCGTGGAGGTCGACCACAACTACAAGATGAGTAAAGTGAAATATACAAAATATTTATTAAACTTCAAATAAAGCTATGGCAGCAATGAAAAAAGATGAGGTCGTAAGTATGTTTGATTCTTTCAAGGAGTTTAAGGAAACGAAAAATATCGACCGTACTACATTGGTGAGTGTACTTGAGGAGAGTTTTCGCAACGTACTTGCCAAAATCTTTGGTAGCGATGAGAATTTTGACGTTATTGTGAACCCCGACAAAGGCGACTTCGAGATATACCGCAACCGCGTGGTTGTGGCCGATGATGAGGTAGACGACGAGAACAAACAGATAACACTGACCGAGGCACAGAAGATAGAGCCCGACTACGAGGTGGGCGAAGAGGTGTCGGAACGTGTTGATTTCACTAAGTTCGGACGTCGCGCCATCCTCAACCTGCGCCAGACACTGGCTTCCAAGATACTCGAACTGGAGCACGACTCGCTGTACAACAAATACAAGGATCGCGTCGGTCAGATCATCGCCGGCGAGGTGTATCAGGTATGGAAACGCGAGGTGCTGGTCGTAGACGATGAGAACAACGAACTGATACTGCCCAAATCGGAGCAGATACCCAACGATTCCTATCACAAGGGCGAGACCATCCGCGCCATCATCCATCGCGTGGACAACGAGAACAACAACCCGAAAATCATCCTCTCGCGTACCTCTCCCGTCTTCTTGCAGCGTCTGCTTGAGGCTGAGGTGCCCGAGATCAACGACGGACTCATCTCCATACGCAAGATATCGCGTATGCCGGGCGAAAGGGCCAAGATCGCTGTGGAAAGCTACGACGAGCGCATCGATCCCGTGGGAGCATGTGTCGGCGTGAAAGGTAGCCGTGTGCACGGCATCGTGCGCGAACTGTGCAACGAGAATATCGACGTGATCAACTATACATCCAATACCAAACTCTTCATCCAGCGCGCCCTGAGCCCCGCAAAGGTGTCGAGCATCAATATCGATGAGGAGAACCACAAGGCCGAAGTGTTCCTCAAACCCGAAGAGGTGAGCCTGGCCATCGGTCGCGGCGGATTGAACATCAAGCTGGCATCGATGCTCACCGAGTACACCATCGACGTGTTCAGGGAGATTGCCGACAACGAGGCCGACGAGGATATCTATCTCGAAGAGTTTGCCGACGAAATAGACCAGTGGGTCATCGACGCCATCAAGTCGATAGGTCTCGACACCGCTAAGGCCGTGCTCAACGCTCCGCGTGAAATGCTCGTGGAGAAGGCTGACCTCGAGGAGGAAACCGTAGACAACGTGCTGAGGATTCTCAGATCCGAATTTGAATAATCGACTATGCCTTGCGTATGTGCCCTTTGGGAGATACATGCAGGACTGTCGACCTTTGAAACAATAAATAAAAGAAATCAAGCCCGCGGTGCGGCGCATACGATAAGGCCGCACCAACGGGATGTACGAATTGAAAATATAATATGAGCATCAGGTTAAACAAAGCATTACGTGAATTGAACATAGGACTCCAGACGGCGGTGGAGTTCCTTGAAAAGAAACCGGAACTGGGCGAGGTGAAATCCGAACTCAGTTTCAAACTCAGCGACGAACAATACAATGCTCTCGTTGAGGGATTCCGGCAGGATAAGGAGATGCGCTCGCAGGCTGAAAAGTTGTTGCAGAAAAAGCCGAAAGAGAAGAAACGCGCACCCGAAAATAAGGATAGCAGAGCCGAGAAACTGTTGACGCAGACCACTCAACAGTACAAGCCTCTGGGCAAAATCGACCTTGACAGCATAGGAAAGAAACACGCAGAAGAGAAGAAACCTGTTGACGTTGAAGTGAAAGAAGAAACGACTGCCGCCGCCAGTCAGACAGTCGCCGAACCCGCTCAACCCGCAAAGCCCGAAACACCGAAAACGGAGAAAGTGAAGGCCGAGCCGGTCAAAAAGGCCGAAGCAGACATCAAGCAAAAAGAAAATACTGTGGCAGTAGCACCCAAGACTGAAATCAAGACGGAAAAAGCCGCTCCGTCAGCAGACGTGAAACAGGAGGACAAAAAGCCCGCCCAACCCGAGACAGGCAACTCGGGCATCTTCACGACCAAGAGCGAGAAGAAGATTCTCAACGCGCCCAAAGTGAACGTGCTGGGACGTATAGACCTCGACTCGCTCAACCAGAGCACACGTCCGAAGAAAAAATCAAAAGAGGAGAAACGTAAGGAACGTGAGGAGAAAGCCCAGCAGCAGCGGGGCGAGAAGAAAAAACGCGAACGCATAAACAAGGTCAGAGTGGACATCAACGCGGCCGCCACACAGCAGGACCAGAATAAGTCCAACGACTCCAGAAACGGTGCCAGTGCCTCGAAGAAAAAGAAAAACCGCAACCGTAACCACAAACCGCTCGAGGTGAACGAGGAGGATGTGGCAAGACAGGTGAAGGAGACGCTCGCACGTCTGACCAACAAGCAGAACCAAAACAAGAAGGGTGCCAAGTATCGTAAGGAGAAACGTGAGGCCGTGCAGGAGAAACTCAACGAGGAGATGCTCGAGGAGCGCAAGGAGAGCAAGGTGCTCAAGCTCACCGAATATGTCACCGTGAGCGAGCTGGCAACAATGATGAACGTGTCTGTCAATCAGATCATCGGTACTCTCATGAGCGTGGGTATCATGGTGTCCATCAACCAGCGTCTTGACGCCGAGACCATCAACCTCGTGGCAGACGAGTTCGGATTCAAGACCGAATACGTCAGTGCGGAGGTGCAGGAGGCCATCACCGAGGCAGAGGACGATGAAAACGATCTCGTGCCCCGTGCGCCTATCGTCACTGTCATGGGTCATGTGGACCACGGTAAGACATCGTTGCTCGACTACATACGCAAGACCAACGTCATCGCAGGCGAGGCCGGCGGTATCACACAGCACATCGGTGCATACAACGTGAAACTTGAGGACGGACGTAAGATCACGTTCCTCGATACCCCGGGACACGAGGCATTCACAGCCATGCGCGCCCGCGGTGCTCAGGTGACGGATATCGCCATCATCATCATCGCTGCCGACGACAGTGTCATGCCTACCACCAAAGAGGCTATCGCACATGCTCAGGCGGCCAACGTACCGATGGTTTTCGCCATAAACAAGATAGACAAACCGGGTGCCAATCCCGATAAGATACGCGAGGACCTGGCAAATATGAACCTGCTCGTGGAAGAGTGGGGCGGTAAGTACCAGTGTCAGGAAATCAGTGCGAAGAAGGGTCAGGGTGTCAAGGACCTCCTTGAGAAGGTGCTGCTCGAGGCCGAGATGCTCGACCTCAAGGCCAACCCGGCCCGCAAGGCCACCGGTTCGATCATCGAGTCGTCGCTCGACAAGGGTCGCGGATACGTCTCCACGGTGCTCGTATCAAACGGTACGCTGCGTGTGGGCGACAATGTGATCGCCGGAACAAGCTACGGCCGTATCAAGGCCATGTTCAACGAGCGCAATGCCCGCATACAAGAGGCAGGACCGGCCGAACCGGCCATCATCCTCGGACTCAACGGCGCACCTACCGCAGGCGATTCTTTCCACGTGTTGGAGACCGAGCAGGAGGCGCGCGATATCGCCAACAAGCGTCTGCAACTGCAGCGTGAGCAGGGTCTGCGCACACAGAAGCGTCTTACCCTGTCGGATATCAGCCACCGCATAGCGCTCGGTTCGTTCAAGGAGCTCAATATCATCGTCAAGGGTGATACCGACGGTAGTATCGAGGCTCTGAGCGACTCGTTCATCAAACTCTCCACTGAGAAGATCAAGGTGGACGTCATCTACAAGGCCGTGGGACAGATCTCCGAGAGCGATGTGACGCTGGCCGATGCCTCCGACGCCATCATCGTGGGATTCCAGGTGCGCCCGTCGGCTGCCGCACGTAAGCAGGCCGAGCAGGATGGAGTGGAAATCAACACATACTCCGTGATCTACGACGCCATTGATGATGTCAAATCGGCTATGGAGGGTATGCTTGATAAGGTCAAGAAAGAGGTTGTCACCGGTCAGGTGGAGGTACGCGAGGTGTACAAGATCTCCAAAGTCGGAACTGTGGCAGGTGCCTATGTCACCGAAGGCAAGGTGCATCGTACGGACCGTGCGCGTGTCGTCAGAGACGGTATCGTGGTACATACGGCCGACATCAATGCCCTCAAGCGTTACAAGGACGATGTGAAAGAGGTGGCCACCAATTTCGAGTGTGGTATTAGCCTTGTCAATTTCAATGACATACAGGTGGGCGATATCCTCGAGACATTCACCGAGATAGAAGTTCAACAGAAACTGTAAACATTGTTATAATATAAGGAGCCGAAGGAGTGTTTGCTCGTTTTGCTCACTGACGGGTTAAGCCATATGTGTTGCAGAGTAAATACATTTGGCTTAACTTTTTTGTTAAAGACTTGTATAAATAATGGAAAAAGAGAAGAATGCGTTTGTCAGGGAGATAGCCGAACAGAAATATGAGTTCGGCTTCACAACCGATGTGCACACCGATATCATCGAGAAGGGACTCAATGAGGACGTCGTGCGACTCATATCGCAGAAGAAAAACGAACCCGAATGGATGCTTCAATTCAGACTCAAGGCGTTCGAATATTGGAAAAGTCAACCACAACCTACGTGGGGACATGTGCATCTGCCCGACATAGACTATCAGGACATATCCTACTATGCCGACCCTATGGCCAGAAAAAAAGGCAACGAGAAGAAAGAGATAGACCCCGAACTGATGAAGACCTTCGACAAGTTGGGCATTCCGCTCGAGGAACGTCTCGTGCTCAGCGGCGTGGCCGTGGATGCCATCATGGACTCGGTGTCGGTCAAGACCACGTTCAAGGAGAAACTGGCGGAGAAGGGTATCATATTCTGCTCCATCGGCGAGGCCATACAGAACCATCCCGAGCTCGTACGCGAATATCTCGGGTCGGTGGTGCCCTATCGCGATAATTTCTTTGCGGCGCTCAATAGTGCGGTGTTCAGCGACGGTTCGTTCGTGTACATCCCCAAAGGTGTGCGCTGCCCGATGGAACTGAGCTCGTATTTCCGTATCAACGCCCGCAACACCGGACAGTTTGAACGCACACTCATCATTGCCGACGATGATGCATACGTCTCCTACCTTGAGGGCTGCACCGCCCCAATGCGTGACGAGAACCAATTGCATGCCGCCATCGTCGAGATCATCGTCAAGGACAATGCCGAGGTGAAATATTCGACCGTGCAAAACTGGTATCCCGGCGACGAAAAGGGACGCGGCGGAGTGCTCAACCTCGTGACTAAGCGCGGAGATCTGCGCGGTGTCAACTCGCGGCTGTCGTGGACGCAGGTTGAGACGGGCTCTGCCATCACGTGGAAATATCCTTCCTGCGTGCTGAGAGGGGACAACTCGCAGGCCGAATTTTACAGTGTGGCCGTGACCAACAATTATCAGGAGGCCGACACCGGCACCAAAATGATACACATAGGAAAGAACACCCGTAGCACAATCATAAGCAAAGGCATCAGCGCCGGACACAGCCAGAACTCGTATCGTGGCCTTGTCCGCGCCACGTCAGGTGCCGACAATGCCCGCAATTACAGCTCTTGCGACAGTCTGCTCCTGGGCAGTCAGTGTGGCGCCCACACCTTCCCGTATATGGACATCCACAACGATACGGCCATTGTGGAGCATGAGGCCACAACCAGCAAGATCAGTGAGGACCAACTGTTTTACTGCAATCAGCGCGGCATATCCACCGAACAGGCCATAGGTCTGATAGTCAACGGATACGCCAAAGATGTGCTCAACAAACTGCCTATGGAGTTTGCCGTTGAGGCACAAAAGCTTCTTTCGGTATCGTTGGAAGGAAGCGTGGGTTGATTTTTAATTTTTTAAAGCGAAGAAAAGTCATTCTGTAAATATAATTAAGATGTTAGAAGTAAAGAATTTACATGCCGTCATCGCCGGCAAAGAGATATTAAAGGGTGTGAATCTTGAGATAAAGGATGGCGAGACCCACGCCATCATGGGCCCGAACGGTTCGGGCAAAAGCACGTTGAGTTCCGTTCTCGTGGGCAATCCGTTGTATGAGGTGACCGGGGGAACGGCCGTATTTAACGGTAAGGACCTCTTAGCGATGAAACCGGAGGAACGCGCCAATGAGGGACTCTTCCTCTCGTTTCAGTATCCGGTGGAGATACCGGGCGTCTCGATGACCAACTTTCTGCGCGCCGCTATCAACGAGAAACGCAAATATCAGGGTCTGCCCGAGATGAAAACGGCCGAATTTATCAAACTGATGAACGAGAAACGTGCCATCGTCGAACTGGACAGCAAGTTCACACGCCGTTCAGTCAACGAGGGATTCAGTGGCGGTGAGAAGAAGCGCAACGAGATATTCCAGATGGCTATGCTCGAACCGCGACTCGCCATTCTTGACGAGACCGACTCAGGACTCGACGTCGACGCGCTCCGCATCGTGGCCGAGGGTGTCAACAAACTGAGGACACCTGAGACGAGCACCATCGTCATCACACATTACGAACGGTTGCTCGATTTAATCAAACCCGACGTGGTGCACGTGCTTTACAAGGGACGAATAGTCAAAACAGCCGGTCCCGAACTGGCCAAAGAAATCGAAGCCAAAGGATATGACTGGATCAAGGCTGAAATCGGAGAGGAATGATTATGGGCAGCGAGAAACAGTATATTGAACTTTATCAGTCGTGCCGGCAGATGATTTTCGATCATAGTGCCGACGCTATGAATGCCGTGCGCGACAAGGCTTTTGAGGATCTCAAGCACAACGGATTCCCTACAAGGAAGACCGAACGCTACAAGTACACGGATATTCAGGCACTTTTCGATCCCGACTACGGTCTCAACCTCAATCGTCTTGATATTCCCGTCGATCCGTATGAGGCTTTCCGCTGCGACGTGCCTAATCTCAGCACATCTCTTTATTTCGTTGTCAACGACGCTTTTTATAATAAGCTGTTGCCCAAAACGCAACTGCCTGAGGGCGTAATCGTTGGTTCGCTCCGTGAATTTGCTTCAAAAAAGCCCGATTTAATCGAGAAATATTACTCCCGTCTGGCTTCTACGGCCGATGATACGGTGACCGCCCTCAACACCATGCTCGCACAGGACGGACTCATTGTCTATGTGCCGCGCAACGTGGTGCTGCCGCGCACGGTGCAGGTGATAAATATCCTTCGCTCGGATGTCGATCTGATGGTCAACCGCCGTGTGCTGATCATAGTAGAGGATGGAGCCGAGGCCAAACTCTTGTTTTGCGATCATTCGGCCGACGAACGCCGTTTCCTCTCCACACAGGTGATTGAGGCGTATGTCGGACGCAACGCTTCGCTTGAGATGTATTGCATGGAGGAAACACATATTCTTAATACCCGCGTGAGCAATGTGTATGTGGCGCAGGAGGCCGACAGCCGCCTTGTGCACAACGTCATAACCCTGCACAACGGTGTGACACGCAACTCTCTCAATCTGATGCTCAAGGATAAGGGTGCCGAATGTTTCGTCAATGGTTTCGTTATTGCCGACAAGCACCAGCACGTGGACAACAACACGCTCATCGATCATCAGTCTTCTCATTGCACAAGTCACGAACTATACAAGTATGTTCTTGACGATCAGGCCACCGGAGCCTTTGCAGGTCGTGTGCTGGTGCGTCCGGGTGCCGAGAAGACTGTTTCCGAAGAGGTGAACCAAAATATCTGTTTCACCAAAGAGGCGCGTATGTACACCCAGCCCATGCTCGAGATTTATGCCGACGACGTGAAATGTTCGCACGGATCGACGGTGGGACAGCTCAATGATGCTGCGTTGTTCTATATGCAGCAGCGTGGCATATCGCTCAAGGAAGCCCGCATCCTTCTCGAATTTGCATTTATCGGCGAAGTCATCGATAAAATTTCCCTTCAACCGCTGCGCGACCGCTTGCATTATCTTGTAGAGAAACGATTCCGCGGCGAGCTCAATAAGTGTGAGGGTTGCAAGTTGTGCAAATGATAAATGCTACAACTGCTCACAGTCAATAAAGAATAATTAGTCAACCGTCAATATTATTATTTGTGCCGAAATGAGTTACGATATCAACAAAATACGTCAGGATTTCCCGATTTTATCGAGAAAAGTGTATAACCGTCCGTTGGTCTATCTTGATAATGCCGCAACCACGCAAAAACCGCTCTGTGTGCTCGATGCCATGCGCGACGAGTATCTCAACGTGAATGCCAATGTGCATCGTGGCGTCCACTATCTCTCTCAGCAGGCCACAGACCTTCATGAGAAAGCTCGCGAGACGGTGCGTCGATTCATCAATGCCGGTAAGACTGAGGAGGTGATTTTTACTCGAGGCACAACCGAAAGCATAAATCTCGTGGTTTCATCGTTCTGCGATGCTTACATGAAAGAGGGTGATGAGGTCATCGTCTCCACAATGGAACACCACTCTAATATAGTACCCTGGCAATTGCAGGCGGCCCGTAAAGGTATCGCAATAAAGGTGATTCCGATGAACGATAAAGGCGAACTTGATATCGATGAATTCGACAATTTGTTCACCGACCGCACTCGTTTCGTTAGCGTCACTCATGTGAGCAATGTCCTCGGTACGGTCAATCCTGTCAAGGAGATTATACGCAAATCTCACGAACACGGTGTTCCTGTCCTTGTAGACGGGGCGCAGAGCACACCTCATTTCAAAGTCGATGTCCGGGATATGGATTGCGATTTCTTTGCCTTCAGCGGTCACAAAATCTACGGTCCCACCGGTATCGGAGTTCTCTATGGCAAGGAAGAATGGCTCGACCGGCTTCCTCCGTATCAGGGCGGCGGCGAGATGATAGAGAGTGTGAGTTTCGAGAAAACCGTCTTTCAGCATCTTCCGTTCAAGTTCGAGGCCGGAACGCCCGACTACGTGGCTACCCATGGTCTTGCCAAAGCTCTCGATTATGTCTCCGAAATAGGCATCGACAACATTGCCCGACACGAACGCGAACTCACCGATTACTGTATGCAACAGATGAAAAACATCGATGAAATCAGGATTTTTGGCGAATCCACCGATAAAGATGCCGTTGTTTCCTTCCTCGTAGGCCAAATTCATCATTTTGATATGGGCACTCTTCTCGACCGTCTCGGCATAGCCGTGCGCACCGGTCATCACTGCGCCCAGCCCCTTATGATTCGTCTCGGTATACAAGGCACCGTCCGTGCGTCGTTCGCCATGTACAATACGATGGAAGAAATAGACGTTCTCGTGGATGGCATACGCCGCGTCAGCAGCATGTTTTGAATTTCATCGCGATGAAATATGTTTTTTATTCCTCTGAAACAATACTATTACAGCTTAATACCAAAACCCAAATGAGACTATTAGGAAAATTATTTTTTGCGCTTTTATTCGTTGCACCGACCCATGCAACGTTAGCATCGGCCGATAGTAAACTGGTAAAATATGTGGACACACGCATCGGAACGGGTGCCAAAAACGGCGATTTCGCCCATGGACGCGAGCCCCTCGGACAGTGCATGCCGGCTGTGCTTGTGCCTTACGGCATGAATTTCTGGACGGCCCAGACAGAGAGCAGTGAAGGCCATGGCGTATGTCCTTATTACTCGAACAAAACGCGCATGCAGGGATTCCGCAACTCCCACTACATCGATGGCGGCAGTACGCAGGACTACGGCACGGTGACCATCATGCCGCTCTTCGGCGAACTGAAATGCCAACCGGAACAGCGCGCCAGCGATTTCTCTCACGACGATGAGACATTCTCGCCCGACTATTATGCCGTACCCCTCTTCGGCGGTGACATCAAGGCCGAGATGACAGGCACTTCGCGCACCGGTATCTTCCGATTCACATACCGCAAGGCGGGTATGGCCCATCTGGTCATCACGCCCAACAGCGACCGCGGCAAAGCCGTGATCAACGTCGATGCGGCCAAAGGAGAGATCACGGGCTTCAACCCTGTGTATCGCATGTATCTCGGAGGAGGTCAGCCGGCCGGATTCAGCGGCCATTTCATCGTGCAGGTGCAGAATAAAATCACGCAGAGCGGCACCTATTGCGGTGACGACATCTACCCCGGCAAACAGTCGGAGGGCAACCGTAAGAATATCGGAGCATACGTCAGTTTTCCCGTCAAGGCCGGCGAAGAGGTAATAGTGAAGGTCTCCTCATCGTTCTGCGATATCGAAGGCGCGCGCCGCAACATGCAAGCGGAGAACCCGTCGTGGAATTTCGATAAGACACGCCGACAACTCAACAAGGTATGGGAGCGTCAGTTGTCTGCCATCACCGTCGAGGGTGGAAGCCGGGACGAGCTCACCAAATTCTATTCCGCGCTTTATCGCGCTGCGTTCTGTCCCCATGCGTTCAACGATGTGGACGGTCGCTACCCCTCGTTCGCCGGAGGCAAGTCCATCGAGCATACCGACGGCACTTATTATGACGATTACAGCCTTTGGGATACGTTCCGTGCCCTGCATCCGCTCATCACCCTGCTTTATCCCCGACTCTCCGGAGACATGATGCAGTCGTTTGTCAACAAGTACGAACAAAGCGGATGGCTGCCCATGTTCTCGGCCTGGAACAGTTACACACAGGAGATGATCGGCGATCACGCCGCATCGCTCATAGCCGAAGCATATAATAAAGGTGTGCGCAATTTTGATGTGGACAAAGCCTACGAGGCACTGATAAAGATGGCTTTCGAGACCCCGTCCGACTACAAGGATTATGCCGACGGCAAAGGCCGCCGTGCTCTCCAGTCGTATATGAAATATGGATACATCCCGCTGGAGGATCCCGTGAAGGAGGCCTACCACAGCAAGGAACAGACCTCGCGCACCCTTGAGTATTGCTATGACGACTATTGTGTGGCAACGCTCGCGCGGGCTTTAGGACATCAGGATATGGCAGCCAAGCTATTCGAACGCTCGCGCAACTATCGCAATGTGTTCGATCCGCGCACCGGATATGTCAATGGCCGCCACGAGGATGGGCGTTTCGCCGACGGCAAACGGCCCGACCGTGGCCACTCGTTCATCACGCAGGGCACACCGTGTCAATACAGTTGGTACGTGCCCCACGACGTCTATGGCATGATGAAGTGTATGGGAGGACGTGAGGAGTATGTCTTGAAACTTGATTCCATGTTCACTCACAACCGTATGTGGCACGGCAACGAGCCCGGACATCAGATAAGTTTCATGTACAACTACGCCGGCCAGCCCTGGAAGACGCAGCGCGAGGTGCGCAACATCATGGAGACGGAGTATCATCTCGGGGCCGATGGATTCTCGGGCAACGACGATTCGGGGCAGATGTCGGCCTGGTATGTCTTTGCAGCCGTGGGCTTTTATCCCGTGTGTCCGGCCGGAGGATATTACAACATAGCCAGTCCGTCGTTCGGGAAAGCAACGATAAAGATTGCCGGTGGCAAGTCTTTCACCATCGTTGCCCGCAATGCGTCGAAGGAGAATATTTATGTCCAAAGTGCCACTCTTAACGGCCGACCCTACAACCGCAACTATATTACCCACGCCGACATAGCCGCCGGCGGTCGCATGGAGTTCGTGATGGGCAGCCGGCCCAACACGGAGTGGGGCAGCGCGGCGGACTGCTGTCCGCCGCCGGCAGATTTCTGACAGCATGTGTATGTCCTGCCTGTTGGGGTCGCACACTTTCAGTTGCGACACGCCCGCAGGGCATACACAAACCACCCACAACATATCAGGCGCACACCGATGGGTCCGTCCGTAGGAAATACGGCCATTACGAAAGCCATCTGTACATTGAGCAGTTGCCACATCTGTCGGTAACTCACCTCGCGCTCGAGCACCGCCGAGTAATACTGGCGCAGTTTCTCAAACGGCATTTTTATTGTTTCCGCTACCGATACGAAGATATTTGTCCATGATGATTTGCTCTGCCGGAGAGTGATGTTCTTTTCCATATTCGTCGATTTTTAGTTGTTCAATGTTTTACGCTGCAAACTTACCTGTATATTTGGAAATATTTTTTCCATAAAAATTTTTCGTGGTTAAATAAAGTTATATCTTTGCATCATCTAAACACAACAACTCGAAAACGATGCTCAAACCACATTATTTTGACAATAAGATAGAGGCCGGATGTGACGAGGCCGGTCGCGGATGTCTGGCGGGGAGTGTATATGCCGCCGCCGTGATATTGCCGGCCGGTTATGACAATCCCGGCCTGAACGACTCCAAGCAACTCACTGAAAAGAAACGTTACGCCCTGCGCGACGTGATCATGCGCGATGCAGTGGCATGGGCCGTAGGTGTGGTCACTCCCGAAGAGATTGACACCATCAATATCCTCAAAGCCAGTTTTCTGGCCATGCACCGTGCGCTCGACGCTCTCAAGACCCGGCCCGAAGCAATCATTGTCGATGGCAATCGTTTCGTACCCTACGCCGACCTGCCCTACGCCACCATCGTCAAGGGTGACGGCAAGTATCAGTCCATCGCGGCGGCCAGCATTCTGGCCAAGACCTTTCGTGACGACTACATGATGGAGCTCTCCCGCGAGTATCCTTACTACGACTGGCAGAGCAACAAGGGCTATCCCACGCGCAAACATCGCGAAGGCATACGTCTGCACGGACCTTCGCCCTACCATCGCATGAGCTACAATCTGTTGGGAACGGGTGAACTCAGTCTTGAGTTTGAGGATTGATTGTTTTTCAAAAAGATATTTAGGACAATGAATAAATACGGTCGCGAACTGGAACTCATACTTATGTTGACATCCAACAGCAACTATACCGCCGCGCAGATGGCCGATAAGCTCGGTATCTCACGGCGCAATCTCTACAATTATCTCGACTATCTGCGCGAGTGCGGCTTTACACTCGTCAAGTCGGGTACGCGCTATTACCTCGACCGCAACGCCTCTTTCTTCCGCCGTTTGCACGAGAATATCTCCATCACGGCTGACGAGGCGGAATACATGTTGCGCATTCTCGCCGCCGCAAACGGCAACGACACTCTGGCGGCCACGCTCCGCTCAAAGCTCACCCGACAGTTCGGACTGCCCGACATATCCAATCCTGAGATACGCAAGCAGTACAATCGCAATGTGGCGGTGCTCAAGGATGCCATCGCCGCAAGGATGATGGTGAAGCTGTGCGGCTATTCGTCGTCCCACAGTGCCACCGTCTCCGACCGCATCGTCGAACCTTTCCTCTTCATGAACGAGTCGCGCGACGTGCGGTGTCACGAGATTTCCACACATCAGAACAAGACATTCAAGATAGCGCGCATGTCGTCCGTCGAGATGCTCGATGTACCCTGGATAGCCGAGAAAGAGCACAAGCAGGCCTACACCGACCTCTTCATGTTCAGCGGCGAGACCCGCCACACCGTCACCATGCTCCTCGGCCGGCGCTCGCACAATCTGCTTGTCGAGGAGTATCCTGCAGCCGCCGACTGTATCAGGCCGGAGGACGGACGTTGGCTGTTCACGACCGATGTGGTGTCTTTTCTCGGTGTGGGGCGTTTTGTGCTCGGATTGTACGATGATATCAGAATTCTCGGCGATGAGGAGTTTCTTTCCTATATCCGTGCTAAGATTGATTCCATGGGCCGTCAGCAGTCGGAGTAGCGGTGTGAACGGTCATTTGCGCTCCCGGCGCTTGGCCCTCTTGTTCTTCGCTTTCAGATTTTTCAGCCACGACGACATGTCTTTGAGCAGTTGGTCGTGGTATTTGAAATTGGTCTGCGAGCCGAATCCGTGACCACCCTTGTCGTAGACTATCATATCGGCCTTCACCTTCGCCTCTTTCAGTGCCTTGTAGTACACCATTCCGTTGGTTTCCGGCACCACCAGCGTGTCGTCGCCCGTGAGCAGTATCAGGGCCGGCGGTGTCTTGCCGCGTCTGACTTGCCGCTCGTTGGAGTAGGCTTCCACCCATTCAGGATCGTTCCTTCTGTCGCCCAGAAAGTTGTGTACCGACCCCACGTGTGTCAGTTTCTCGTCCATCGATATCACCGGATAAAACAATATCTGGAAATCGGGCCGTGCGTCGATTGGCGAGTGTGTGGCCAGCGTTGAGGCCAGATGACCTCCGGCCGACGACCCCATTATGCCCACGTCATTGGGATTTATGCCCCAGTTGGCGGCATTGCTGCGCACTGTGCGCATCGCTTTCTCGGCATCGCCCACAGGTATGGTGAGGTCGCCGTGCGGCATGCGATAGGTCAGTACGATACAGGCTATGCCCCGGTCGTTGAAGAACGGTATCCAGTTGGTGCCTTCGTTGTCCATCGCCAGCCATTCGTATCCGCCGCCGGGACACACCACTATGGCCCGTCCCGTATTCTTGTCGGGGTCGGGCAGACACACGAGCATCTTGGCCGTGACATCGTCCGAAAGGCTCATGTAGAACGGTTTCTTACGGTCGGCAGCCGTAGCGCAGCCGCACAAACAGGTTATCAGAGTGAAGAGCAGGAGTTTTTTTATCATCGTGTTCAGGTTGTATTGATTAAGTAATTAATTGTTTGCAAGACCAAAGTTACAAAATTTTGTATTACCTTTGCTTTTCTGAAAGCAATTATTTCATATCTTATCGTATTTTATGAATACTCATAGGTTTAAGGACATCACGGTCTCTTCGCTTCTCACATCGCATGATTACCTTCATGTGGACACCGACATGCTGATGGTCGACGGCTCTATCGATTTGTTGGATGACGGCATCCCGGCGCGCATGCAGTGTCTGTTGATGTCGATGTGTGTCGAGGGCGAGTGCCGCTATGTGGTCGATACGCTCGACTATAAGGCCTGTACGGGCGATATAATGATTATCGGCAAGGGTCAGACGGTACTGGAATATTCGGCCACGCCCGATTTCAAGAGCATCAGTCTGGTGTTGTCTTATGATTTCTTCAACGATGCCATAAAGGATGTGAACGAGCTTTCCTCGCTATTCCTTTTTGCGCGGCGCCATCCCGTGTTCAGTCTCGAGCCGTCCGAGGTGGAGTGCATCGGTGAGTATTACTCGATGGTCAAGGCGCGTGTGGAGGCCTCCGACCATCGTTTCCGCAGCCAGACCGTGCGCTCGCTCATCGCCACTATGATTTTCGATCTGAGCAACGCCATCTATCGCATACAGAGCCATGAGGTGTCGGGAGGGGTGCGGGCAGAGAAGATATTTACCGATTTCATACGTCTGGTTGAGGAGAACTGTACGTCCGAACGGCGCGTGTCGTGGTACAGCGAGCAGTTGTGTCTATCGCCCAAGTATCTGTCCGAGACAGTCAAGTCGGTCAGCCATCGCACTCCAAACGAGTGGATAGACAATTATGTGATGATCAAGTTGCGTGTCCTCCTGCGCTATTCGTCGTGCAGCATCAAGGAGATCACGCAGCGCATGAATTTCTCCAGCCAGTCGTTCCTCGGCAAGTATTTCAAGGAACACACCGGTATGTCGCCCCTCGAGTATCGGCGTGTGCGGGGAGAGGGATGAATTTAGTCCAAATCGTATTTACCATTGATTTTCGCAAGTAAAAAAATGTACGGCCGCAACCTGTTGCGGCCGCAAGGGCGATTGCCACAAATTCATTTTTTTTGACAGGGTATTATGTGTTTTTCTGACGCGTTAAGAAACTGTTTTAATGGATGATATGGTATGGAGATTCTTGCGGCCGCAAAAGTTTGCGGCCCTACACTGACTAATTGGTATTTTTTAAGATTCTGTATATCACTCCAAACGTATGATGATCCAAAAAACACCGAAATTTGCATAAACATGCAATTCCAAAAGTAAAAAATCTTGACAAAACGAAATCGCAAAATAGAAAGATGCGGACCGAAAAATACGTGTTAACACCCCACCGTAACACATCAAATTTCCAAAAGTGGCCCTTCTGGAATGCAAAAGGAACCCTTTCAGGATGCGAAAGGGCCCCTTTCGGAACCCAAAAGGGGCTCTTTTGGAAGGCGATTTTACCCCGATTTTGTCGATTTTTGGTGGTTTTTGTGTTAATGAGTGTTAATATTATCCTTGTCGGCGATGTGATTTCCTTGATTATCAATAATTTACGCAAATGGCTCAAAACTCGCGTATTTGCGACCTCGGGATTTAAATTTTGAAACGTTGGCCTTCTCGTGAAGTTTGGACTGTATATTTATACATTTTAGAATGAGAAATTTGCATAATTATACAATTCCGGTGGCGGCCGCAAAGAATCGTATCGGCATGGAAACGAAAAATGAGGGGACGGTCGGGGGAGAGATATTTTTATGGGATTTCATATTAAATATGCCGATTGATTCTGATTTCAAAATATTTTCGTATTTTTGCCTTAAGATATACAAAAACACCTACCTGGCACGTGTCGATTTTCAGACACGCCTTGACGAAGCTAAAAAACCAAACAAGCAATATTTATTATGAGAAAACTAACATTAGTTTGCCTTTCCTTAATCATGGCATTGTCGCTCGCGGCCCAGTCCGTGGTAGACAATCCGCTGAAAACAAAGTACAAATCATTTTCGGTTATCGGCGACTCCTACTCCACATTCTATGGATACACGGAGCCAAAAGAAAATTTCCAGTGGTTTCCACATCTGGGTGTCACCCAACTCCGACAGACATGGTGGAAACTGCTCGAGGCCGAGACGGGCATGAAACTGGAACAGAACAACTCGTCGTCGGGCACGTGTATATGCAACACATCGTGGAACGGCAACATCGACAAAGAGAACTCTTTCGTGGGCCGTTGCTCCAACCTGCGCGAAGCGGGTCTGATCATTGTCGAGGGCGCCACCAACGACAACAACGCCGGTTCGCCCCTCGGCAGTTTCGTCTACGAGAACTGGAGCGACTACGACCTACGCACCTTCCGCGGCGGTACGGCCTACGTGCTGTCGTATCTGAAGAACAAATATCCTGACGCGCAGGTAGTGTTCATGCTCAACAACGGATTGCGCGACGACATCAACCAGTCGGTGGAGACGATATGCAAACATTACGATGTGCCGCTGTTCAAGATCAACAACATAGGCAAGGAAGACGAGCATCCCACCGCAGAGGGCATGGTACAGATAAAAGACCAGTTCGTGGAATTTCTCAACACGCTCAACGGATGGACCACAAAGGGACGCGCCTTCTCCTACGGTGTGCCCGCAGAGGAGACCACGATGGACTTGTGTCTGCGTCTGCCACTGAAGAAAGACAGTTGGCAGGCCGTGACCATGCCGATGGATATGAACGCGCAGATGATAGACAAGGCGTTCGGCCGAGACGCCACTGTGGCTGTATACGATGACGTGGTGGACGGCACGTTCAAGTTTGTACCCGTGCGCGGGACAAAGGCCGGAGTGCCGTTTCTGGTACGTCCGTCGGTTGACGTCAGTTCGCCGATATACGTGAAGGACGCCGTGCTCAGCACCACGAAAGCCCAGACCGTGGGCAAGGACGGATACTCGTTTGCCGCGGTGTATCGTCGCGTGTCGGTAACGAGCAAAAGCACGAGCAACATGCTTATCGATGACGACGGATCTCTGTATCGTCTGCCCACGGGGTCGGTCAACAAGTTGAGCTTCGACGCTTATTTCAAGCGCCCGGCCGATGCACCCGCATCCATCGAGATAGCAGGTGCGGACATACGCCAGCCGCAGACTCCCGACATGGAGATATTCTCGCCGGTGGCACACATCGACCTGAAAGCGCCGTCGGCACCATTGCTCGCCGCCGACCCTTATCTCTCGGTATGGTCAGGCAGCGGCAATCTGAACGACAACTGCACACGCCACTGGTCGGGCGAGGACAAGAGCCTCACGGGCTTCGTGCGCGTGGACGGACAGTTGTATCGATTCCTCGGCGACGCCACCACCGAACTGGATATGACCAACGTCATCCTTCCTTCGGCCTATTGGACTACGGCCTCCACCTACACCGTGCCCTGCATGGTGTTCAAGAAGAGTACGGCGGGCACCACGGATCAGGTGCAGGGTGTACCGCCGACAGACAACAACGGCAACGAGTGGTACGACCCTGACTATCTGCTCACCGACGGTATGGAGGTGTGGGCAGAGCATACATCTCCCTTCAGCTCGGACGCCAGCTACAACGGATGTCCGTCGTTCCAGTGGACCAACAACGATGTAAGCGCCGACATATATTTCCGCCGCACCTTCACCATCGACGGCAATCTGGACAAGAAGGTGTATCTGGCTTGCGGACATGACGACTCACCCAGCGAACTGTATATCAACGGCACACTCATCAAGGTGCCTCACAATCATGCCGACGGATGGTTCAATCCCGAGATGTACTGCCTCAGCGATGCCGAACGGGCTCTGATAAAGACCGACGGCACACCCAACGTGATAGCCGTACACGTGCACAACAACTACGGAGGGGCTTTTGCCGACTGCGGACTGTACGGCACACGCGCCTTCGGCGACAATATCTTTGCAGCTGTCGATGGCGATGAATACGCCGGAGAGGACAATGTGCTCATGGCCGAACAGCAATCGGTGGACGTGCTGCCCACACAGACCTACTACACATTCAAGGCCGGAAAAGTGGACCTCTCGCTCGTATTCTCATCGCCGCAGATAGCCACTGACCCGGAGATGATGTCCGTGCCGATCAACCTCATATCATATAAGGTGAGCAGCAACGACGGCGCCGAGCACGACGTGAAGGTGTACCTCTCCACCACTCCGCAGTTTGCTGCCGCAAGCACTACCGAAAATGTGACCACTACTACTTTGCGCAGCAAAGGTCTCTTGTTCGGCAAGAGCGGCACAAACAGCCAGAACATGGCTGCCGGAACGGCTCAGAACTGGGGCTATGCCTATATCGCCGCCGACCCGAAACTGGACCAGACCATAGGCACGACGGCCTCCAACCAGATGGTATTCGCCCACGACATGGGTCAGACAGCGGCCGACGCAGGATATATGATGATAGGTTATGACGACGCCATGAGGGCCGTCTACATGAACGGATACACCTATCCGGCTTACTGGACAACGCTCTACGGCGACATCACCGATGCCTTTGCCGCCTACGCCGCATCCTACAACGACATCATGCAACGCATGCGCGAATTCGACAGCAGACTCATCAACGATGCACTCGCTGCCGGTGGCAAGCGATATGCCGAACTGTGCGCGCTGGCCTATCGACAGGTTGTGGCCGGCACCAAGCTCGCCTCCAACCACGACGGACGCATGCTGATGTACAACATCGATAACTCCGTGACGGGTCAGATAAGCAGTGCGGACGTGTGCTACGGCGCTGCTCCGCTGTTCTTCTCGTACAACCCGCACATGGCCGTGGCTATGGTGGATGCCATACACGACTACATCAAGGTGACAAATTTCCATTCCGAATACGGAAATGCCCCTCACCATCTCGGAGCGTATCCGATGATTGGCGGCATAGGACTGGACAACGGAGCCGATACTTCGTCTTCGCTCATACTCGTGGCAGCCGCAGCGGCTAAAGCGGCGGACAACGCCGATATGATAGACAACGACCTGTATGAGCAACTGAAGGACTGGGCCGATTTCTGCGACCTCTTCACCCTGCCGCAATATGCGCCCAATTTTCCCAACGAGGGTAGCTGCGACAACTACGCCGGAACCATCGTTCACGACAATGCCAACGTGCGCACAAAGTGCGCTCTGGCTATGGCTGCCGTGGCCGAGATAGCCAGGATGAAAGGCCTGAAGGACGATGCCGAGACGTATATGAACATGGCCAAACGATGGGTGGCCGACTGGAACACGCGCTACACGAAGACCATGGGCTACCCGCAAGGCTCGGACGTACAGTGGGGACAGAAATACAATCTGTATTACGACATCATGCTCGACACCAATCTCTTCAGCGATGTCATCTCGACCGAAACAGACTACTACGTCAACAACCACATGAAGGAATACGGATTGCCTATGGACGGCCGCTGGGACAACGTGGCCAAGCTGAACGAGACGCTCATGACCGCAGCCATGACTCAGACTGCCGACTTTGAGAATATCGTCGGCAAATGCTACAACTATGTGAACCAAGCTACAGACGGACAACCGCTCACCGACATATACGACTGCACCGACGGCACACCGATATCCGGCGTAGCTCGCCCGACAGTGGGTATGTTCTGGGCCAAAGTGCTGCTCGAGAAGCTCAAGGTGGGTCCCATCACGGGTATCGGTGACATCGGCTTCAACAACAATAAAACCGTACGGACGGACCACATATACAACCTTAACGGCCAGTATGTGGGCAATGACGCAGCCGCTCTGGCTCCAGGCATCTACATCAAGGGCGGACGCAAGGTTGTGGTGAAATAAGTACAACAAGTCATTCTGAGATTTTCATACCTTCGTCGGGTATCCGTCAACACGCACGGATACCCGACTTTGTTTTCCGGCACATGCTGACGGCATCGCTTGGAGACCGCCACAAGATAATAATATAAAGGTGGAAACGTGGAAAAACAAAAAATCCGAAGATTTCTCTTCGGATTAATGCGCTTCAAGATGGGCTTGAACCAACGACCCCCTGATTAACAGTCAGGTGCTCTAACCAACTGAGCTATTGAAGCATTTTGTCTTAATTGCGATGCAAAAGTACGGCGTTTTTTTCAAACCACCAAACTTTTTATAAAAAAATATGTCGAATGTATAAAAAAAACTCTGTTTTTCTCTTTTCGGGCAGGGAAAACGGTGATATGACGACCACAGATGAACGAAGATGGGCAGGCACAACGTTGGATTTGAACATCACTTCGGAGTGTGCTCTTCAAATAAAAATACTTTTTCGTTCCGGGTATCAGATTTTTACATTACATTTGCATCCGGTTTGGCCCATCCGGCAACTTTATCAACAAAGAAACATACATTTCGTCATGAAGAAATACATTTTGCACCTATTATTATTTATAGCGGCGACAACAGCCGTGGCCCAGAACGACAAGGATCACAATTTCAATGTGGCCAAAAACCTTGAGGTTTTCAATGCCATATATCAAAACCTCGACATGATGTACGTGGACACCCTTAATGCCGACGAACTGGTGGGAACGGGCATCAACGCCATGCTCAAAAGTCTTGACCCTTACACCGAGTATTACCCCGAAAACAAGTCGGACGAGTTCAAACAGATGCTCACCGGCAAATATGCGGGCATCGGAGCGATAATAAGTTACAATTTCGGACTCAAACGCGTGGTCATAAACGAACCGTATGAGCACATGCCGGCCGCAACGGCGGGTCTGCGCAAGGGCGATGTCATACTGAGCATCGACGGCGAATCTATGACCGACAAGAACAACCAGTATGTCAGCGAACATCTCAGAGGCGTGGCCGGGTCGACTCTCGTGCTGAAAATCTATCGTCCGTCGACCAAGAAGGAGATGACTTTCAACATTCAGCGCAAGGCCATACAGATGCCTTACATGCCATACTACGGCATGCAACAAGGCAACATAGGCTACATCAATCTGGACTCGTTTGTGGAAGGCTGTTCCAAAGATTTCCGCCGGGCATTCATCGACCTGAAGAAACAGGGTGCCAAAGGCTTGATCGTCGACCTGAGAAACAACGGCGGCGGCTCGGTGCAGGAGGCGCTGTCCATCCTCAACATGTTTGTGCCGAAGGGCGTGGAACTGCTCTCGATGAAGGGTAAGCTCAAACGCTCCAACCAGACCTACTCCACCACGGTGGAGCCGATAGACACCGTCATGCCCATCGTGGTGCTCGTGAGCGAGATGACGGCCAGCTCGAGCGAGATAACAAGCGGCGCTCTGCAGGACCTTGACCGCGCCGTGATAATGGGAACACGCACTTACGGCAAGGGGCTGGTGCAGGTGCCCAACGTGGCTCTGCCATACAACGGCAATCTCAAACTCACCACCGCCAAATATTTCATACCCAGCGGACGATGCATTCAGGCCATCAACTACAAGCATACGCAAGGCGGATACACCGAGCATGTGCCCGACTCGCTCACCAAAGAGTTTCGTACGGCCGGCGGACGCATAGTGCGCGACGGTGGAGGTATCAAGCCTGACATAGAAATCGTGCCCGACTCGATGCCCAACATAGCCTATTATCTGGACCGCATCGACACCACCGACCAGGTGTTCAACTACGTGGTGAAATACATCGACAGCCATAAAAGCATCGCTCCGGCATCCGAGTTTGAAATCAGCGACAGCGATTACGAAGAGTTCAAGGAACAGGTGGTGGGCAGCGAGTTCACCTACGACCGCGTGAGCGAGAAATATCTGAAGGATCTTGTCAAGCTGGCCAAGTTTGAAGGATACTACGATGAGGCCCGCCCGGAGTTTGAAGCATTGGAGAAAAAGCTAAGCCACAACATCGCCAAAGACCTCGACTACGATTACAACAAGCAGAAGATAAAACAGATACTCACCGCGGACATCGTGGCGGCATACTATTTCCAGAGCGGCGCGATAGAAAACTCGCTGAGGTTTGACAAACAGGTCAAGGAGGCCATCCGTCTGCTTCAGAATCCCGATGAATACGCCAGAATACTAAATCCGGACTTAAAAAAATGAACAACACCTTCATCACTTCCGAACAATATGCGGACATCACTACCACACTCATAATCTCGACATACAACCGTGAGGATGCGCTCAGCGCATGTATGGACAGCATCCTCCATCAAAAGGTGATGCCCACAGAGATTGTAATTGGCGACGACGGGTCGCGGGATGATACCGCCTGCGTCATACGCGAATTTGCCGAACGCTGCCCGATACCCGTAAAGCATGTGTGGCATGAGGACGACGGTTTCCGTCTGGCGATGATGCGCAACAAAGCGGTGGCCGCTTCTGTCGGCGAATACATCATCGAGGCCGATGGCGACCTGCTGTTACACCCGTGCTTCGTCAAGGATCATCTGATGATGGCACGCCGCGGTTACTATCTGAAAGGAGGACGCACGAATATCAATCGCAAACTGACAGAACGGATATGCCGCTCGGGCAAAAGCATGCCGATAAATTTCCTGACACGTGGCATAGAAAAGAAACGCTCCAACACACTACGCATACCCTTGCTGGCACGATTCCTTTCCACACGCTATCGCATCAACCGCCAACCGGGACTGGGGTGTAACATGTCGTTCTTTCGTGACGATTTCATCAACATCAACGGCTACGATGAGAATTTCCGCGGATGGGGAGGGGAAGATTCGGACTTCGGACGACGTCTGCAACAAAGCGGCATAAAAAAGCTGTCGCTCAAGTTTGCTGGATTGTGTTTCCATCTCTGGCATGAATACAAAGACATGGACAATCTGCAAAACAATCGCGAATATGCCACGAGACAAAAACCCACACGATGCAAAAATGGTGTAGACAAATATATTGAAAGGTGAGTGCAACGGCAAACGAAAAAAAGGATTTTTTTCAGTTTAACATTGCCGAACCGCATCATATATTATGAAAATATATTGAAAGGTGAGTGCAACGGCAAACGAAAATAAAAATTTATTTTCAGCTTCGACATTGCCGAACCGCATCATTTATCATGTAAAAAATCTGAACACACGACAATGACCCCGACAAACGGTCAAAATGTCACCGAACTACACATCCGCAACCCCATTCCGACACACCAAAGACTACATTAACGCGCCTTTTTCATAAAAAAAACAAATAAATGAATGTTTATTCGTTTATTCCTTATTAAATAAGTATCTTTGCCCGAATTAATTTTTTAGATGTTTTAAAGAGAAACAATAGATGAACGTAATTACGAAAACAGTATCATTGCCTGATGGAAGAACCATCAGCATTGAGACCGGGAAAGTGGCAAAGCAGGCCGATGGAAGCGTTGTTCTGCGTATGGGCAACACCGTGCTTCTGGCCACCGTTTGTGCCGCAAAAGATGCAGTTCCCGGAACAGATTTCATGCCCTTGCAGGTAGACTACAAAGAGCAATACGCCGCAGCCGGACGTTTCCCGGGCGGTTTCACCAAGCGCGAAGGCAAAGCCGGCGACAACGAGATTCTCACATCACGTCTCGTGGACCGTGTGCTGCGCCCGCTGTTCCCGTCAAACTACCATGCCGAGGTATTTGTAAATATCATGCTGCTCAGCGCCGATGGCGTTGACCAACCCGATGCATTGGCAGGTTTTGCAGCATCGGCCGCGCTGGCATGTTCAGATATACCTTTCGAATGTCCGATATCAGAGGTGCGCGTAGCACGTATCAATGGCGAGTATGTCATCAACCCGACATTCGAGCAGATGAAAGAAGCAGACATGGACATCATGGTCGGTGCCTCTGCCGAAAACATCATGATGGTGGAAGGCGAGATGAAGGAAGTGAGCGAACAAGACATGATCGGTGCACTCAAAGCAGCTATGGATGCCATCAAACCGATGTGCGAGATGCAGATTGAACTGTCCAAAGAGCTCGGCACCGACGTGAAACGCGAATACTGCCATGAGGTGAACGACGAGGAATTGCGCGAGGCTCTGCGCCGCGAGACATACGACAAGTGCTACGCCATAGCCGAAGCCGGCGACCACGACAAGAAAAGACGTGGCGAGGCTTTCGAAAAGATAGTTGCCGACTTCACCGAGGCCTACGACGCGGCACACACCGATCTGAGCGAGGAAGAGCTCGATGAGAAACACGCACTGATTTCGCGCTATTACGACGACGTGATGCGCGACTCCATGCGCCGTTGCATCCTCGACGAGGGCAAGCGTCTCGACGGCCGCAAGACGGACGAGATTCGCCCGATATGGTGCGAGGTATCGCCGCTGCCAATGCCCCACGGAAGCTCGATCTTCACACGTGGTGAGACCCAGAGCTTGTCTACCTGTACACTCGGAACAAAGCTTGACGAGAAACTCGTGGACGATGTGCTCGACCGCGGATACCAGAAATTCCTGTTGCACTACAATTTCCCGCCGTTCTGTACGGGCGAGGCCAAGGCACAGCGTGGCGTAGGACGTCGCGAGATAGGCCACGGTCACCTCGCATGGCGCGGCCTCAAGGGTCAGATACCCGAGGATTTCCCCTACACCGTACGTCTCGTCTCGCAGATTCTCGAGAGCAACGGATCATCATCGATGGCCACCGTTTGCGCCGGCACACTGGCCCTCATGGACGCAGGTGTACCGATGAAGAAGCCCGTGAGCGGTATCGCAATGGGACTGATCAAGAACCCCGGCGAAGACAAATACGCCATCCTGAGCGATATCCTCGGCGATGAGGACCACCTGGGAGACATGGATTTCAAGACCACAGGAACCAAAGACGGCCTCACAGCCACACAGATGGATATCAAGTGCGACGGCCTCAGCTTCGAGATACTTGAAAAAGCACTCATGCAAGCCAAAGCCGGACGCGAGTATATCCTCGGCAAACTGACCGACACGATAGCCGAGCCACGTGCCGAACTCAAACCTCAGGTACCGCGCATCGTACAGATTGAGATACCCAAAGAGTTCATCGGCGCTGTCATCGGCCCCGGTGGCAAGATAATACAGCAGATGCAGGAAGAGACCGGAGCCACCATCACCATCGACGAGATAGACGGTGTGGGCAAGGTACAGGTGAGCGCTCCCGACAAAGACAGCATCGACTCGGCCCTCGGCAAGATTCGCGCGATAGTAGCGATACCGGAGGTTGGCGAGATCTACGAGGGCACAGTGCGCTCGATCATGCCTTACGGCTGCTTCGTAGAAATCATGCCCGGCAAGGACGGTCTGCTCCATATCTCGGAGATAGACTGGAAACGTCTGGAAACAGTAGAGGACGCCGGAATCAAGGAAGGCGACAAAATCAACGTGAAACTGATGGAGATCGACCCGAAGACAGGCAAATACAAACTGTCTCACAGAGTGCTGATACCGAAACCGGAAGGATATGTCGAGCGCGAGCGCCGTCAGCGTCCGGAGCGTGGTGAGCGCCGTCAGCGCCAGTCACGTGAGGGTAACGAGCGTCCGTCACGCCGTCCCGAACACAGAGGCAACCGCCCGTTCGAAGCATTCGACGGTCCGACAAGCCGTGAGCCGAAGGATTTCAACGATAGTCTTGACCACAACAACGACATCGACTAATATCCATTCTCGATGATAATAAGACCTGCACCGAAGAAAGATTCGGCGCAGGTCTTTTCGCTAAAACGAATAAATAAAAACAAACTTATCCCAGTACTAACCATCAACCCCAACCATCTATGAGAATAAAAAGCATTGCATTGACATGCCTCATGGCCTGTCTGCCGATAGCCCAGAGCTTTGCCGGCGACAAGGAACCTGTGGACTATGTCAATCCGTACATCGGAAACATCAGTCATCTGCTCGTTCCCACCTTCGCCACAGTGCAACTGCCCAACAGCATGTTGCGCGTCTATCCGGCACGTGCCGACTACACCACCGAACTGGTGAACGGTCTGCCCGTCATCGTGACCAACCATCGCGAGCGCTCGGCATTCAGCATCAGTCCGTGGCAGGGTGACAAACCCAAGAACGTGGCGGCCGTGAACTATGACCACGAGCACCTCACGCCCTACTCGTTTGATATCGAGCTGGACGACAATACGATGCGGGCCCGCTACGCGCTGTCCCACCAGAGCGCCGTCTACGAGCTCAATTTCTATCAGAAAGACAAGCCAGTGTGGATCACCATCAACTCCCGCCACGGAGCCATCAATATCGGCAAAGGATACGTCAGCGGCTATCAGCAACTGACTGACCGCACAAAGGTGTACATATATGTGGAAACAGAGACCGCTCCCAAACAGCAGGGCATACTCTCGGGCGATAAATTCGATACAGCCACAACGACGGCCACAGGCGACAACGTGTGCGCCGTGCTGCGCTATAAGGACGGCACCTCACGCGTCAGACTGCGTTACGGAGTATCGTTCATCAGCGAGGAGCAGGCCAGGAAAAACCTGCATCGCGAGCAGAACGACTACGATGTGGACCGGGTATCGGCCCGCGGCCGCGAGATATGGAACAAGACTCTCTCGCAGATAACGGTAGAGGGCGGCAGCGACAACGACAAGACGGTGCTCTACACGTCCTATTACCGCACATTCGAACGCCCCGTATGTCTGAGCGAGGACGGCCGTTATTTCAGCGCGTACGACGGGAAAGTGCACGAAGACGGAGGCACACCGTTCTACACGGACGACTGGATTTGGGACACATACCGCGCCGCCCACCCTCTGCGCGCGCTCATCGAACCGCAGAAGGAGGAGCATATCATAGAGTCGTATCTGCTCATGGCCGAGCAGATGGGTACCAACTGGATGCCCACATTCCCTGAAATCACGGGCGACTCGCGCCGTATGAATTCCAACCATGGCGTGGCCATGGTGGCCGATGCGCTGTACAAAGGTCTGAAAGTGGACGCCAAACGCGCATACGACTACTGCCGCAAGGGCATCGAAGAGAAGACTTTGGCACCGTGGTCGGGCAACAAGGCCGGATGGATAGACGATTTCTACAAAGAGCACGGATACATCCCCGCACTGCGCGAAGGCGAGAAAGAGACCGACCCCAACGTGGGATGGGAGAGGCGCCAACCTGTTGCCGTCTCATTGGGCACAGCCTACGACCTGTGGTGCCTCTCGCGCATCGCCGAGAGCATGGGCCGCAAGACCGACTGTGAGCACTATCGCGAACTGGGACGCAACTACCGCACACTGTACAACGCCGAGACGGGATTCTTCCATCCCAAAGACAAGGACGGTTCCTTCCTCCAACCGTTCGACTATCGTTTCTCGGGCGGCATCGGCGCACGCGACACCTACGATGAGAACAACGGCTGGACATACCGCTGGGACGTACAACACAACATGGCCGACCTGATAAATCTCATGGGCGGAAGGGATAAATTCGTGGCCAATCTCGACCAGACCTTCACCGAACCGATGGGTCGCGGCAAGCGCGAATTCTACGAGCAACTGCCCGACCAGACCGGCAACATAGGTCAGTTCACCATGGCCAACGAACCATCGCTGCACATTCCGTATCTTTACAACTACGCCGGCAAGCCGTGGAAGACGCAGAAACGCATCCGACAGGTGGTCAAGACATGGTTCCGCAACGACGTGATGGGCATTCCGGGTGATGAAGACGGTGGCGGTCTGACATCGTTCGCAGTATTCTCCTCCATCGGTTTCTACCCCGTGACACCGGGCTTCCCGGCCTACAACATTGGCAGTCCGCTGTTCAGCCACATCAAGGTGGCTCTGCCCGGCGGCAAGACATTCGAGATAGAAGCACAAAACTGCTCGGAGGAAAACAAGTACATACAGAGCGCGACGCTCAACGGCAAGACCTGGGACAAGCCGTGGTTCAGCCACGACGACATCAAGAACGGCGGCCGGCTCGTGCTCGTCATGGGCAAACATCCCAACAAGCAGTGGGGTACCGACAAAAACGCAGCTCCGCCATCGATGGACAAGGAACTGTAATAAAAAGCCATGCCAAGATACGGGCCGACCGCCACGAGCGGTCGGCCCTTTATATATAATAAGGTGAAAAAAACGAAGACTTAACGTTTTTTAAGCATCGCGCATATCCTTTCTTGTTATTTTTAATTTACTTTGCATTTTCTAAACGTAGCAAATATCTTAAAAACCACAATCCAAATGAAGAAATATCAGATACTGACGGGAGTGTTCATGGCACTCACATCTACTATTTCCGCTCAGACCATCGTGAACAACAGCGCCACGAGAGCTGAATGGGGTGCCCACAACTCCAATATTCTGGCAGTGGACGTGAACAACGACGGATACCGCGACCTCGTCTTGGCCGGCGTCGGAAACGAGACGACCAACAACGCCGGAGGGGCGGAATGGGAACAGAAACGCATGACACACGTGATAACCATCGACCCGAACAAACGATTCAGATGGTACATGGTGGGCAACTCGAGCACATCCCTGAACTATTTCGATGAGGGCATCGGATTCAACGTGACCGACCGTCCGTCGCTCTCGGCATGCGATATCAATGGCGACGGCATTATGGACGTGGTGGCATTCGAGTCGACCGGACGCAGCCACACCGACGAACCGTACCTTGACAACATCAGTCGCGAGGGTATATTCTTAGGCAACGGCGACGGCACCTTCGTCGAGTTCACACCCTCATTCATCGACGGGCAAGGCAACAAGATCGATTTCGACATACGTACGATACTGTCGGCCGACGTGGCCGACCTCAACAACGACGGTCTCACAGACATCGTGGGCATAGGCTATCAGACCAACAACAGCGGTGATCCCAAGACATATCCGGATGCCAACGTGGTACTCTTCAACCGCGGCGGTGGCGTATTCGAGGTGTCACATTATCTCACGGCCGACTATCTGTCGGCCTACGGTCAGAGTGCACAAAAATATAATTTCGAGTGCGGATTTGTAGTGACCTACGACTTCAACAACGACGGCTACACCGATTTCTTCATCATCTCCAACTCCAACGACCGCGAAGCATTGGGCACGACCGATGGTGACAACACCCATTTCACAGACCTCTTTCTCAACGACCCGGCCCATCCCGGACAATTCCGCCGTCAGTTCGTCACACGTAGTGGCATGCCGGCGATATCGGAAGGAGGCATAGCCGTGGCCGATTTCAACAACGACGGCACACCCGACATATTCCTCTCGGGATGGACAGGAGGCGGACGCGGACAATACACATACTCCGTCTTCACCTCGACGATATCCGCCGACGGCGGCGTGAGCTACACCGACCGCGGCACATGCGGACTGTCCGATATGCGCGTACAGAACAGCACATCGCACCAGTATGGCACCATCGACTGGGACGGCGACGGCAACTACGACATCTTCAACGCGGGATGGTCGCCGGCTCTGAACACCCAGACATGTCTCATCGGTCATGGCAACGGCGCGGCAGCGTTCAGCGAGAACACCCGACTGGGCGGTGGCTCGGAAGGCGCGCTCACCTTTGTCGACTGGAACGGCAACGGCACCAACGACTATGTGACCCTGACCCAATCCTCCGACAACTCAATCTACACCTCCATCAGTTCGCTGAGCAACGTATTCTCATCTTCACGCAACCCCAACACCGTGAACACACGTCCGGCAATGCCCACAGCGCTCACCGCAACGGCAGCCACCGACCATATCACGATAGCATGGCAGCCGGCCGAAGGAGCTAAGGGCAACGAGACATACGAATACTACGTGACCGACGCCGACGGCAACATCGTAGCCGGCGGCAACTCCTTCATCGGTGGCGAGAAGGACGGCATACGCAAGGTGAACCAGCCCGGCAACGCTTACAACGCCCACAGCGTGACGCTCACCCTGCCCCAAGGACAATACACTGTTGGTGTACAGACCATCAACGCATCGTACATCGGATCGACATTCGCCACCGTCACTGTGGACCTGACCGACAGCAACATCGAGCGAACCGAACCTATGGTCAAGCCCGAACCGGCCGTGGTGACCGAAACATACACCAACCCCGTGCTCAACGTGAGTGTGCCCGACCCTACTGTGATACGCGCCGACGACGGCACCTTTTATCTATACGGCACGGAGGATATTCACAATGTGCCGATATACAAATCCACCAACCTCGTGGACTGGGATTTCGTGGGCACGGCATTCACCGACGGCACACGCCCGTCGATGGTTCCCGGCGGCGGCATCTGGGCTCCCGACATCAACAAGATTGGCAACCAATACGTGCTCTATTTCTCCAAATCCACATGGGGAGGCGAATGGGAGTGCGGCGTGGGATGCGCCATCGCCGACAGCCCCGAGGGTCCGTTCCGCAGAGCAAGAAAACTGTTTATCAGCAACGAGATAGGTGTGCAAAACAGCATCGACCCCTTCTACATCGAGGACAACGGCCATAAATACCTCTTCTGGGGTTCGTTCCGAGGCATCTACGCCATCGAACTGTCCGACAACGGACTGTCGGTAAAGTCGGGTGCCGAAAAAATCAAGATAGCCGACACACTCACCGAGGCCACCTATATCATAAAGCACGACGGATATTACTACCTCATCGGATCGGCCGGCACATGCTGTGACGGAGTCAACAGCACCTACCGCCTGATGGTGGCACGGTCGAAAGACTTGCTCGGACCGTATGTCAGCAAGACGGGTGAACCCACACTGAGCAACGGATTCTCTAACCTACTGTTCCGCAGCCCCAACGTAGTGGGACCGGGTCACAACTCGGAGATTATCACCGATGACGCCGGACAGTACTGGGTGCTCTACCACGGCTACGACGCTAAGGATATCGATGGCGGACGCAAGGTGTATCTCGATCAGGTGACGTGGGACAAGGACGGATGGCCCGTGATGCACAACATGCGCCCGACCGTAAAAGCCGCCCGACCGACAATCAATCAGCCCAACGGCATCACCGCCACCGAGAGCGCCAACGGCAAGGACGGCGTGGCAACGGTATCGCCACGCAAGGTGCACGACAAACTCACCGTGAGCGCCAAGACCAACGGGCGTTTCACATGGCAGATAGTCAGCCTGCACGGCGAGACAGTGAAATCCGGCAAGGCCGGCGGCACCGTCACCATAGACGTGAACGACATCCGCAATGGTCTCTACATCGTCAACGTGAAAACCAAGCACGGATCGACAAGCGAGAAAATCATCAAATATTGATAAATATCGTACAACGGATGTAGGGCCGCACAACCTGTTGCGACGCTACATCCGAGAACATTATTTTGATCAGGAACCTCCGAAAAATGCATAAATATGCAGAATGAAAAGTAAAAAATTTTGACAAAACGAAATCGCGAAATAGAAAGATGCGGGCCGAAAAACACATTTTATCACCCCACCGTAACACATCAAAATTCCAAAAGGGTTCCTTTCGCAGTGCGAAAGGAACCCTTTTAGGATGCGAAAGGGCCCCTTTCGGACCCCAAGTCGGGCACTTTTGGAAGCCAGTTTTGCCGCTTTTTTTACCGAAATTTGGTGTTTTTCTTATTGAAATTTGTATATTTTCAAACCGCAAGACAGGCTATTCGTTTGACTATCAGAACATTGAGCAAACTCTCTCAAAACTCGCGTATTTGCGAGAAAAGAATCCTTCGTGCGAAATGATGCGATTCTCAGAAAGTTTGGGAGAATTTTGTTGTATATTTATAAAAAAATATTTGTATATTTATGCACGATTTCGCATATCCGGCCATAAAGGCGCATGAAACGAAAATATGCCATTTTATAAATAAGCATTATATATACGACCACGAGAAAAAACGGGAGACTCGCATGATTAAAAAAAATATCCAAAATTAACATTATTTTGCATTAGAAAAAATACCATTAAAATATCTTTTCACTATATTTGCACTACGAAGATAAAAAACGCGTTAAAAACGCAATCCAACAAACCTATTTAAAAAAAATTTATTAACTAACTTACGTAATTAACATTATGGAATTACTGAGGAAAAAGTATTTTATCTCTCTGTTGGCCCTTGTACTCGGGCTTGCATTTGGGGGAGACTGTCCGAAAACTATAGCCACGTAGGTTAGATTCGTTACCAGTCGTG
>CAJKQX010000007.1 GCA_905202125.1 uncultured Prevotella sp.
GGGTCCTTTTTTTCAGTGCCTTCACTCAGACACACTCAAAGAAACAGTATCGATTCAAAAGAAGTAAGTGTTTCAAATAGTAGTTTACCATATATTGAAGCTCTGTTCTCTATCAAGTACTGATTTTTACACGTATAATTTAAAGAGGGTGTGTCAAATTGACACACCCTCTTTCATATTAAATATGATAGTTTGATTTGTCAATTGTGAGACAAAATCAAAATTACCGAAATGTCTTATAGTCAGATTGCTACATCAGCCAGCCACTGATAGAAGAAACTGCAAACACCAAAGGCAATGATACCTGCCGTACAAAGAGTCAAAGCCAACTTGGTATTGCAATCGCTTTGGAATGTAGGCAACGGTTTATCGTTTTTGTTAATGTACATCGCTTTAACAATGAGCAGATAGTAATACAAACTTACGACTGTATTGATAAGGGCAATGAACACTACAATGTAAGCCCAGACTGTTCCGCTTTGTGCAGCAGCCATGAATACGAAGAACTTGCTGAACATTCCGGCAAACGGAGGAATACCGGCCAAAGAGAACAAAGCCAATGTCATGATGAATGACAACTTGGGGTTAGTCTGATAAAATCCGTCATAACAGCTCATGTCTGTAACACCGTTGTTTTTCTGTTCAACAACGCTGATGACAGAGAATACGCTCATATTGGCCACTACATAAACGAGAATGTAGAATGACAACGAAGCCATACCCATAGCATTGTCACCGCATACGGCCAGCATGATGTAACCGGCCTGTGAGATAGAGCTGAATGCCATGAAACGCTTGAGTTCAGTCTGGCGTATTGCGAATAGGTTGGCAACGGTAATACTCAATACAATGACGATATAAAGCATATAGTGCCAATATTCAACCATCGGGGCAAAAGCCTTCATGAGTATTGCCATAAGAGTGAACGCTGCAGCTCCTTTTGAGATAACACTGAGATAACCGGTAACGGTTGTCGGCGCACCCTGATAGGTATCTGCTGTCCAGAAATGGAACGGAACAAGACTGATCTTGAATCCTAATCCGCTGAAGAAGAAAACAAGTCCCATGATGTTCATCATCAGATGATCAGATGTAGCAAGTGCAGCTGCCACATCGTCAAAGTACAAAGTTCCAACACTACCATAAATGAACGAAATACCATAGAGCATTATACCACTTGAGAACGTTGCAGTAAGAATAAACTTGGCTGCACCCTCTGCCGAGTTGTGACGATATTTGTCGAAAGCAACAAGACAAGCCATAGGCACGGACGCCATCTCAAGTCCGAGGAAGAACATAAGAAAATGGCCTGAGCTCATCATCACATTCATACCGAGCAAGGTGGAAAGTACGAGCATGTAAAATTCGCCTTCTCTCACGGAGTTATCCTTGCGACTGATCCAAAGACGACTTTGTATCAGTACAATCAACGTGCCCAATGTCAAGATAGATTTCATGGCGTTCACCGCATCAGAACTGACATACATGCCACCGAACACAGGCTCTGAATCTTGCGGACAGAAATTGAAAAACAATTGAACAAGCATCAGAACGCATACAAGCGGATTGAACCACTTGCGGTCATTCTTGCTTGATGAAATGAAATCTACGATGAAGACTATGATGAGGATAATCATCAAGGAGACTTCGGGTATCATATTTAGAAATTGACTGTAACCCATTTCTTTATTTTTTATTATTAAATCGATACAAATAATATATGATCAATGATTGGTGCAACTGAGTCACTGATGACATTGCTTGCCCAAAGCGGAGCTATACCAAGACCTGCTACGCAGAATATCAGACAACAAACTGCTACGCGTTCGTCCCATGTGGCATCCGTCAGTTCAAGATAATGCGGGTCGGCTACTTTCTGATAAAGAATCTTGCCTACGACACGGAGGATGTAAACAGCTGTCACTACAATACTTGTACATGCAATGATGGTAGCGGTACGATGGAACACATCGTTATTGGCAAACGAACCGACAAAGATGGTCATCTCAGCAACGAAACCGGAGAATCCGGGCAAACCGAGGTTAGCCAAACCGGCAATCACATATCCCACACTGAGGAACGGCATTATCTTCATCAGTCCGCCGAGCTTGCGAATATCACGTGTGTGAGTACGACCATATATCATACCGATGAGCGCAAAGAACAAGGCTGTCATCAAACCGTGTGACAACATCTGAAGAATGGCACCGGTACATGAGGTACGTGTCATCATCAACAATGCGAAGAGTACCAAACCGCAGTGGGACACTGAAGAATAGGCATTGATATATTTCAAGTCGGTCTGCACACATGCTGAGAGCGCACCGTAAACAACAGAGATGGTTGTCAAAATGATAAATATCCAAGCCAGTTCACGAGAAGCATCGGGCAAAAGGAACATTGCGATACGGAAGCAACCGTATCCTCCCAATTTCATAAGTACTCCAGCATGAAGCATCGATACTGCTGTCGGCGCCGAGGCATGACCGTCAGGTGACCATGTATGGAATGGAAACAAAGCACCTAATACGCCAAATCCGATGAAAATAAGAGGGAAGAATACCTTCTGAATATCAACCGGAATATTGTGCATGGCGGCAATATCCAAAATATTCATAGTGGTTGCACCACTGAAATAATATATTCCGAGGATACCGATAATCAATAAAGCCGAACCTCCCATAAGCATGAGGGTAAGTTTCATGGCCGCATATTCTTTGGGTCCACTACCCCACACACCGATAAGAAGGTACATAGGAATCAAGGCTACTTCATAAAACATGAACATGGCGAACATATCAGTGCAGATGAAGAAACCATATACACCGGTCGACAAAAGCGTAAACCAAAGGAAATATTCTTTTGTCATCGGTTTGAGTTGCCATGAAGCGAATGTTCCGGTAAACACAATGATACTTGAAAGCAGAAGCATCACAACAGAAATACCATCCACTCCCACTGCATAAGCGATATTCAAAGGTTTAAACCAGGGTATACTGTCCGTAAACAACATTGCATCTGTGTTTCCGGCACTACGCATCTGGATGAAAGTAACGGTAAGCCATATGGAAAGCAACAGCAAACAAGACGAGCCGGCTACCATTACACCGCGTACTTGATTAAGATTGCGTGACAACCATAGGCCAAGCAACATAAGTACGGGTATTACAACGAATAGACTTAATATACTCATTTTTGTAATTTTATTTTCTTAATTGTATGTTCCAAAACCGGAAAATCCGGAAAGGAATTGAATTCATATTTTATATACACAGTAAGATTAAAGTTAATGCCACAGAGCCTGTGAGCAACCAAACTGCATACTGTCGTACGTCACCACTCTGCCAACTACGTATACTCTCACCGGCGGCATTGGTAGCCCAAGCCATAAAATTCATAGTACCATCAACAATGTGACGGTCGAACCACGCTATCGGAGTGGACACACAACGGAAAATAATCTTATGTGTGACAAACATCCATATCTCATCCATGTAGAAACGATGATATGCAGCCTCATGCAAACGTGAAAATCTCTTGGCCAACTTGTCTGCCAGCGGAGTTTCCTTACGACAATACATATAGGTGGCGGCAGAAATACCGATAACGGCCAATACTACACTCTTGATGGCTACTGACCAATTCATGTGAGTATCAAAGCTTTGTCCGTTGGCACTGATGAAATGACCGAAAGGAATAAAACCGCAAAGACATGTTATCACGGTCAATATTATCAAAGGAATAGTCATGGTAGCCGGAGCTTCATGAGGTTTCTTCGCACCTTCATTAATATGGGTCTCATAATAACTCTGTCCCCAGAAGATGACGTAATACAGACGGAACATATAGAATGCTGTCATCATGGCAATGAGCGACATTACAGTACCCATGGGCATTGAATAGTTGTAACATGCCACAAGAATTTCATCCTTTGAGAAGAAACCGCTGAATGGCGGTATTCCGGAAATAGCCAGACACGAAATAAGGAACGTGATATGGGTGATGGGCATGTATTTATGCAAATTACCCATATATTTCTTTTCATTGCTGTGTACCGCGTGGATAATACATCCGGCGCAGAGGAACAGACACGCTTTGAACATGGCGTGTGTGAAAAGATGGAACATTCCCGCCATATAACCGAGACCGTTCAAATCATTAAATTCGGTTCCATAGGTATTAGCCACAACATTGCTTTCAGGAGCGGGCAGACAAACACCGAGTGCAACAAGCATGAAACCGATCTGAGAAATTGTAGAGAATGCCAATACACGTTTAATATCGCTTTGGCAACATGCCACGGACGCAGCATAGAATGCTGTGAACGCTGCTATATATGCTATCAGATTGAGAGCACGAGGCGCAAATTCGATGAACAACGGGAACATGCTGGCAACCAGATATACACCGGCAACAACCATTGTAGCGGCATGAATCAATGCAGAAACAGGTGTAGGACCTTCCATTGCATCGGGCAACCAAATATGCAATGGGAACATGGCACTCTTACCAGCACCACCGATGAACATGAGGAACAATGAGGTAGGAATAATCCAAGCCGACTGATGGAGTGATTCCATCTGTTCGGGTGTCATGGTACTCAGGTCATAATTGAATGTCCCGACATAGAAACTGTAAAACAGAATACCTATGAGGAAGAACAGGTCGGCAAAACGTGTTACGATAAATGCTTTCTTGGATGCTGCAACAGCTGCATGCAAGGGATAATAAAATCCGATAAGCAAATATGAAGAAACACCCACAAGCTCCCAGAAAAGGTACATCTGGAAAATGTTTGTTGCTACGACAAGTCCTAACATTGACATTGTGAACAGGCTGAGGAACGCGTAATAGCGCTGGAAACCTTTCTCGCCATGCATATATCCGAAGGAATAAATATGTACCATCAGACTCACCGTCGAGATAACGATAAGCATCATGGCCGAGATCGGAGTGATGCGGAATCCCAAATTGAATGTCAACAACTCACTGAACCGCAACCAAGTAAAGTCAAATACGGTCTCGGTAGGATATAGTCCCGATGCGACATCTCTTCCGGCAACGAGGAAATACTCGAAAGCCGTATAATAGGATAAAATCGTAACAACCGCAAGCGAACATGTACCAATAATTCCTGCGGTTTTGTGAGACATTTTCATGCCCGCAAGACCTAATAAAAGGAATGATAAAGCAGGCAGCAAAAGTATCAGAAATACATAACTATAATCCATAACTCATTAAAATTTCATATTTTCAATACTGTTCACCTGATCATTGTGGAAATTACGGTAAACATTTATAATGATAGCTATTGCCACCGCCGATTCGGCCGCGGACACACCGATGGAGAACAATGTAAAGAACATTCCTTCCATCTGGCCGGGATACAACATACGGTTGAATGCAGCAAAATTGATATCGACAGAATTGAGAACAAGCTCAATAGAAATCAACATGGCTATCAAATTACGGCGCGTAACAAATCCAAACACACCGATAAAAAACAATAGTGCTGAAAGCACAAAATAACATTCTACTGGTACCATGTCTATTTATCTTTTCTTGAAATTACAATACCACCAATAATACAAGCCAGCAAGAATACCGACACAAACTCAAAAGGCAGAATATACTGATACTTGCCGGCCCCCATCAATGTGCGACCGATTTCAGACATCGGAACCTCAGCATCAGGCAATTGAGATGCAGCGCAAAGGAACTGGTTCTTGAACCAGACTGCCAAAACGGTTATGAGTCCGACGATAGAAATCAAAGCACCACTGACAATGCGGCTGCCTTTGAAGCGTTCGAACAATCCCTGAAGAGTATTCTTGCTAACAAGCTGTATAGCAAACACATAAATCATTGTCACACCACCGGCATAAACAGAAATCTGTGCAGCGCCCAGGAAGGTGTAATCAAGCAAAAAATAGAGACCGGAAACACCAAACAGCACAAACAGCAGGAAGGTGGCGGCTCTCATTATTCTCTTTGTTGTAACGCATACAACGGCAGAGCCGAGGATAACAACAGCAAGAATTATAAACATTATCATATTAGCCATTATTCTTATCCTCCTTATTTTTTAGTATTAAATGTTCCTATTTCCATGTCAGCACCACCATCTATAAGATTGGGTAATGAAGGATTGTATGTTGTCTCCTTATCAAGATGCAAAACGAGGGAACCACGATTGAATGTAGAATTTTCGAAATCGTTGGTAAATTTGATTGCATCGCTGGGACAGGCTGTGACACACAGCTCACAGAACATGCAATCACCGAGGTCATACTGGTAATCGACAAGTTTACGTTTTTTCTTGCCATCTTCAGTTTCAACCATTGCAGTGGTTATCTTGATTGTTCCGTTCGGACAAGCCTTTTCACACAAAGTACAGGCAATACACTTGGTGTTGCCTTCAGCATCATGTGGCATGACAAGTCTACCACGGTGACGGCTGGACACATGCAAAGTCGATTTGCGGTTTTCCGGATATTGTTCAGTGACTTTCGGAGTGAAATATTCTCCCCATGTCACGCCCATACCGGTAAGCAAAGACTTCACAGCGTCTTTTATCTCGCCGAAATATGATTTATTATTTTTCATTTTCTAATTGGTAATCAAAGATGATTAAACAGTTTACTTTCTATATCTCAAAAGTGCAGTCCGAATGCTACTACAAGAGTCATGATGACTAAATTCAGAAGAGCGAGAGGCATGAGATATTTCCACTCGAGCTTAAGAATCTGGTCAATACGCAGACGCGGGAAAGACCATTTGATCCAAAGCATGATCCAAACGATGAGGAAGGTCTTGCCCAGGAACCATACAATGCCCGGAATATAATCCATCACAGAATTGAAACCATCAAGTCCTGCCACATGGAAAGGCATCCATCCACCGAGGAAAAGGGTTGAAGCTATACCTGCAATGATGAACATATTGAGATATTCGGCCAGATAGAAGAAACCGAAGCCCATTCCCGAGTACTCGGTATGATAACCTGCGGTAAGTTCGCTTTCAGCTTCGGCAAGGTCGAACGGGCCACGGTTGGCCTCTGCGTTACCGGCTATGATGAATACGATGAATGCAATGATCGCCGGAATATGACCTCTGAAGATGAGCCAGCCATTCTCTTGAGCACCGATAATACCGGACAATTGCATTGTTCCGGTGAGTGCCACCACTGTGATAAGACAAAGGCAAAGCGACATTTCATAAGAAATCATCTGAACGGCACCACGCATGGCCGATACAACACTATATTTGTTGTTGGAGCTCCATCCAGCAAGGAATATTCCGACAACACCGATACTTGAAATAGCGGTAATAAGGAATACGCCCACATTGAAATCAAGGATATGAGCACCATTGTTCCACGGCATGAAAGCAAAAGCGCCCACACTGCCAATAAGAACAAGGAACGGAGCTATGCAATAGAGCAGTTTATCGGCTTTATCCACAAAGAAAATCTCTTTGATAAGCATCTTTACCACATCGGCAAATACCTGAAACACTCCCCACGGACCGACACGCATCGGGCCGAGACGACATTGGAAATAAGCACAAACCTTACGTTCCATGAATATAAGCACTATGGCCAAAAGTGCATAAGCCGTAAGAATAAACAATCCTACAAGCACACACTCTATGATGACAGACCATAGATTGCCCAATCCCAATGTATTGCGCAACAGACTGTCGAACCATGTTGTTACTATACTAAAATCAAACATTTCGCTTAATTATAAATAGGTTATAAATTTTAAATTATCTGTCAATGTCGGGGATGACATAATCGAGCGTTGCACCTACGGAAATCAAATCCGCTATTTTCTCGCCACGCAACAAATCGTCGAGCGCAGATACGAGAGGCAATCCCATTGGTCTGAATTTCAAACGATAAGGGCTCTTATCACCACGGCTGTCCAGATACACGCCAATCTCGCCACGGCTTCCTTCAACAGCTGTGTACCACTGTCCTTCGGGTACGCGGATAATAGGTTTCTGCTTGATGTAGAATTCACCTTCGGGAATATTATCGATGAGCTGTTCCAAGATGCGTACGCTCTGCTCCATCTCTTTCATACGTACCATGTAGCGGTCGAAACAATCGCCCTGGCTGAGTGTGATCTCATCAAAATCCACAGAACCGTACATATCGTATGCGTGATGCTTGCGCAAATCGTTATGCCATCCGGCAGCACGGCCAGTACCTCCTGTACAACCATAAGAGATTGCATCTTCATAGGACAGTTTACCCACACCCTTGAAACGGTTATGCAGAATCACGTTGCCTGTAAAGATATCATTATATTCGTTGAACATCGGTTTGAGATAAGCGCAGAGCTTCTTGACATTACCTACAAAATTGGGATCTATGTCATCATAGCATCCGCCAATGCGATAATAATTCTGTATCAGGCGTCCGCCGGTCGTCTCTTCCAAAACATTGAGCACCTGCTCACGATCACGCATACCATATATAAAGGCGGTAAGTGCGCCGAGGTCCTGTGCACAGCATCCATAGAACAACAAGTGAGAGTCGATACGTTGCAACTCGTCCATGATGGTGCGGATATATTTGATGCGCTCGCTGAGTTCAACACCCATACCCTCTTCAATGATCGAAACGAGAGCATGACGATTCATCATGGCCGAGAGATAATCCATACGATCGGTCAAGGCCAGTGTCTGTGGATAAGTGTAGCTTTCGCACATCTTCTCGATTCCACGATGTATGTAACCGCAGTGAGGATATACCTTGCGTATCACCTCGCCATCAAGAATGGTCTGCAGACGAAGCACTCCGTGCGTGGCAGGATGCTGAGGACCGATATTGATAACATAATCGTCGTCTGTGAACAGTTTGTGCTGAGTCTCAGTGATATTTCCCTTTTCGTCCAAGTTGTACTCTATGGTATAATCCGATTCGGGATCAGCTTCAAGAGTATACTTATTGTTTTCCGGACTCATATCATAATCCTTGCGGAAGGGATAGCCCTTGAAATCGGAGCGAAGGTACAGACGGCGCATATCTTTATGACCGATAAACTTGATACCAAAGAAATCGTAGACCTCGCGCTCCAGAAAATCTGCGGCTTTCCACAGATGGCTTACTGTGGGTATGTATGCATTCTCTCTGTCTGCATTGACCACTTTCACGCTGATGCGCTCATAAGTCTTAGTATTTTCGAGAATATAAACACATCCGAGACCCTCTTCACCGAAATCCTCGCCGATAATAGTCACAAGGAAGTCAAAATGCTTCTCATTTTTCAATTTTGCCATCTGTGCGGCAAAATCTTTCAAGTCAAACAGTTTATGTTCTAATTTCATATCCTTCCTATTGATTATTCTTTACCTGCATTATCAATCTCTGCCGACACTTTGTCGATCATCTCATCACTTACGGCATAATCCACAACTATCGGTTTTTTCTCTTTGCGGTTGGCTCCACCAAAGAATTTCTCAACCTTCACCTTTCGCTGAAGTTGCATCATACCATAAAGGATAGCCTCCGGACGCGGAGGGCATCCGGGAACATACACATCGACGGGCACAATCTCATTGATACCCTTCACCACGTGGTAACTGCTCTTGAACGGACCTCCGGATATGGCACATCCACCAACGGCAACGACATACTTGGGCTCGGCCATCTGGTCGTAAAGTCTTTTGAACACGGGAGCCATCTTGTGTGTGATTGTTCCGGCACACATGATAAGGTCGGCCTGACGTGGAGAATTTCGTGTCACCTCAAAACCGAAACGTGCAAAATCATAGCGCGCACATCCCACGGCCATAAACTCGATACCACAACAACTTGTGGCAAAAGTCAGTGACCAAAGAGAGTTGCTACGTCCCCAGTTGATAACCTGATCCAAAGAACCGGTAACTACATTAACACCACCCTCGTGAAGCTCCTTAACGATGTTCTCGAGAGACTCATTGTCTTTAAATTCCGAATAAGGAATACTCTTGATAACAGGTTTCTTTACTTCCATTCCAAAGCTCCTTTCCGCCAGGCGTAAGCCAAGCCAAATACAAGTACTAACAGGAAAAAGCCGATGCTGACGAGAGCCATCGCACCGAATTCATTCACCACCACTGCCCAGGGATACAAGAATACTGTCTCCACATCGAAAATTAAGAACAGAATGGCAAACAGATAGTAGCCTACATGCACAGGAATCCAGGCCGAACCGCGAGTAGGAATACCACACTCGAAAGGCTCGCCTTTCTCCTTATTATATGTACGAGGACCTATAAGTTTCGCAATCACATAGGCCGCTACTACCAAGAAAACAGCCGTTATCAAAACGGTAATTAACAAGATAAAATACATAAAAATATTTAAAATATTATTTTGTCGTAGAAACAGATCATATTCTTGAATTCACAATGAATAAGGGCGCATCCGGTTCATTTCCGACAACGCCACCTGTGTGCAAAGTTATTTGCAATGCAAAGTTAGTAATAATAATTGGAACTTTACATATTATTAACAAAAATATTTGCTCATAAGGATTTCTGTGAAGACCGAGAGAGAAGAAAAGAAATAGAATAGAAACAAATGAACGAATACGATTGAGGATAAATCAAGATGTCAGTGATCAGGTGTTGGACAACTCACAAATTTGAATAATTATGCTCTAAGGTATAAAATACAAAAGAATAAAAAAAACAAAGTCGGAATATATGGAATACCCGACTTTGTCTTACACACTTAAAAATCTATCAAATCATCATTATGGATATATCATTATCTTACGATAATTTTCTTGTTTAATATTTGCACACCGGACTTCACTCTGATGATGTATATTCCGGGGGCCATTTCGTTGGTAGCGACGGTCTGTTCGTTGTTGACAACGCCTTGAGAAACGACACAACCACCGACATTGCTCAAAACATATTTTGCATTCTGGGGTGCTGTCACATGGATGTCTTGTCCGCGGTCAACCACATTAGGATAAACATTGATGTCTCCGGAATTGCCTACGACAGAAATTCCGGTAGGAACAAGTTCACCATATATTTCAAATTCACGCACCATAGCAGAGTCTTTCACATTTGCGACAGGTATCTCCAATTTCACATATTGAGCCTTTGATGGAGTGTCAAGCGTGATTGTCTTTGTTGCGTTGTTGTCCGTTGTGAGCGGAACGACACGGGTCCATTTGGAGCCTCCGGCAATGCTCTTGAAATTATTCATTTCCTTTTCGGTCGGAGCAGTATTTGAAACATAGATACGATATCCGGTGAAATTGTTGACATTGGATGTATTGGCATCACGAATGATGAATTTGTTGATATTGTATTGAGACTCCAAATCCACAACAACCCAGTTGATTTTTCCATTATTACCCATATTGTCAAAATTCCAAGTATACTCGATGTTGTCATACTTACCGTCTACAAGATTCAATGGAGATTCATCCAAATGTTTCACATTGAAGGCTCCAAGAATGGTCTTATCCAGACTTACGGGCTTGCCGGGTTCGTCAGCAGATTTCTCCTTGAATGTACCCCAAATATCAAAGCCATAAACTCTGACGGCGCCACCGCCACCTTTGGAGATCTGCAGACGCACATAACGGGCATCAACCGGTTTGGCCAGTTTGCAAGTATGGATATTCTCTGAGGCAACACCGGATTTTGAGGCCACCTCATTGAAAGTCTTGCCATCCATACTTACCAGTATGGTGAATTCATCGGAATTGGCATAATTCTCCATTGTCTTGGAATCATAGATGTCAAATCTGTCGAGCGAATAAACATCGGCTAATTTCACATCGACATAAGGCATGGAAACACTGCCGTTGTAGCACCACTTGGTGGTACGGTCACTGTCCAAAATATAATATGGATCTTCAGATGCTTTGGTGCGTCCGGTGGAAGCGACAACACGTGCAACGGTCTTGCCATAACCATAATCCGGACGACGGCTTATAATCTGCGACATCGTCATGTCCTCATCTGTGGCTTCATGGCCAAACACCTTGAATTCGTAGATACGGGCTGCATCTTTGGGATCATTATGTCCGGGAGTGATGATACGCAGACGGACAGCTGTTGTCACAAACGGTTGTTCGAGCACCTTGTCCGTAGTATTGGTGGTATTGTCGAAAACACCATCAACATCGACCCATCCATTATTAACAAATCTCTGGAGTTTGTATTCCGAGGCGATGTGCTGTTCGCCCTCGCTACCGGCATTCATCACTCGCCATCCACTGACGGTCACCTGTTTGTCGAATTTATATTCGAGCCATTTCACGGCAGAAGAATTGTCACACCATTTGGTCGACTCGTCTCCATCGGCAGCCTTCTCGGGCGATTCTGAAGAATTGGTATAAGAAGACGCTGTGCATGAAGACGGTTTCAGAGCCGGATCTTCGTGATAAACCTCCTGGAATGGATCTTCGGTATCCGTGTGATTCAAAACGTTGACAGTATTGGAAATTGCTTTAGTATCGTCATTCGTATTATCGGACACGGTGATGGCAAAGATGAGGATGTCGGGATTGTCGGGCAATGTCAGAGTCTTGGAATTTGCCAAAACAGGAATGACATATTTGTACATGTAAAGGTAATCAAAAATGCCATCTTTGTTGCCAGCGACATCATGATTGTGAGTGGCCGTGAAAGCAGTGTTTTCCGTACGATAATGCTTCTGTACATCGGCACTGTTGCTCCATACGCCGACCATACCTCCGTTGTACTCTATGCGCAACGATGTGGCTTTACCATCGACATCGAATGTAGCCTCCGAGCCATCCGAGTTGAGAGAAGCGGCCAGAAGATAAAGTTTCTTACCATTTGTCACAGTAGGCAGTGTAATGGTCTGACCCACGCACTTTACGGCATTCTTGGCTTTTGCAGTTTTGCTTCCCATCTTGAAGACGATACCATCGGCTGTAATATTATCATCTACCAATTCAGCCGGATATGCTTTGCTGATTTCAGCATCTTTACGATTGGTGTTGGGGCTGATAACGTCGATATTATAATCGAGCTCAACAGAAAAAGACACAGGAGTGTCGACAATTGTAGCAGGGCCTGTAGGCTCGGCAAATGTCAAAGCGAATGTTTTCGGGTGGAATCTTTCGATATCGAATTGCAATTTTTTACCAGAGAATGTGGCCGGACCTACAAGTTCTTCCACACCGTTCACCTCTTCGGCCGAGATGATATTTGCGGGGAATTCGACCTCAACACTCTGAGCATTGTTAGTGAGTTCATAGAAACGGACGATGGTCTTTTCGGAGCGTTCTGCCTTCTTCAAAGCCTTGACCGCCACATTATTATTATTTACTTTGACAAAGCCAAAATCAGTACCCATATTTCCGGTATGCTTTGTTGTCTGATAAGCATACATCGGTTGGTTGAGTTTGTCGGCTTCCCACTGTGTGTCAGCATTCCATTTGCCGGAATGGGCAAAGAACGAGTAAGTGAACTTATTGAGACCTAAGTCTTGATCTCCCTGATATGAATAACTACCGCCTACCTTGGGGGTATGAATCAAAGTCAGACGAATCTCATTGTTCTTCTGTTTGTCCCAACCATATTTACAGTCATTGAGGATGGAAACGCCGAACGCTCCGTCGCTATTGGTCACATCAGCCCAACGATGTCCCAGGAATTCACAGATAGCATCCGTATTGTTTGTATCTGTGCTGTAAGACGTACTGTTCTTGTTGACGTCTGCACCGATACTGAGGTCATAAGTAGCCTCCGCATTTGATGCCGAGAGAGGGAATACGGCCTTGAGCATTCTCTCTTTGGTCTGCCAGTTCACCTCGTTGACAAAATCGATTCTGTCTGCACTGCCCGCTGAATACATGCGAATATACTGATAGAACTCCGAACCGTTCTTCTGACGTACTACTTTAAGACTGGCGCGGAGCGGACCATTTTCGACTACCTCCACACTGAGGCCTTCCTTGTCGACATATTCACGCGGAGCCTTCTGCAGCTGATCGCCATGTATCTCCCATGAAGGCCATGTGAGAGATTCGTCAAACAACATTGCCAAGCGGATAGGAGCACTCAACATTTCCTTGTTGCTTTGTTTCTTATCTATGATTGAACTGACATCACCGTTCTGATTGATCTTGATGCGATATCGGCTGTTCTCCATGCTGCTCTCACTCACAGACAACCCGTTGTTGGAGCTGAATGCAGTGGCAGACGGGGCGACATTGTATGTGGCATATCCCATAGATGGGACGGTGGCAAGGAAGATGAAACGGATATCATTGCCGTTACGCTCCAGAACCTGAGATGCGACCGTCTGTCCATTGGGATTTTTTACTTCGATGTATTCTGTTCCGGCCGGCATTGTGACAGTAGCCTCAACGATGTCAGTACGATTCTGAGATATCGGATTGTAAACGACAACAGGTATATTTTTACACCAGTCGGTTTTCATGTTTGAAGCGACGGCACCCACTGCATTGTTGAGTGTACGAGAGAAATCCAGTTGATTGAGCAGTTGGTCGTTGACCGAATATCTATAAGCCTCATTTATGCAAGTACCGGGGATGTCATCATGGAACTGATGCCAAAGAAGGCGTATCCACGCATTGCTCAATGTAGACTGCTGATAAGGCAATGTCTTGAGCCAATCGGCTGCTACTGATGCTCCTTCAGCAGCGCTTCCGAGCAGTTCGCCCTTGCGCATCCAGAATTTCAGCATACAACGAGAGGTATAACCGCCCACGCCATGAGCCCTCATCGGAAGACCATGATTGATGGTCGGCAATTTGTCATATCCCATGTGGAAAATCTGGTCGAGCATCTCGGTAGACGAATTGATGGCTACGCTCTGTGGGCCTGTACCATCAACACTTTTTGAAAGCCAAACGGCAGTCTCTTTGTCCAGACCGCCACCACGGTCGCTTCTCGGACCGACATATTTTAAAGCGGCAGGAATGCCATAAGTAGTGTTGTTTGAATTGATTTCGTTGGTCATTTCAGAATCCGAAGACATGTCCTTTCTGAACTTCTCATGGTCATCATACGGATTTGTTTTCAAAACAGCAAGCAATTCCGAACCATCGGTACCTATCCAACGAGCATAACGTGGCAACTTATTGTAGGCATAAGCCGAATTCCAGGACAGTTTGTTGGTGTGGAAATATTTCATTCCGCAATGTGCGGCAACCGTCGGCAATGACCATGGGAAGCCAAAGCAATCGGGCAACATGATATCGCGACCACCTCTTTGTCCGAACTCGTTCATAAAGAAATTCTGGCCATAGAGGAAATTTCTAATCTGAGATTCCGCAGAACCGATATTCACGTCGTTAGCATCAATCGAGCCTCCTGCAATATTCCATCTGCCCTGTTTAATATAATTTTTCAAACGGGCGTAATATTCAGGATAATACTCTTTGGCCCACATATAATGAATAGCACCCTCAAAATTGAAATTGAAATTGGATGTCTCGCTATTATCAAAGTGGTCGAAATTATTTGTCAATGTATTCTTGATATACTCGCCGATGGTTGTCTTCACTGTCCAGTTCCACTGTGTATCAAGATGCGAGTTGGACAGGAAGAACAGTTTCTTGTCCTTTAGTGACCCGGGGGCTTCATTGGTTGAAGCGGTAACGGCAAAAATGGCGACCTCCTTGCCGGTCTCAGGCAATTCCACAGAAATAGATGCAATATTCTTGTTTGAATTGGTTACCGGCACAACTTTCTCATAAAGTGCGAAGGTATAATCATTCTCCTTTCTACCACTGCTGTTGATTCGACCTAACTGCCAAAAGGCTGTATTCGTGTTTTGGTTTGATTTCCAATCGTTGACCTCAAGGCTCACGGCGTTGTCGGTAGTACCATCTGTGTATTTCACAGTAACATTGATTCTCGCCGTGCCATCTGCTGCTGTAGCCAAAAGCCAAAGTGATTTTGCTTTTGTCGGGGTTGCTAAAGTGATGGTTTGCTGTCGGCCATAAACCACATTGGACTTGTTCTTGTTTTCCGAAAGAAGAAACGCACAATTTGATTTGAAATCATTGAAAACATAGGGGACATCTGAAAACATACCACGAATGCGTTCGGGCAATCCGCCTCGCAATCCCTTGTATTCAGAAAAGAAACACCATCCCTGGGAATCCAAAGGATCTCTAAAATCCTCTCCCGTGGTCAAGACCAAATCTGCATTATAACCAGTCAGACTCAACTGCTTATAATTATTATTGCCATCTGCTAATGCAATCATCGGCAATAAGGAAAGAAACTCTAAAAAATACTTTCTCATATTATTAATCTAAAATATTTATTTTTGTTTGATTAGTTTAAATATACATCTCCAAAATAAGACATTACTTATATAACAATCAAACACCCGATTTGAGAACCCAAAAGGCGAAAATTTACATTTGTTTAACACGGATTAGCGAAAATAAAGACAAACGACCCCAAAAAGTCGTTTGTCTTAAAAAACATTAAGTCTCTGATTTAATATTATACAGAAGACATGAATTCAAATAAATACCACCGATATTTTATTCGTCCGGTGTTATCAGTTTGTAGCCCTTACCGTGGATATTGATAATTTCTATTTGATCATCGTCTTTGAGATGTTTGCGCAATTTGGTGATATAAACATCCATTGAGCGGGCATTGAAATAATTATCATCAATCCAGATGGTCTTCAAAGCGAAATCACGCTGAAGAATCTCGTTGGCATGACTGCACAACAATGCGAGCAACTCATTCTCCTTAGTGGTCAACTTGGTCTGTTTCTCGCCGATAGTGAGCAGTTGTTTCTGAGTGTCAAATGTGAATTGTCCGATTTTATAAACGGTACTTTCCCTATTCTTCTTTCCACGTACGCGGCGCAAGATAGCTTCGATTCTGAACACCAATTCCTCCATAGAGAATGGCTTGGTGATATAATCATCGGCACCGATCTTGAATCCTTCAAGAATATCTTCCTTAAGAGTTTTAGCAGTCAGGAAAATTACGGGAATTTCGGTATTGGCCTGTCGTATTTCCTGAGCAAGAGTGAATCCATCTTTTTTGGGCATCATGACATCAAGAACACAAATATCGAATTTTGTTCTCATGAATGCCTTGTATCCGGCATCGCCATCAGGACAAAGTTCAGCCATATAACCTTTGGCCTGCAAATACTCACGCAGAAGCATTCCCAAGTTCTCATCGTCTTCACACAACAAGATTTTCAATTTGTCATCCATAATCTCTTAATTTTTAATTGTTGGTAATTTTATTGTAAATTTTGTTCCTTTTCCAAACTCACTTTCAACAGTGATTTCACCATTGTGCAACATCACGATTTTCTTGACGTAAGCCAGTCCCAATCCGAAGCCTTTGACATCATGAACGTTGCCGGTATGCACACGATAGAATTTGTCAAATATCTTTTTTTGATTCTCCTTTTTCAGTCCAAGACCAGTATCATGAATCGAAAGGTAAAGATTCTCATCGTGATTCCATGTCTTGATGTAAATATTGACGGGTTGCTCGGGTTTGCGATATTTCACGGCATTGTCGAGCAAATTATTTATAACATTCTGAAAATGAACCTCATCAACATATATGGTGGAGTCCAAAGCTCCGATATCAGTATAAATTTTGCCTCCGGTATGCTCAACACGCAAAGTGAATGAATGGGCGATATTCTCAACCATCTCATTGAGATCAAGCATTTTCTTTTTGAATACGGCTTTCTTTCTATCAAACATCGACATCTGCAAAACTTTCTCAACAAGAAATCTCAATCGTTTTGACTCGTCATTGATTACACTACCCAGATGTTTCATCATGGCAGGACCTTTGTTTACGGATTCGTCATTGAGCATTTGAGCTGCCAACGATATGCTTGCGATCGGGGTCTTGAGCTCGTGGGTCATGTTATTGATAAAATCGTTTTTGATTTCGGTGTATCGTTTCTGACGAAATACTATGACTATCGTGAAAATGAAAGTAATAATCAGCACAATAGTAAACATCACCGATGGTATCATGAAACGAACCGAAGAGAAAATGTACGAATCCATATCCGGGAAAAAGACCTGCACCACGCCCATTTTCGACTGTGGGTCATTGCGGAACAACACCTGCGAATATGGTATCTCATCGCCATCGGATGTAAAATCCGGACATCTGTAAACCTCACGTCCATCTTGTGTGGAAACGATGAAATGATATGGAATATTAATACCATTATTCATCAATTCGGCCTTCAAGTCTTGATCCAAAAGTTTGAAATTGATACGTTCTCTCAGCGGTTTGTCAGATGCGGAATATAGAATGGAATACACCACCTCATCCAACAGGGCTTTTTGATAGATGTATCGGTTTTTCACGATTTCCTGCATCGATTTGGATGCCTCGTTGATACGATTCTTGTCGTTGTTAAGAATAATACCTTTAGCCATCTGAGCGGGATTGGCAACTATCGTTTTCAATTCGAATGATGAATACACGGTACCATCCTTACCGATGACAGAGTACTGATGTGACTGCTGCACAGTGCCGTCCGGATGCAAAGAGCGTGTCCCGACCGAATCACGCTGAAAGGCTCTACGCTCTGTCTCGTTCACATCTTTCTCCAGATAACGCAAAGTCTCGTTCAATTCCAAATTTCTCGCTGCCTGATACAAGGCCCTGTTGACAGACTCGTCAAACTGTTCCTTTTTCATATTCACCATCTCTTGTATGTAGTTCAACTGCATATAGAGTAGCGCGAGAAAGGAAAGCCCCATAATAATAGCGATTATCCAAATAGTTCTCTGTTTCATGTCAACAAAGATAATGTAAATCCAAATTTGTTGTATTTATAAAATTAACAAATTACGGCGTATTTAATATAATTAACAAAAAACGGGCCTTGTAATTAATTATACGCAACTAAGTAAAAAAAAAGACTGTGTCTTAACAAAAAGAGTTATGACACAGTCCTAATTATTATTTCAAGAATTTTATTATTCTATTCTCCTTCAGCGTTCAGTTCGGCTTCATGCTCAGCTATGAGAGCCTGTTGCATATCATTCGGAACAAGCTCGTAGCTTGCGAAACGAGTATTAAACGAAGCTCTTCCACCGGTGATGCTACTCAACGAAATCGAATAGTTGCCCAGTTCCTTCAAAGGTATCTTAGCCTGCAGTTTTTGATATCCAGCCTCACTGTCCATACCCATAATCAATGCACGACGTCCTTGCAGATCACTCATCACATCGCCCATATAATCGGACGGAACATATACTTCAAGGTCGTAAATTGGTTCAAGAATCTTAGGTCCGGCCTCCTTGAATGCTGCCGAGAAAGCATTTCGTGCAGCAAGCATGAACGAGAGTTCATTAGAATCAACCGGGTGCATCTTTCCGTCATATACGACAACTCTCACATCGCGTGCATAGCTTCCGGTCAGAGGTCCGTGTTCCATTCTGTCCATGATACCTTTCAGTATGGCCGGCATAAAACGAGCATCGATTGCTCCACCAACGACAGAATTGATAAATACGAGTTTGCCGCCCCACTCCAGGTCGATTTCCTCACGTCCTTTGATATTAACCTTGAGTTCCTGACCATTGATTTTATAAGAAACGGGATCAGGCATTCCCTCTGCATAAGGTTCGATGATAAGATGCACCTCGCCGAATTGGCCTGCACCACCGGATTGTTTCTTATGACGATAATCTGCACGTGCTGTCTTGGTGATGGTTTCACGATAAGGTATCTTGGGAGTATCAAACTTGACCTGAATCTTCTCGTTGTTTTCAAGACGCCATTTGAGTGTACGGAGATGGAATTCACCCTGACCGTGAACGATTGTCTGTCTGAGTTCCTTGCTTTGTTCTACAACCCATGTAGGATCTTCTTGACGCATCTTAATGATGGCAGCCATCAGTTTTTCAGTCTCTGATGTGTTGACAGCCTTAATAGCACGTGAATATTTTGAATTCGGATAACTGATGAAATCAAATTTCCATTCGCAATCCTTGCCATTAAGGGTATTTCCTGTCTTGACATCTTTCAGTTTGACGGTACATCCGATATCTCCTGCGCACAATTTATCCACCGGGATACGGTTGGCACCGGCACAAGCATACATCTGACCGATACGCTCTTTGGAGCCACGATCGGCATTTGTCAAGTCATCACCCGATTTCACACAACCACTCATCACCTTGAAATAACTTACTTCACCGATGTGAGGCTCAACACCTGTCTTGAAGAAATATATTGACTCCGGGCCATCGGTATCAGGATCGATTGCCTCTCCTCTTGTGTTATGTACCTTAGGCATGTCGCTGACAAAAGGAACCACATTGCCCAGAAACTCCATCAGACGGCGCACACCCATATCTTTGCCCGCGCAAACACAAAAGACAGGGAACATGGAACGTGTAATAAGGCCTTTGCGTATACCTTCACGCATTTCGTCTTCGGTAAGAGTCTCCTCTTCAAAAAATTTCTCCATAAGAGTTTCATCATTTTCAGCAGCCGCTTCTACAAGAATCTTATGCAGTTCCATTGCCTTTTCCTTTTCCTCTTCAGGAATTTCTTCTATGATAGGCATTCCTCCATCATCGCTCCATGAATATTTTTTCATGAGCAAAACGTCAATCAAAGCATTAAATCCGGCTCCTGTTTTTATAGGATATTGTATCTGAACACATTTTGATCCATAAATACTTTTCATGTTGTTAATCACATTGTCAAAATCACACTTGTCAGAGTCAAGTTGATTGACAAGGAAGATAACCGGCTTTTTCAGTTTTTCTGTATAGCGGAAATTATTTTGTGTTCCCACTTCGGGACCATATTGTCCATTTATCAGGATTACGGCTTGATCGGTCACATTAAGAGCCGTTATGGCACCACCGATAAAATCATCGGAACCCGGACAGTCAATGATATTCAATTTTTTATTATTCCATTCAACGTGAAATACTGTTGGAAATACCGAATAACCATATTCCTGCTCAACCGGAAAATAATCGCTGACTGTATTTTTTGCTTCTACCGTACCACGACGTTTGATTATTCCACTGCCATAAAGCATAGACTCGGCAAGAGTAGTCTTGCCAGACCCGGCACTGCCAAGCAGTGCGATGTTCTTGATTTCGTTTGTTTGATATATTCGCATATCAAAAGATTTAAAGTGTTAAATAATAGTCTTAAGGTAATTGTGGGATAAACCCATTACGCCGCTAAAGTTATATATTTTTGAAATAACGACAAAAGAAAATCGCAAAAAACTATCATACTTTTAAAACATATTAGTATTTTTGCATCAATTCGACAGTACAAACCGACAACTATTTTTAGTTTTTTTAAAGAAGAGATCATAAATATGGCGGGATTATACATTCATATTCCTTTTTGCGCATCACGTTGCATTTACTGCGGTTTTTACAGCACGACAAGACCAGATCTTCAAAACAAATATGTAGATGCATTGTGCAAGGAATTGTATTTAAGAAAAGATTATCTGCATACGACAACGGACAAAGACAACGATGATATAATAAGGACAATATATATCGGTGGAGGAACACCATCACAATTGACTTTGCAGAATCTTGAAAGAATTATCAAACATTCATTCGGCACGACGAAATGTATGCCCGAGGAAATAACTATCGAAGCGAATCCTGAAGATATCACAGATGATTATGCCGTCGGACTGAAAAGCATCGGTGCAAACAGAATAAGTATGGGAGTGCAGACTTTCGATGATGACAGATTGAAATTTCTCAACAGGAGACACAACTCAAATCAGGTTTATCGCGCCATCGAATCCATAAGCAAAGCCAGAATCAACAATATAAGTATCGATCTGATGTTTGGTTTTCCACAACAAAATATTGAAGAATGGGAAAAGGACATCAACAAAGCTGTTGCTCTTGATGTGAACCACATTTCGGCTTACGGGCTGATGTACGAGGAAGGTACGAGACTGTACAATATGAGGGAACAAAACCGAATAAAAGAAATAGACGAGGAACTCAGCATCAAAATGTACGACAAACTTATCAATTCGTTAACAATCAACGGATACGAGCACTACGAGATAAGTAATTTCGCGCGGATAGGCTTTCGATCCAGACACAACAGCAGTTACTGGCACGACACGCCCTACATGGGGATTGGCGCTGCGGCCCATTCTTACAACATACTCTCACGCCAGTGGAATGTGTCGGACATAAACGAATATATCAAAAATATCGAAATGGGCGTTGTTCCCATGACATCCGAACAAATTGACGAAGATACTCATTTCAACGATTTGATTACAACAGCGCTCCGAACAAGCGATGGAATAAATCTGTCCACTCTTAATGAACGATATAGAGAACACATTATCAAAAACTCCGGAAAATACCTTTCTGATGGCACTGCCGTATTAAAAGACAATATATTTAAACTTACGCTAAATGGAATACATATTAGTGACATGATTATGAGCGACTTAATGATAGTATAAAATATTATGAACAAACAGGAATTTGAAAAATATTGGCAAAACAACAGACTAAGATTGCTTGAACAAAATGCATCATACATGAATGCACGAAACAATTACAAAATCACGTCCGGCGCAGACTGGTTGCTATATGCCATACCAATTGCGGCAGGAATAATAGTCATCGACACTTGCACCATTACTAACGAATTATTGAAATGGATCACAAGTGCCGGAGTCACAATCCTCAGTTTTGTCGTATGCGTATGGATTAAGACCTTTTATTCGGACAGTTCGTCGATTTTGGAGATTGAAAATGAAATAAAAGAAAGATTGCGCAAGGAGATGCAAGATTCCGACTAAACACAAATTTTCGGTTCATCCGGATTCTTGAGTAAACCTGAAATTTTAGTCATCTAACGGGCGCGATGGTAAATGCAAAAATTTAACATTTCGTTTTCGCAGGATTTACTTTCGTTTTAGAAAAACACTAAACCAAAAAATGGGAAAATTCGTACTCCGGAATATGTAAAATTGTCCGATTTTCCTGTTTTTCATCAACTGATTTGCGAAAGGGCCTCTTTTGGAATGCGAAAGGGCCCCTTTGAGGGTGCGAAAGGGCCCCTTTTGGAACCCAAGTAGGGCATTTTTTGGGGACATTTTCATGGTTTTTCAAGAATTTTTGAGGTTTTCGGAAATACACATATCACATATCTAATTGACGCACAATGACTTATGAAAAATTTCAAATTTTGGCGTATTTCTACCGTGCAATCATTTTGTTCGAAAATATCGTAAAAATGGTACGCAATTTTAACATTTATCCCTGAGATAGTTGCGTATTCTTAATTATCTCCATGTTAGCGGGGCTCAAAATTAACATTTCACTCAAAATTTCAGAAGATCAAAATTACCTACTCCATACTTATTATAAACACAAAAAAAGGTTCATCCGACATTTCGAGTGATACGGCAGTCATGTAGAGCATACAGTCTTAGTTCAAAATATCGTTCATCCCTAAAACCGTATGCCGTTCTCTTCATTACCTTTATCTTGTTATTGATACCTTCTACCTTTCCAGTCGATATATGGCAATCATACCATGCAAGTATTCCCGTCCTATGAGCCATAATAGTATTTGCCATCGTTATCAACTGCGGAACCTTGCTCTGCTGAGCTTGTTTTACCCAATCAAGCATGACCTTTTCAGCTTCTCCCTTACTAATTTGCGTCCATATTTCCCTAAGTTGTTCTTTAAGGTAGTATGCCTGTGAGAGTGGCTTGTTCATATCCAACGCATTGTCAAGTCTTGTCTTGTATTCCTTGTCAAAGATGTCCGTCCCGTTACTCAGCAGCAGATACCGTGTTCCTTTCAACACCTTGCGTTTGTTGACGTCCTTCTCCATATGATATTGCGCCCTGCGTATGGCATCCAATTTCTCATTCATCAGCTTCACAACGTGGAAGTGGTCAAACACATGGACGGCATTGGGGCAATTCTCATATATGGAGGCTATGAAAGCCGCGGACAAGTCCGTTGCAATGTATTTGATATTGATACCTTTCTTCTTTATCCGCTTCCAGAACTTGTCCAAGGCATCACTGCCTTTGCCCTCACCGACATGCAGGATACGACCACTCCTTAAATCCACGACAATGGTCTTGTATTTATGTCCCTTTCTAATCGCGAATTCATCTATGCCAATACTTTCAACGCCATCTAAAGAAGGTGGGGAATAGTGTTGCCTGAGGTAATTCTGATGTATATCCTTGACGGTATCCCATGATACTCCCAATAGATTGGCCGTGTCTTTCAAGGTCATGGCCTTAAGAAGACCGACAACGTATTTGGCAAAGCGATGGGTGTAGCCGCAACTTCCTGTGGCAAAAGGTATATTCTCTTGCTGGTCGTAATCACAACCTTCAAACTTGCATTTGTAACGTTGCACCTTCACGCGGATAATGACCTTTTTGCCACCTATGGGAAGACCGATGAAATCACGGAAACGGTAACCGTTCTTCACCAAATGTTGATGACCGCATTTGGGACATGACCTTTGACGGGATTTTGATTCCACATGTAAGATTATTGTATTACCTTTGTACTCCGTCCTGGTGCATTCATGGGTATATAGGCCCCAAGCATGATATAGAAAACTGCTGTTCATTATCGTATATTTGTTGGTCGCAATTCAAATATACAACATGTTCAGCGGTTTTCTTCTTTTTATGCCGTATCACTCGAAATGTCGGATGAACCCAAAAAAAGCGCAGCCATTGAGGACTGCGCTTATTACATTAGTATAATAAAAAAGATTTATTTTACTTTTTCTACGATGGCTTTAAAAGCCTCGGGATTGTTCATTGCAAGATCTGCAAGAACCTTTCTGTTTATTTCAATTCCAGCCTTGTGGAGCGCGCCCATCAATGTTGAATAGCTCATATTCTCGAGACGTGCGGCAGCGTTGATACGCTGAATCCACAGTGAACGGAAATTGCGTTTCTTATTACGGCGGTCACGATAAGCATAAGTAAGACCTTTCTCCCATGTATTCTTGGCTACCGTCCAAACATTCTTTCTTGCACCAAAATAACCTTTGGTAAGTTTAAGAATTCTTGTTCTTCTTGCTTTTGAAGCAACGTGATTAACTGATCTTGGCATAGTTTTCTTTCTTTTAAAATGTTTGACTAATTAAAATTAACGGAGGCAGAGCATCTCACGTACTGCTTTCAAATTGGTTCCATCAACAAGTGTCTGATGAACAAGATTTCTCTTCTGCTTCTTTGTTTTCTTAGTCAAGATATGACTGTGGTAAGCATGATGTCTTTTGATCTTACCTGTACCAGTGAAAGTGAATCTTTTTTTAGCACTGGCCTTTGTCTTTTGTTTTGGCATTGTTTTTAAAATTTAAATTGTTTATATTTAATTGTGGCAACGCATATACCGGGCGTTACGCACATTTTCATTCTCCTTTAAGTTTTTGCAAAGCCTCACTGCTGATTTTTGCATTAGCAAGAAGACCGTTGTCAACAGAGGCACTATTCTCTTCAGAATTTTCGGACATCGACTTCTTCACATCCATCTCAGCCTGTCGTCTTTCACGATCCATTTTCTGTTGACTTTTCTTTGCCACACCGGCTTTCTTCGGCGCAAGATATAAGAACATCTTTTTGCCATCGAGCTTTGGCAACTGCTCTACCTTTGCAAGTTCTTCCAAATCATTCGCGAAACGCAAGAGCAACACTTCTCCCTGTTCTTTGAACAATATAGAACGTCCTCTGAAAAACACATAAGCACGTACTTTGTTTCCTTCACTCAGGAACTCTTTTGCATGTTTGAGCTTGAAATTATAATCATGCTCGTCTGTCTGCGGTCCGAAACGTATTTCCTTGATATCAACCTTCACCTGCTTTGCTTTCATTTCCTTAGCATGTTTCTTCTGTTGATACAAGAACTTGCTATAGTCGATGAGACGACAAACAGGCGGCTGAGCATTAGGAGATATCTCAACAAGGTCTACTCCTTCATTGTGAGCCAAGTCAAGCGCTTGGCGTGTCGGCATAACTGTCGATCCACCCTCTCCAACTACACGCACTTCTCTGACGCGAATCTGTTCATTCACGCGATACTGATTCTTTATTTTGTCATTCTTCATTCAACTATTTTATAATAAGCGGGTGCAAAGATACCACATTTCGGACAATTGACAAAATATTTATTGTTTTTTCTCATCATATTTGCTTTGATTTCATACTGATTTTCAATACAAATTAACAACTTGCCGGTCGTATTATTAAAAAATATGATTTAGTAATTCTATGGCAGATCAAAAGAAAAGAAAAACAGGTCGTTTGTCATACTGAATATTTCAAGCGACGACAATTCGACCTGTTTTTCTTTAAAATCGGTATTGTATTACCCAATCAAATGAATTCACTTTTTAGAAGTTGCTTTCTTTGTTGAGGTTTGTGTTTTCTTTTCGGCAGTCTTTTTTGTTGTTGTAGACTTCGATTTCTCCAATTTGTCTCTCAACTTTGTTTCCGCAGCCTCGATTTTTTCAATCTTAGTTTGAAGACGCACAATCTCCTTATTCTTCATTTCAATCTCCTCATCCTGATTCTTGATGGTGGTGAGTAGCGAGCTGAGTTCGTCATTATCAATATCTTCGGGATACAACGAGTTTACACGACTACGGAAATCACCTAGAATATTCATATAGTTAGTGAATGCGTCAAACGGACTGCTGTATATTCCTCTGTCAACGCCGACATTCGATGGCTTGGTCGTCATGAAACGGAAATTGTTAGATGCTTGCAGATAATCCCAATCCTGATTGATACGAGGATCATTGGCGATACGTACGCGATCAGCTATATTATACAATTTGTTGAATGCCTCACGCTGCATGGCATTACCCAGGAAACTGCTAACATCGCGCTCCTCATCTGTCCAGCTCAAAGTCTCGGGTACGTCAAGCGCGCCGACGCTGGCCACATTATTGCAGATTTCCGAGGGTGTTGAGAAAGTGATGTCTCTTTCTTTAGCACATTGAGGAATGGCACGAAGGAAATCAAGGATATTGCTTGACAACGGTTGTGAAACACCCAAAGAAGACAGTTCCATGAAAATATTGATGATTTTCTCCTCTTCGTTATAGTTCACAATCTTATTAATATATGTATCAGCAAACAACGGATATTCATTCCACTGTGTATTGCTGAACCTCAAAGAGATGTCGTCGCTGAGGGTAACATCACGTAGCAAAAGCTTAAGATTAGGTGCCAACGCGCAATTATATACATAATGTGGCGATTTCCATCCCAGCACCTGTTTTGCTCCTTCTGTCAACATTCCGACAAACCCCATCTGTGAAACCTGCAATCCGATGTCATCATTGTAAATGAGTGAGGAGTTGCGCAACACTTTTGGCGTCTGACCGAAATATTCATTCATTTTCTGGCACTGGCGTTTCACTTCATCAGCAAAACTCTGTTCGTTGACAAGTGAAGACAATCCATGTGAATATGGTTCGGCAAGAAATTCCACACAACCCGTTTCGTTCAGTTCCTGCAATTTCTCTATCACTTGTGGAGCATGCATCTCCAATTGTTCCATACCTACACCGGATACGGAAAAAGCGACCTTGAAATAGCCATCATTTGCCTTGATCATATCAAGCAAGGTGTTCAGAGCCGGCATGTATGAGCGTTCAGCGATATCATTTATTATGTGTTCATTCTCATAATCATCATAATAATAATGATCGGTGCCGATATCAAAAAAGCGGTAACGCTTTAATTGAATTATTTGATGTATTTCGAAATATAAACAAATAGTTTTCATTGACTTACGATTTTTAGTTTATAGTTGATGGTTTATTGTGCGTTCATAAAGTTGTCTTATCCACTGCCCTACTTTCTCCCATGTTATCTGATCGACCTCCTTCTTGCCTTCATCTTGCAGATATTTGAAGAGACTGTCATTGCTACAAATAGAATAAATGGCATCAGCCAAAGCATGAATATCCCAATAGTCCACTTTAATGCAATTGTTAAGGATCTCGGCACATCCGCTCTGCTTGGAGATGATACTTGGTGTTCCACATTGCATTGCCTCAAGCGGAGAAATACCGAAAGGCTCGCTCACCGAAGGCATGACATATACATCAGAATCCTTAAGGCACTCGTACACTTCCTTACCACGCATGAAACCGGGGAAATGGAATCTGTCGGCAATACCTCTTTCGGCAGCAAGCGAAATCATTTCATCCATCATATCGCCACTTCCTGCCATACAGAAACGTACGTTATGGGTACGATGCAACACCATATTGGCAGCTTCGACAAAATACTCAGGTCCTTTCTGCATTGTCAGACGTCCGAGGAATGTTACAACTTTTTCTTTTCCGGTATGGTCGGGACGCGGAATATCTTGCAACTCCTGTTTCAATGGATAAACGGCATTATGAACCGTGAAACATTTTCTTGGATCTTGATGATATTGATTGATTACCGTTTGGCGTGTCAATTCAGATACACACATAATACAGTCTGCATTGTCCATACCGTCTTTCTCAATGGAATAAACGGTCGGATTGACTTTACCGCGCGAACGGTCAAAATCGGTGGCATGAACATGTATGCACAAAGGTTTACCACTCACATGCTTGGCATTGATACCTGCCGGATATGTGAGCCAATCGTGAGCATGAATGATATCAAAATTCTGCTGTCGGGCCACTACGCCTGCGATAATTGAATAGTTGTTTATTTCCTCATGCAGATTTGAAGGATATCCTCCGGCAAACTCCATACAACCGAGATCGTTTACATTCATGTAGTTGAAATCGGCATAAATATGGTCACGCAATTGGTAATAAAGCTCTGGAGACATGATATTTCCGATTCGGCTTTGAACACAATCATAATCCACATCACGCCATGCTATCGGAACGGCATTCATTGCCAGAATTTTTGCCGCATGCTGACTTTCATCACCCCAGGGTTTGGGCAGACAAAGAGTGATATCTAAATCACCTTGAGCATGCAAACCTTCCGAAATGCCATAATTAGCAGTGGCCAAACCACCGTATACATGAGGAGGATACTCCCATCCGAACATTAAGACTTTCATATTGTACCTCCTTATAATTTATATTTATATTTTTCAAGCAATTCCAATGTGCGCAATATCTCAGCGACATTCATAGCAAAAGAAATGGCTCCACGTCCGTTGAAAGGCGGGTTACCATCAAAGAGTTCAGGTATTGTTCCTACGCAGTGGCGAATCATCTCGTCTTCGTATCCAACCATCTGTCTTTGTATGAAACTCATACGTGAACGTTTGTACAAGCGCAGACACGCCTCCATGTAGAATCCGCCAAGCCACGGCCATGCAGTGCCCTGATGATAAGCGTAATCTCGCTGAGTTTGCGGTCCCACATACATAGGATTGTATCCACCGCTCTTTGGAGAGAGCGAGCGCAAGCCTTTTGGCGTGAGCAGTTCGCGTGTGCACATGTCAAGTACACTCTTCTTCTGCGGCTGGCTCAACGGTGAATATTCCATTGCCACGGCAAATATCATATTAGGACGTACACTCCAATCCAGTCCGTCTTCTCCAACATAATCGAAAAGATAGCCATGCTCATTGTAGAATATATCCACAAAAGATTTGCCACACAATTCGGCATAGTTTTCGAGTTCTTCTGCCTCTTTGATTTCGCCATCATCACTTGCCACTGATGCACAGAATTTAAGTGCGTTGTACCACAATGCGTTGAACTCAACGATATATCCTGTACGCGGTACGACTGGATGACCATTTACTGTCGAGTTCATCCAGGTCACAGCTTTGTCTCGACCTTCACTATAAACCAATCCATTCTCTTTCAACATAAGATTTGGATGTTTCCCTTTTATAATGAACGTCATTATATCTTCCAGCAATTTCGAATATCTTTTTAGACATTGCTCGCGGCCACAGTGTCTGTCATACTGCTGAATGGCCCACACGGCCCACAACATCACGTCAGGTTGTTCTATTTCGTAGATTTTCACCGTAAGGGGTTTTCCTCCCATAAACTCACGCAAGCCACGTCCGGCCGTCTCCATCACAAGTTCGAAATAGTCTTGTTCTTCTATCGACAATGTCAAACCCGGCAAAGAGATGAATGTATCACGTGCACGGCTCTTAAACCACGGATAACCGGCAAGGATATATCGTTCGTCCTTGCTTGTTCGGTTGTGGAACTGGTGGGCGGCATTGATAAGACAATGAAAAAAGTTGTCTCGCGGGCTACGTTCCTCCACCTCCTTTTCAAAGAGATGTTTCAGACCGGCAGTCTTACAAACTGATGTGGATGCCGAAAAAACGATGCTTTCACCTTTCTTTATTCCCATTTCAAAATATCCCGGAACATAAAGATCTTCGTTCGAAGCATATCCACGCTCCTGCTCTTTCGGATATTCCACATCATGATACCAGTCGGGAGAGAACACAAAACTGTTTTTCTTGCTGAACTGCATATACAGATCGGGGTATCCGGCATACATACATGTGGAAATTCCGTTTTCCACCTCCGAGTAATCTCTTGATGCAGCCGAATTTTCATGTGTAAACTGGCGCACACTGCGGAACGCAAGGAACGGTTTAAATCTTAATGTTGTCTCAGAGTGGGCATCGACGAGAGTATATCTTAACAAGATTCTGTCTTCGTAATGCTGGAACACCACTTCCTTTTTCAACACCACTCCACCTACACGATAAATCGTGGTAGGAACTTTATCACAATCGAATTCACGAATATACTTATGTCCCTTCGGGCTGTAATTGTTTCCTTTGTACTTGTGAAGTCCGAGATTAAATTCAGCGCCATGCTGTACTACCGTTACATCAAGAGATGAAAGCAACACATGATTTTCATCATCCAGCTCGGGTATCGGCGCAACAAGCAGTCCGTGATACTTACGGGTGTTACAATCGACAATTGTCGAACAAGAGTAAGCTCCAGAGCGATTTGTGCGCAGCAATTCCCTTTGCAGTGATTCTTCAAGGTTTGCCATCAACGTCTTTTCGAATCGCAAATAACCCATATTGTCCTTAAGGTTTAATTATTAAGTTTTTTATACAGTCTCAAAGGTAGTACTTTTTGAGATAAAAACAAAATAAATCTCATTATTTTTATTAAAAAACATTGTTTATGACAACAAAAAGTCATATTGTGCTCATCTTAATTTCGTCATTTAGATAAAATGTATTACATTTGCAGAAATAAAAGGATAACCCAAAGTGATAATGATGCCTGATTACGCTCTTCAAAAGGAAATAATCATTGACAAAATTGCTCAATTATGGCAATCGGTGTCTCCCGAACAGTTGAACCGGCTGAAAAGGGAAATGACATTAAAAACATTCAAAAAGAACGAACCCATCTACAAGGAGGCGGACAAACCGTCCAATCTATTATGCTTGATAGACGGGAAGGTCAAAGTACACAAAAGTTGTATCAATGGCCGCAACATCATTATCAGAACTATCAAGCCTATCGAATTTTTAGGGTACAGAGCGATGATTACCGGGGAAAGCCACCGGACGTCTGCCATCGCTTTCGAAGACTCTACAATTGCGGAGTTTCCTGAAGAATTGATTAAAAATTTAATCGAAGAAAATTCGGATGTAGCCATGTATTTCATGAATCATTTGGCCACACTCCTCGGCATATCCGATGAACTGCTTGTCAATCATACCCAAAAACATATCAGGGGACGTCTGGCCGAGACCCTGTTATCACTGAAAAACAAATACGGAATGGAGGCCGACGGGCAGACATTGTGCGCCAATCTGAGCCGTGAGGATCTGGCCAAGATGTCCAACATGACTACAAGCAATGCCATAAGAACGTTGTCCGCGTTTGCCGGGGAGGGCATTATATCCATCGATGGCAAAAATATAACAATATGTGACATCGACAAACTGATATCAACATCAACTCTCGGATAATGACATTAAGGAATAATGAAATTGATGACCTCCTGCTCTACGGTTATCGAAAAAGCTCCATTCGGACCTTCTATCAGTCGTCCGTCCACACCGACAGGCATTTTCTCCGCTTGTTCAACATCGACTTTCTGTGTACGATAAGAATGCACGTTCTTATGATTGAGCAGTTTTCCTTTTAAAAACAAATATATCCCTTGAAATAGTTGTGTGATTCCCGAATGGCAGACCACTGATACGTCAAGCATACCATTGTAAGGAACAGCATTAGGAGTCTGTCCGAACCCTGAGGCATTACCCACACATACGGTCATGATATTCCTCTCCACAACATCCGTATTGATATTCAATCGCATTTTGTACTCCTTACGTTTGAATATCATCAAAATAAAAGAAAAAAGGAAAGACAGCATGCGTGATCCAAGAAAGTGTCGGGTCTGACGTCGCAGATTCATGACTGAAGCAATAAAACCCATATTGATGCAATTGAGAAAATAGGTGCGACATGTTTCATTCTTGTGATTGCTGTATTTCACGCATCCCACATCTATCTTTCTGACACGATGCTTGATTATGGCGTCAATAGCTTGAGGCACCTCGTTCTCTTTCAAGCCCCAGAAATGGGAAAAGTCGTTCATTGTTCCATTTGGTATAATTCCAATGGTGATACCATTACGCACTCTCGCCTCAAAATTCATCAGACAATTGACAGCATCATTCAGAGCAGAGTCTCCACCGACAATGACAATGGTTGTGTAACCGTTGTTGACCATCATCCGAACAAGTCGTTCCACACCAGAGGCGCTCTCACTCTGAATAAAATCGAATGCCACGCCCCGGTCGGTGAGATATTTCTCAATTCTCGCCCACCTCTTGTTTTTCTTCAAATCTTCATGTTTGGGACAATACAATATGCCCAAGCGCTGACCATTGTCCATATTCCACCTATTTATATATCTTTCCTTATCAAATTCTTAATCCGCGATATCTTTTCATCCATAGGCAACGATGAGTCGAGCCAATTGATATTGAATCCGCGACGTTCCATACCTCTGAACCATGTCATCTGGCGTTTTGCAAATTGATGAATGGCTATCTCCAAACCCCGAAACATCTCATAGTACGTTGTTCGGCCGACCACATACTCGGTCACATATTTATATTCGAGACCATAATAAATCAAATCATCGGCTGATACTCCCATGTTGATAAGTTGTCTGATTTCATCAACCATACCGTGCTCAAGTCGATCTTTCAGTCGATGTGTGATTTTCCGGCGACGCTCTTCACGGTCGATATCCACACCTATTATTAATGAGTCTACGGGTGGCAACGGTCGTTCCGATTTGGAGTGATTCAGATTATACTCCTCGATCTCTATGGCACGTATGGCTCGTTGAGCCGTATCTACGTCCGAACGATTGTGCATATTTGAGCCATTCTTTCGTTTCAAATCTACGAGTATGCTTGTGAGCCGGTCAAGCGACAGTCCCGACAATCTCTTTCTTAATTCCGGATTTTGCGGCACAGTGGACAGTGAGTAGCCTTTAAGAACTGTTTCTATATAAAGACCGGAACCTCCACAGAGTATTGGTTGGACCTTACGTTCCAAAAGTTGGGCATACACTTTATGAAAATCCTGTTGATATTCATAAATATTATATTTTGTGCCCGGATCCACTATGTCGATAAGATGATATCCTATTTGACGTCCTTTCACAATGTAATCATCCAAGTCCTTGCCTGTACCGATAGTCATTCCACGGTAAACCTGTCGTGAATCGGCACTGATTATCTCAGCGTCCAACTCATGGGCCAACGCGGCGGCAAGGGTGGTCTTGCCGCTTGCTGTTGGACCGAGTATTGTTATCATCTTATGCAATGCAGTTCTTTTATATTTGTTTATGCTGACAAAAGTACAAAAATTTATGGATAATCGCAAATAGAAAGCATTTGCAATATTTCAACCCAAATCGCATTAGACCGACAATGGGCATGAATGATGGTTATCGTATTGTCTGTTCACGTGTTTTGGGCTTCTATTTGTCGTCTTGCTTCCCGTCTTGTCTCGCCATAGCCCGCTATGCCTTCGACAAGATGGTCGCAATACAACAAATATAATCTCCAAAACTGCCATGAACTCTAATGACAGATTTGGGTTCAATATAGCAAAGCATAACAATAATAACGAAAAATCTCCGTCCGGCCACATTGGGCCAAACGGAGATTTTTATATTTTAAAGATTCGGAGAAATATTATCCGTTAACTTTCTTCATGTGAGCGATGAGTTCGAGAACTTTGTTAGAGTAACCGATCTCGTTGTCATACCAAGAAACAACCTTTACGAATGTGTCTGTCAGAGCGATACCTGCTTTAGCGTCGAAAATAGATGTGCGTGTGTCACCCAGGAAATCAGAAGAAACAACTGAATCCTCTGTGTAACCCAGAACACCCTTCAACTCACCCTCAGAAGCCTCTTTCATGGCAGCGCAGATTTCTGCGTATGTAGCCGGTTTAGCGAGGTTAACTGTCAAGTCAACAACAGAAACATCGAGAGTAGGAACACGCATTGACATACCTGTCAGTTTGCCGTTCAACTCAGGAATTACTTTACCTACGGCTTTAGCAGCACCTGTTGAAGACGGGATGATGTTGCCTGAAGCAGCACGGCCACCGCGCCAGTCTTTCATTGAAGGACCGTCAACAGTCTTCTGTGTAGCAGTTGTAGAGTGAACGGTTGTCATAAGACCGTCTGTGATACCGAATTTGTCGTTCAGAACCTTAGCGATAGGAGCCAAGCAGTTTGTTGTACAAGATGCGTTTGAAACGAACTGTGTACCCTTCTCATATTTGTCGAAGTTTACACCGCAAACAAACATAGGAGTAGCGTCCTTAGAAGGAGCTGACATAACTACGTACTTAGCACCGGCCTCGATGTGAGCCTGAGCCTTCTCCTGTGTCAGGAAGAGACCTGTCGACTCAACAACATACTCAGCCTCAACCTCATTCCATTTCAAATCAGCGGGGTTGCGCTCTGCTGTTACACGAATTTCCTGGCCATTAACGATGAGCTTAGAGTTCTCAACGTCAGCTTCGATAGTACCCTCGAACTTGCCGTGCATTGTATCATACTTGAGCATGTAAGCAAGATAGTCTACTGGGCAAAGGTCATTGATACCTACTACCTGGATGTCATCGCGATTCATTGAAGCGCGGAAAACGAAACGACCAATACGGCCAAATCCGTTAATACCAATTTTTGTCATTTTACTTTATTTTTATAAAGGGTTAAATTGTAAATCTATGAAATTGCACTCTGCCAAAAAGACATATCTTATAAAATAATAAGCTTATATTCAAAAAGATGACGTCCAAATGGCAATTTTGTTCTCTTTCGAATGCAAAGTTACAAAATAATTTCTAATTTTGTATTGAATTACAGTATTAAATAATATAAAATATATTAAGCATGAAAGGTTTTATAAAAGAATTCAAGGAGTTTGCCGTCAAAGGTAATGCCATCGATATGGCTGTGGGTGTAATTATCGGTGGTGCTTTCGGCAAAATCGTGTCATCGATTGTCAACGATATCATTATGCCTCCGATTGGATGGATTATCGGTGGAGTCAACTTTCAGGACCTCAAAGTGACGTTACCTCAAATGAATGTGGGCAGCGAGACCCTTGCTCCCGCTACTATCAATTATGGTAGTTTCATACAAACATTCATCGATTTCATTCTTATCGCATTCTGTGTATTCCTGATGGTAAAGATTATCAACCGCCTCACAAAGAAAAAGGAAGAGGCTCCGGCACCTGCCGCCCCGGAACCGACAAAAGAAGAAATACTACTTACAGAGATTCGCGACTTGCTCAAAAACAAATAAGTCAAGTTCATAAATAACCGCAAGATTCCTTCTTTAAATTATCCCATGATGAATCCTGCGGTTTTTCATTTTACGACATCAGTCATCCCATCCTGTTCACGAGAATTATCAATTGCCTATATTCAAATTTTGTTTTTTTAAACAAAAGCAGTACCTTTGCAAAAAATATTAACATACATTTTATTATTGTCACAGTTCAGGATGACTTTATAAAAAGGTTGACAAATACAATCAAAAGCAAGATTCATAATGAAAACATTTGTATTCAAGCCAAAACTGTTTTCCACATTAAAGGGATACAACAGAAAAACGTTTATGGCAGATCTGATGGCCGGCATCATTGTAGGCATCGTGGCTTTGCCTTTGGCAATTGCCTTCGGTATCGCTTCCGGCGTATCTCCCGAAAAAGGTATTATCACTGCTATTGTGGCCGGATTCATCATTTCGGTGGCCGGAGGTAGCAAAATACAGATTGGAGGTCCCACCGGCGCATTCATCATCATCATCTACGGCATCATACAGAAATATGGTTTTCAGGGACTGACAATAGCCACACTGATGGCAGGCATTTTCCTTATATTATTTGGAATTCTGCGTCTCGGAACAATCATCAAGTATATTCCCTATCCCATAATAGTGGGTTTCACGAGCGGAATTGCCGTTACTATTTTTACTACTCAGATTAAAGACTTGTTCGGACTAACAATGGCAGATGTGCCATCCGATTTCATAGAAAAATGGATAGCATACATTCATGATTTCGGGACAATCGATCTATGGAGCTCAGTAATCGGAATATTGAGCATCGTGGTAATTGTTTTAAGCCCCAGACTGAGCAAAAAGATACCGGGATCTCTTATCGCCATCATCCTTATGACTTTGCTTGCACTGTTGTTGAAAAATCATTTCGGGGCCACTACAATCGAGACCATAGGCGACAGATTTGCCATAAATTCGCAATTGCCCGAAGCTCAATTACCGACTTTATCATGGGACACGATAAAGGCTCTTGTTCCTCCGGCATTGACCATTGCCATACTCGGAGCCATCGAGAGTTTGCTGTCGGCTACCGTGGCTGATGGTGTCATCGGCGACCATCACGACTCCAACACCGAACTTATAGGTCAGGGATTGGCCAACCTCGCCACTCCTCTCTTCGGCGGAATACCTGCCACCGGTGCCATAGCCCGTACCATGACCAATATTAATAATGGTGGACGCACCCCGATTGCGGGTATTGTTCATGCAGTAGTGCTGTTGCTGATATTTCTTTTTCTCATGCCATTGGCACAATACATACCGATGGCGTGCCTTGCGGGAGTTCTCGTTGTGGTGTCATACGGCATGTGCGGATGGCGCTCGTTCCTTCTTCTCCTGAAAAATCCCAAAAGTGATGTGACCGTATTGATCATAACATTCTTGCTCACAATAATATTCGACCTTACCGTTGCCATCGAAGTAGGACTGGTGATAGCCTGTCTGTTGTTCATGAGACGAATGGCCGAAACCACTGACGTGAAGGTTATTCTTGACGAAATCGACCCGAACGACGAAACAGATTTAAAACTTGAGAACAACGAGCATCTCGTCATTCCTCACGGAGTGGAGGTATACGAGATAAACGGACCATATTTCTTCGGTGCCGGCAACCGTTTCGAAGAAATCATGGCGGGGTTCGGTGATCGTCCGAAAGTGAGAATCATCAGAATGAGAAAAGTACCGTTTGTCGACTCAACTGGAATACACAACCTCACCAACCTCTGCACAATGAGCAAGAAGGAAGGCATACAGATTGTACTCTCCGGTGTCAACCCTAATGTACACAGAGTGCTTGAGCATGCCGGTTTCTACAATCTGGTGGGCAAAGAGAATATCTGCAGCCACATTAATATTGCAATTGCAAAAGCTAAGGAATACGTTGACAACCGGCAATAACCACTAATGGCTATGCCGGTTTTCAATGATAAATCGTCTGATGAAACAGGGGTGGACGCTCATTATCCAAATTCCAAAACAGTACAGGGCTTTTGTACGGTCAATACAGAGCCTCTGTACTGACCGTACAAGGTTCATGTACCGGCCGTACAAAGGCACTGTACTAAAATCATAGAGTGGTTTATGCTACCGCAACCGGTATTATACTAACAAGAAGAGGTCACACCATTAATCAGTTGTGACCTCTTCTTATTTCTCAAAGCCTCATTCAACAGGATTGAAGCTATGTTTTGATGTAATCAAAATCTCACTTTTTCAGGTAAAATTCAAGTTTATCTTATTCTATCGGCAGCCCTCACAAGCTTCTCGTCGGCAAGGATTGCCTTTCTTGCCATAATGTAAAGGATGAGGGATATCAATGGGAAACAAGATGCAACGGCAACATGATACGTTGCGTCCGAATGTCCGGCCAACTTGACACTTATCACATATACCACATACCATGCGATCTGCAAGAATATATTCATGAGACACAGACGGCTCTGATAGATTCTGTTCTTGAACGACATGATGGCAGTCAGATTCAGCGGGCACGACACAAGCAGGACAAGAAACAATCCGGCTACCGTGTAATCGTGCTTGCCATTATTGACAATCCACAGATTATACATCTGCGAGTCAACTCCCATTCCATTTGGTTCAAAACTCCCCAACGGAAGACACATGCACACAAGTGTCAGTATGAACGCAAGACTGAGAAAAACGGTTTGTTTGCGCTGTAACATTATACCAATTCCGGATTGTTATCTTTTGAAGGATCGCGATAATAGATATTCTGATCTTCAAATTCCTGTGTTGCCAACAATGTAGGTTTGGGAAGTTTCTCATAATAACGTGAGATTTCTATCTGCTCACGGTTTTCGAAAACTTCTTCCAAAGAGTCGTTATAAGAAGCGAACTCGGCCAATTTCTTATTGAGGTCCTGCTTTATCTCCACGCCAATCTGATTTGCCCGCTTTGAAATTATAGCCACACTCTCATAAATATTACCGGTTTCTTCACACAAATCCATAATATTGCGTGTTACGGTATTAACCGGTGCCTTTGACTTTTTGTAATCCATATTATATTAATCTTTAGTAATTTCCTTGCATTTAGCGATAAATTTCTCAGCCATCGCCTTATCCTTCGAATCGGGAAACTCATTGATGAAACCATAGCATTCATCCTCAGCATCCTGAAAACGCTCCAGCTTCTTTTCATCAACACTCTGTTGAGCCAACTCATACTTACTTCTCATAATGAGCAGTGCGAATTTCTCGCGCAATGATGTGTAAGGATATGATTTGAGAGCATTTTGAGCGGTGATTATACTTGCCTCGTAATTGTTTCCGCCGTAAGTGCAATTGCCAAAATACTGTCCCATGTCATAATACAATTGGGCCGTATAGAATTCCTTCTGCACCAACTTATCCTGCAATTCAAACAATCGCTGTTGCGCCTGCGCCTTATAAACGGCATTGGGATACAGGTCAAGATATTCCTGAAAAGCGGCAATAGCGGTCACCGTGCGCGACTGGTCCAACCGTGGTTCGGGTGTACTCATATAATAGCTTTGGCCGACATAGAATTCTGCTTCCTCGGCATAAACACCTTTGGGATAACTGGTAACGTATTTTTTGAATGTAGCGGCAGCTCCTTCATAGTCTTTGCTGCAATATTCGGACATAGCCAACATGTAAAGACTCTCCTGCGCGTTGTCCGTTCCCTTCATATAGGTCACCAGATCCTGCAATAAGGTTGAGGCTTTCACATATTTACCTTTGGCAAAAGATTCTTTTGCATATTCATATTTGAACGCATTATCCGAAGTCTTGTAGACATGATTGAACTCATTGGAACAACTCGAAAACACGAGAGCCGATAACGAGATAATGCAAAAAAGAGTTTTCTTCATACTTAAATTTTTGAATTGCAAAATTACATATTATTCATTTATCCACAAAGTAATATATAGCTTTTTTAGCAAAAAATCACCTTTATGTTATATTATTGCAACCTTTTTTATTATTTTTGTCGACCTTTATTCAAACTGTTCGATATGAATTTCAAGCTGACATCAAAATTCTTACCAACCGGAGACCAGCCGGAAGCGATAAAGCAACTGACCGATGGAATCAACGAGAACGTAAGATCGCAGGTACTGTTAGGAGTTACCGGTTCGGGCAAGACATTCACTATGGCAAATGTCATTGCCAATATCAACAGACCCACACTCATCCTCAGTCATAATAAGACGCTTGCTGCCCAGCTCTATGAGGAGATGAAAAGTTTCTTCCCGGACAATGCTGTCGAATATTATGTTTCTTACTACGATTATTATCAGCCTGAAGCATATCTGCCGACAACAGACACATATATAGAAAAAGATTTGGCCATAAACGACGAAATAGACAAGTTGCGTTTGTCGGCCGTGAGCGCGTTATTGTCCAGACGCAAGGATGTAGTGGTCGTTTCGTCTGTCTCGTGCATCTACGGTATGGGCGGGCCGACGGCCATGGCGGACAGCATCATCAGCATACGCAAGGGACAGAATATAGATCGCAATGTCTTTCTCAGAAAACTTGTCGATGCCTTGTATATTCGCAACGACATCGAACTGAAACGGGGAAATTTCAGAGTAAAGGGAGACACCGTAGACATCTTCATGGCTTACAGCGACAATATATTAAGAATTGTGTGGTGGGACGATGAGATAGATGAGATAGAAGAGCTTGACAACGTCACTTACCATAGGATAATGTCTTTTGAGGAATACCAGATCTATCCGGCCAACCTGTTCGTCACATCCAAAGAGCAGACCAATGCCGCAGTGCGGATGATACAGGACGATCTTGTCAAACAGATAGCTTTCTTCGAAGATTTGGGCGATCATATCAAGGCGCAACGTATTAAGGAACGTGTGGAATACGACATGGAGATGATAAAGGAGCTCGGCCATTGCAGCGGAATAGAGAACTATTCACGATATTTCGATGGTCGCGAGGCGGGTGAACGTCCATATTGCCTTCTCGATTTTTTCCCGAAAGACTTTCTGCTCATCATCGATGAGAGTCATGTCAGTGTGCCGCAGATCAACGCTATGTACGGAGGCGACCGCGCCAGAAAGCAGAACCTTGTGGAATACGGTTTCCGGCTTCCGGCGGCATTCGACAACCGTCCGTTGAAATTTGAAGAGTTCATGAGCATGATCAATCAGGTAATCTATGTCTCGGCCACTCCCGCCGACTTTGAACTGGAAGAGTCCGAGGGTGTTGTCGTAGAGCAAATCATCCGCCCTACGGGGCTCCTTGACCCGATAATCGAGGTCCGGCCATCCGAGAATCAGATCGATGATCTCATGAACGAGATAATAGAACGCGGTGAGAAAGAAGAACGCGTACTTGTCACAACGCTCACAAAAAGGATGGCGGAGGAACTGACGGAATATCTCATAAGTCATGAAATAAGGGCAACATATATTCACAGTGATGTGGCAACACTCGACCGAGTGAAAATCATGAACGACCTGAGGGCCGGCATTTACGATGTGCTCGTGGGTGTCAATCTGCTTCGCGAAGGTCTCGATCTACCCGAGGTGTCGCTCGTCGCCATACTCGATGCCGACAAAGAAGGTTTCCTACGCAGCCGACGTTCGTTGACTCAGACAGCCGGGCGAGCAGCCCGCAATGTCAATGGCAAGGTCATAATGTATGCCGACTGCATAACGGAAAGCATGCAGAAAACCATCGATGAGACCGCAAGAAGGCGTATCATACAATTAAATTACAACAAAGAGCACAACATTACTCCAAAGCAAATCACAAAAGAAATAAAGGGGTCGCTCACACCAAACAGTACGCCGGACACGATAACAACGCCCACGGAGCGTTCGAAAGTGGTGGAATACAAGCCGTATATCGAACCCACCCGTGAGGCATTCGCCGCCGACCCTGTGATGAAAATGATGAACAGGAAACAACTCGAGAAAAGTATTGCCGACACCACGGCACTGATGAAACAGGCCGCCAAAGACCTCGATTTCCTTCAAGCGGCGCAATATCGTGATGAAATCATACGTCTGCAAGCTATTCTTGATGATATGCACCCGAAAGACAAAAGCGAATGACCGTCAAAATGTGCTGCCATTTATAGTAACTATTTGTATCTGAACAGTTAAAGATTACTAATAATTAAATTGTGTGTTGATAAAACCTACGGTTTGTTGTAGGGTAGGATTTTTAGGTTTCTTGTATTTCGTTTATATTTGCAGAATATTGACGACAAGACCAAATCATATACAATATGAGAAAGTTTATACTATTATGCTTGGCATTAGCAATGTGCAGTTCAAATCCTGTCAATGCCCAATTCCTGAAAAAACTCGGTAAAGCTCTCGACAAGATAGGGCAAACGGTAGATAAAATCAACGGTGGAGACAATCAAATAGGCAATACCGTCAAGATAGGCAACATGACATTGACAGCCTATGGCGACAATCCCGGTGTAGGTTTCAACTATCAGGGATGCTATCGCAAGGACGGACGCGTATTGTTCTACTTCCAGTTGCCCAGTCAAGGACAGAAGGATGTTGAGAATATCTGGATAAAAAACTACGAACCCAACGAAACGGTGGTTTACGGCAGTGACGGAAAGAAATACAACATATCGCTCATTGTCATTGGCGAGAGCCGAAGCAGTGAGGGGCTTAGCGTCAACCTCCCCGCAGGAGGCTTCGTCAATGGTGTACTCGTAATTGATGCACCAGCCTCAGCAAAGACATTGAGCAGGGTGATACTCAACTGCACGGGTCAGTATCATAATGACGCGTCGACACACAACTACCGGTTTGTCATCAGCAACATTCCAATAGAAGAAATGCCAAAGGAAGAGATTTCTGACGCCACTTACACAAAACCTGCAGAAGGCTGGATGCTCACAGCCGAAGGTGTAGGTCCTTGCAAGATTGGTGCCAAAACATCTGCCATGCCGGCAAAGGTTGATGGACTATACGACAAAGTGGAAGGAGACAACGAATACAAATACGTGTATCTCGGAGAAAAACATGTAATGTCGCTCACTTGCTCCTCAGGTGTCATCGTGGGCATACAACTGGCAAATGAGACTGTTGGAGTTAAAGTAGGGACTAAGATTTTCCGCATTGGTGGCAACGCAGATTTGCTGAAAAAGCAGTCTGGCGTGAAAGGTGTCACCTACAACGATGATGCCGTGTACAATAATATTCGATTCACTGGACACGACGGAGAGATAGAGAGCATAGCCATCGGAAAACAATAAGAAAAAAATACTAATATGAAAACTATCATTACCTCATTCTTACTGCTCAGCACAAGCGTGCTTGCACAAGCCCAAAAACACGAGAGTATTCGCAACATCCGAGCCGTACCGGTCTCGTCGGAAGTAAACTTGCTCGACTCCGTGAAGTCGGAAAACTATGAACGGCTGTATAAGTACAACGAATATGGCTACATCACCTCACTGATCGTCAGAAATAAATACGACAATGTCTGGGAGGTTGACACCGACAATTCTTATATCCAAGATTATGTGTTTAATACTGACGGAAGATGCATCTCACGTACACGCTACGCTGTTGACAAGAACGGACAACGGCAGACTGCCACAGAAGAAGCCAAGGTAGTCACAGAAGGTGACATTACTTGGGAAAGATACTATGACACAGTAGATGGCAAGTTTGTCATAGATTCAGAATACGGCTACGATAAATGGGGCAACCTTGTGAGATACAACGATTATCTTTTTGACTATCCCTCGCAAGAGGCTTATCTTTACGAGGCTGAGTTATGGACCTACACCAACAAAATGCCGCCTAAGGAACATTACAATTATTCCGAATACCAGAATGCATACCTGATTTCATACACTCATGCCACCAGCAGTAACGATATAGATGAAGTCGGCAATCCAATACGAAAGATGGAAATTAGAGAGGCATGGAAAAAAGAAACCGTACATACCGACGGCTGTGTCTACGTAAGAAGATACGAAGCTGAGTCCTATTACGAAGACAACATCGGCTATTCTCAAAATACAACTCTTGACGATCTTAACGAGCATTACAAACTTCAGGAAGAGACAAGATTCTATCTCAACGCTGAGGGCAACCGCCCTGTAAGGAAAGAAAGATGGTATTGTGGTTACGAAGAAACAGAGCTATGTGAAACAAATACATACGAATGGGATTCTCTCAATCGCCTTATAAAAGAGACTGAAACCAATGTGTACAACGGCGACAGCCATTCAGCCAACTATACCTACGCAGACGACTATGCTCCAGCAGTGACACTCGACGACATAATAAATGGTAATCTCTCACTCTACCCTGAGCAAGAAGAGCCCATGTGTTATGGACATACGGCAACATATCTCTCAGTTAATAATTACGAAGACGAAAGTGAATATGAACTCCAAACAGCAGAATACGAAAACGGAAGACTCAAGAAGGTGAAATGGGAAGAATACACCATGAATGCCGATAACTCACGAAAAGTACAAGCCTATGGCGAGCAGCATTACTTCTACAATAATGCCGGTCACGGGGACTGTTTTGTAGAGGAGTCTCACGATGTAGAGTACGGTGATGACATTGAGTACTTCAAAATGGAATATGTATACAATGCCAACGGTGTTTGGACAGGCATTCGTGAGTATTCAGGCGAGAGCCTCAATGGTCCATGGTATCTCGAATACTACGATAATACCAGAACGAGACACATGGGACGCAGTAAAGCGCCCATAAATGTTACCGACATGAGCGAAGGCTTCCATGATATCAGAGAAACCAACGGTGTGTGGAATATAGAGGGGCATTACTATGTTGAAAACGGCGTTATCGTCTACGGAGAACAGTGGCACACCCTTATCAGCAACGCCAGCAGACCGCAGGATCCAGACACTTACTATACTATTCCTGCCGTACCATTAGAGTCTGAATATGATTGTGTAGGCAATCCTCTTCCCGTATGGCATTATGAATGGGATAGGGAATCAGGCACATGGAAATTAGAATACAGAGCACATGGTGCCTGCTACAACTACATCAGCGATAATCAAATACGTTGTGATAGTTATAATGAGAACCAAGAACTGATTTCAACCTCAATTTACACACTTGATAACCAGCAACGGCTTATAAGCATTGCCGACGAAAACGACAAGATTACGCACGAATATTTCTATCTTGCAGGTGACGACAATTATCTGGACTACAGCATTATCAACGGAAACACCTACAACTATTATTATAGTATTCACAACTACGTATCGCCCACGGGTATTGACACGATAAGGCAGTCAGATACGAAGAATCGTGAAGCGTACAGTCTTTCTGGTCAGAGAGTCTTGAAACCTGTCAAGGGTATCTACATTATCAACGGCAGAAAGGTTCTTGTGAAATAATATTGTAAGTTTGTGACAAGAGACAAAAAGAAAATAATCCTCCACGCTTTAAAAAAGTGTGGAGGATATTACGTTTTTATGTCGGAAAAACATTAACTTTGAAGCAGACAAACAAAAGAAACCAATATATGACTAACCGATTACTCACACTCCTCTTGATTTTACTGCCATTGGCTTGCCATGCCAAAGGTCAAAGCCCTATAGAAAAAGACATAGAATGGGCAAACGCCTTCGTCGACACCAATCCCGACAGTGCTCTGATAGCCGTCCGCACGATAGAAGACCGCTACAGCAAACAATTGACCAAAACCAACCGCATCCAGCTTGCCATAATACGTGGCAATGCGTGGTTCTCCAACGGTGATGTGAGCAAAGGCGTAACCAATCTGAAGCAGGCGGTAAACCTCTCTCGTGAGGCACACGACACCACCCTACTAATCCAATCTTTAAGCGACCTCGGCGTGATGAGTCGTGTGGCACAGCACCCCGACTCGGCACTTATATGCTATCAAGAGGCACTACAACTTATGCATGTTCATGGAGCATCTGCCGACGACGAGGCCCATCTGCTCACATCTATGGCAATACTCTACACCAACACCAACCGTGTGACCGACGCCGTGCCCTTTGCACGCAAGGCGGTAATCAAGGCTGAACAATCTGACAACATAGAGACGATGATGTACGCCGGCAGTCAGAGTGGCATGATACTATTCTTGGCAGGACACAAAGAAGAGGGACTGGCTATAGAGCGACGCATCGTAAGCATGGCCGAACGCAAAGGCGCCCCACGCTATGTGCTCAAAGCATACGCCTCTATCATAGATATGCACTATAAATGCGGGCAAACCGACTCGGTGATGATTTACATACAAAAAGGCAACCAACTGACAAAACGTATTCCGAAAGGGTCGGTTGAGAGCCTCGGTTTCATGGAAGAATGTTATGTGGTATTGGCAGCAATGGGACGCTATCGTGAGAGTCTTGCCATACAACAGCGCATACTCGCCATGAAGGATGCCGGCACCTACATGTCTATGGACAAACTATGGCTGCGCATAGCCCGCAACTACGATGCATTGGGACTTCACCATAAGGCTACCAAAGCATACGAACGGTCTATCGCCATAGGCGATTCGCTACGCAATACAGAAATAGACAATCAGCTGAGCGAGTTTCAGGTGAAATACGATACGATGCAGAAGGAACTTGACATATCGCGACTTGAAGAAGACAAAGCCCGCACCACTACATGGACAATTATAGTGTGCGCAATATTCGTTCTTTTCATCTTTGCACTTATCACTTACATCATCATCCGTCGTCGACGTGAAGCTTATACCCGAATAAGTGAACACCTTAAAGGCGTGGAGGAGGAACGAGGCAGATTGGCTCGCGACTTGCACGACGGCATCTGCAACGATCTATATGGAGTGTCGCTCTTGATGGCATCGCCGTTGACTGACCAAAAGAAGGTTGTCGAGACCATAAGGCAAATAAGCGAAGATGTGCGTAATATCTCGCACGAACTCATGCCGCCTCGTTTCAAGAACCAGAATCTTAACGATATGCTCACAGCCTATGCCATACAATCCAAAAGTTTTATTGATTATCAAGCCATAAATACAGAGGGAAAGAACTTGACTGACAACGTGGCGTATCAGGTTTATCGTATCATACAAGAACTGATGCAGAACATCCACAAACACACCACCGCCACACACGTAGTTATCAGAGCCAACTACCAACAAGGATTGCGACTGACACTCTCCTATCCCGAATCTTATCCTAACTCTTATACTGATGAGTCGCAACAATCCCGACACCTCGGCAAAGGCATCGGTATAGAGAACATACAACAAAGAGCAGAACTCATAGGTGCCCATATCAGCAACGAGCATAATGAAGGTATCACTACCATAACCATTGAAATAGCATGACACAACAAATATCATCAAAACGTGTACTCATCATCGACGACCATGCAGTGGTGCTCAGAGGTCTGACGGCCATCACACGAGAAGCATTAGACAACGATGTAGTAATCGACACGGCAGCATCAGGACACGAGGCAAAACAGCTCTTGACTACCAATTATTACAGGCTTTGTCTGTTTGATGTGGAGTTACCTGACATCGACGGAATGACATTCCTTCACACTTTGCGGTGCGATTTTCCCGATATACGCATCATAGTCCATACCATGCACGAGCAATTGTGGTATCTGGATGAGTTTGTTGCAATGAATGTTGAGGGAATAGTCTTCAAGAGTTCAGACGTCACCGATTTGATTAAAGCCATAGAAAGAGTATTCAATGGTCTTCGTTTTTATTGCTCCTCGGCAATTGCACTGAAGAACGAACTTAACAACCACATACTACCCACAGTCCGTGAGAAGGAAATACTAAGCCTCATATCCCGTGGCATGACAACCCCAGATATTGCCATCAAACTCGGAGTGACTCCCCACGCAGTAGAGTTTCATCGCCGCAACCTACTTTACAAGTTCAACGCCAACAACGTGGCCGAGCTTATAGCCAAAGCTTATGAGCAAGGATTCGCTCGTTAATAATGTGTTCATTTGAAATGTTTTTACTAACGAAACACTATGTCTCGTTTTCTGATGCAAAGGTATTATGATATGGCAAAGCATATGTTCGCATGAAAGAAATAATTCATTTTATAATTGTAATGGTTTGCACAATTGAGTGAAATAACATTAAATAATGCGGAATGGGCGAAACATCATATCAATTTTTATTAAATTTGCAGATTATAAAAATCACACAAGCACAGAAAACAATATGAAAAAGATATTAACAGTACTCTTTGCGTGTCTGCCTATTGCCGGAATCGCACAGAGCGAATGGGAGAAACCGATGTCGGCACAGGAAAAGCTCGAACTGGCTAAAAAAGCTGAGGCTGAGGCTAAAAAAGCCCAAAAAGAGGCCAGAAGAGCACTCAAGGCCGCAGGGAAAAAGCATAAAGAAGATCCCAAAACCTCAGTTGTGTCTGAAAATGACAATACCTCAATCAAGTCTAAGGATTGGGAATACATCCAGAAAGATGCCATTCAGGAAAAAGACGGCAAAGTAGTATTCTCTCTCGACATTGACTTACAGAGCAAGAACGCCGAAGAGATATACGAAAAGACTTACGCATTCCTTGACAAATTAGCCCAGGAAGAACGTCAGATAGCCAGCGGCATTGCCTTATTCAATAAAAATGAGCATGTCATTGCTGCCAAATACAGTGAGTGGATGGAATTCACCAAGACTTTCATCATGCTCGACCGCGCCGAGTTCAACTACACCATAATAGCCCGTTGTACTGACAATCATCTCAGCGTGACGCTCGAACGCATATCCTATGAGTATGAGAAAGACCGTCCCGGCGGTTTCACAAAACCGGCTGAAGAAGTGATCACCGATAAATATGCCGTCAATAAGAAAAAGACAAAACTATTGCCTATGACAGCAAAATTCCGTCGCAAGACTATTGACAGGAAAAACCAAATATTCAATAATATAAAAGAATTGTTCAAATAAGACATCATACAAATACGATTATTATGGATTTTCAATACCACATTCACCATCATCGTAACGGTAATGAGACAAAAAACGAGGACAGATTCTTCAAGATACGCAACATACTCAACATCATATTCATGATTGTTGCCGTCGTGGGAATGTTGGTTTATTATACAATCGACCATACCTCCGGCATCGTCACCGTATTGACGTCCATTGTATTTAAACTTGCAGAATGCTGTCTACGACTTTTCCGCAGATGAAAAAGAAACATTTAACATTATTGCTCTTTATTCTGTTTGTGCCGACATTCATCTTCGCACAAACAGACGAATACAACCAAATAGATAATAACGGCAACATCACACACCGCCAAACCAACCGCACCGACTCATTGGGAAGCGACAAGGAGATACCCAAGGGCATAAAGGTATGGACTGTCGACAGCAAATTCGGCGACCGCAAACCGGCTGTCATCGACACACTGTCGTATATGTTCATGAACACCATCTTCACCACGGGTAATCGCGGTGAATACAACACGACAGGCAATCTCGGTGCTCCGCGCATCAATCGAATTGCGACAGACCGCCCTCTTGCCCAACAGTTCATATTCACCCAACCCTACGATTTCTTCATCACGCCGGTGGATATGTTTCAATTCACGAATACCCTTTCGCCTTTTACCAACATCACCTACAACACGGCCGGCAACCGTATCAACGGTGAAGACCATTTCAAGGCCAAATTCGGTGTGAATGCAGGCAAACGGCTTGGTGTGGGGTTCCTGTTCGACTACATCTACGGTCGTGGCTATTATCAGGACCAAAGCACGTCGCATTTCAATTACACGATGTACGGGTCATATCTCGGCGACCGCTATCAGGCTCATCTGCTCATATCGACCAATCATCAGAAAGTGGCCGAAAACGGAGGTATCACCAATGACAGATACATCACACATCCGGAAAATTTCGACGACAACTATGCCACAAACGAGATACCGACCGTGCTTACACGCAACTGGAACCGCAACGACAACCAACACGTTTTTTTCACACAGCGCTACAACGTTGGCTTCAACAGAAAAGTGAAAATGTCGGACGAAGAGATAAAGGCGCGCAAATTCGCCATCGAGTCGGAAAAGGAGAATGCAGCCTTGAAAGCCAAAGAGGAGCAACGACGACTTGCCAAGCGTGAAGGCAGGGATTTCGACGAGGATGAATTTGACAAACAGGAGATATACAACGGACGTCCCGATGATGCCAAAATAGCAGGTGACGAACCTGCCCCGAATGCCGTGACATCATCTGAACGTGTATCTGTCACGGATCAAAACGCCGACAGCATTGTCAACACTCAAGACAAGCTGACCGCCGATACTGCATGGATGAAAAACGAATATGTGCCGGTGACAAGTTTCATCCACACGATGAAATTCGACAATTACCGCCGTATATATCAGGCATACGTCACACCTGAAGATTTCTATGCCAACGATTACCTCCCATCGGAAGGCGACTCAATCTATGACAAGACGACACATTACCGACTGCAAAACACATTTGCAATATCTCTGCTCGAAGGTTTCAACAAATGGGCAAAGGCGGGACTGAAGGCTTTTGTCACATCCGACCTGCGTCATTTCACCCTACCTGACACTAAGAACGGCATCGTATCATACAACGAGCACAATCTGAGCATCGGCGGACAGTTGGTCAAAACGCAAGGCCACACATTACATTACGATGTGACGGCCGAGACATGGATAACAGGCAAAGATGCCGGACAGCTCAAGATAGACGCCATGGCCGACCTGAACATACCGTTGTGGGGAGACACGCTCACATTTGCAGCCAAAGGATCGTTCCACCATCTCAAACCCACCTTCTACTATCGCCACTATCATGGACGTCATTTCTGGTGGGACAACGACGATCTCAGCAAGACAATCCACTCGCGCATCGAGGGCATGTTGTCGTACAACAAGACGCGCACAGCCATCAGAGTGGCCGTGGACCAAATCAAGAATCACACATATATGGCCATGAGCTATAATATAGGTGACGAGTATCAACGAACGGGCAACACGATAGACGTAATGCAACATAGCGGCAACATCAGCCTGCTTACACTCTCTCTGTCGCAAAATTTCAAATTGGGACCATTATGGTGGGAAAACGTAATCACATTCCAAAAATCGTCCAACAAGGATGTGATGCCTGTACCCGACCTCAACATCTATTCCAACCTGTATCTGAGATTCAAGATTGCGCGTGTGCTGAAATGCGATTTCGGTGCCGATGTACGCTATTTCACCAAATACACTGCTCTCGATTACAGTCCGGCATTAGGACAATATGCAGTACAGGCAAACGACAACCGCGTTGAAATAGGCAACTATCCGATTGCCAACGTATATGCCAATTTCCACTTGCAGCGCACACGTTTCTTCGTGATGATGAGCCACGTGAACAGCGGTAAGGGTAACAAGAATTATTTTCTCGCACCGCATTATCCGCTCAACAGTCGTATCATACGATTCGGACTGAGCTGGAATTTCTTCAACTGACAATTGTCAAGATTATTTTCAAACGCCATATTACAAAACATCCGGAAATGCCACATATCGTATTTCCGGATGTTTGGTAGTGTTTCACTGAGTGTGTCTGAGGCGAGTTCACTCAAGCCTGTAGACCTC
>CAJKQX010000008.1 GCA_905202125.1 uncultured Prevotella sp.
CACGACTGGTAACGAATCTAACCTACGTGGCTATAGTTTTCGGACAGTCTCCCCCCCATGTGGGTTCAAACTGCAGGGCATTGGTACCTTTGGCTCTGAAAGAGAAGCCGTATTTGCCGGATGTCCCTGCTTGTGTGGATTTCCAACCGTCCTGTGCCAGTGAGGCTGTGCACATGGCTACGGCCAATGATAAAACGTACAGTTTTTTCATAAATGTCTGTTTCTGCGGATTTTTATTGTTTCGTTTATGCATTAATATTGGAAAATGTCTCAGCAAAACGGATATCCGCAGGCGTTTTATTCGTTTTGTCGTGATTCATTTTCATTCAGGGCGCAAAGTTAATACTTTCTGAATATATTCGAAACAAATTGTTGCAAAAAATTTGTATATTTTATCAAAATGATTATTGTGAAATAAAAATGCGCCCTGCATATCATTGCGATATGGAGCAGGGCGCATTTTTTCATTTACATGTATCCGTATGATGTACGGACAGAGTGGGGGAGATGTACCGTCGTGGTTATTCTCTTTTGCCTATCAAGTCCATCCATTTGCCGCCGGCCATACAGGCTATGCCGATGATGATGAATGGCAGGGACAGCACCTGACCCATGTTGATGGGCATGGCGGCCTCAAACGACTCTTGTATCTCTTTGGTGTACTCGATGAGGAAGCGGGCTGTGAAGATATAAGTCAGGCACAGTCCGAAGAAGAATCCCGTGCCCACACGCTGCGGCATGCGGCGGTAGAGCGCCCATCCGATGATGAGCAGCAGGGCGTAGGCGAGTGCCTCGTAGAGTTGTCCGGGATGGCGGGGCATCATGTCGACACGCTCGAAGACGAAGGCCCAGGGCACGTCGGTCACCTTGCCTATTATCTCGGAGTTCATCAGGTTGCCCATGCGTATGAAGAAGGCTGTCACGGGGGTGGCTATGGCGATGTTGTCGAGCACGCGCCAGAGGTTCAACTTGCTCTTGCGCACATACACCAAGAGACCTGTCATGAGGCCGATGGTGCCGCCGTGGGATGCCAGTCCGCGATAGCCGGTGAACCGCCATCCGTCGTCGCCAATCTCTATGGGCAGGAACATCTCGACGAAATGCTGCCACGATGAGAGGAAATAGGCGGGCTCATAAAACAGGCAGTGGCCCAGACGGGCGCCGACAAGGATGCCCACGAAACAGTACATGAAGAGCGGGTCGAAGAGCTCGTCCTTGATCCGTTGTTCGCGGTACAGTTTTTTCACGATGAGGTAGGCGAAGAGCAGACCCACGAGCCAACACAGCGAGTACCAGTGAATGGCTACTGGTCCGATGCGCATGGCTGTGGTGTCCGGATGCCACATGATGTATGAAAAGATGTTCATGTATGTCGTATGATTTATACGTTAAAGCGGAAGTGCATGATGTCGCCGTCCTGCACGATGTAGTCCTTGCCCTCGACAGCCAGCTTGCCGGCCTCGCGCACGGCGGCCTCCGAACCGTACTTGATATAATCCTCGTATTTTATCACTTCGGCGCGGATGAATCCCTTCTCAAAGTCGGTGTGTATCACTCCGGCACACTGCGGGGCTTTCCATCCTTTGTGGTAGGTCCATGCCTTCACCTCCATCTCGCCGGCGGTGATGAATGTCTCGAGATTGAGCAGGGCGTAGGCCTTCTTTATCAGTCGGTTGACACCGCTCTCCTCGAGTCCGAGCTCTTCGAGAAACATCTGTTTGTCCTCGTAGGTTTCGAGTCCGGCGATGTCTTCCTCGGTCTTGGCGGCTATGACGAGCATCTCGGCGCCTTCGCTCTTGGCCACTTCTTCCACCATACGGGAGTAGCTGTTGCCCTCTTTGGCCGAGCCCTCGTCCACGTTGCATACATAGAGCACGGGTTTGGCGGTGAGAAGGAAGAGGTCGTGGGCCACCTTCTGTTCCTCCTTGCTCTCAAAGGTCACGGTGCGGGCGTTGAGACCCTTGTCGATGGCGGCCTTGTAGGCCTCGAGCACCGACACGGCTATCTTGGCGTCCTTGTTGTTGCCCACCGATGCTATCTTCTGTTGCTTGGACAATTGTCCCTCTATGGTCTCGAGGTCCTTGAGCTGCAGTTCGGTGTCGATAATCTCCTTGTCTTCGAGCGGGTTGACGGCACTGCCGTTCTCGCGCACGATATTGTCATCGTCGAAGCAGCGCAGCACGTGTATGATGGCGTCCGTCTCGCGGATGTTGCCGAGGAACTTGTTGCCCAGACCTTCGCCTTTGGAGGCTCCCTTGACGAGTCCGGCGATGTCCACTATCTCGCAAGTGGCGGGCACGATGCGTCCCGGATGCACTATCTCGGCCAGTTTGCCGAGACGCTCGTCGGGCACGGTGATGACGCCTACGTTGGGTTCTATTGTGCAGAATGGAAAGTTGGCTGCCTGTGCTTTGGCATTGGACAGACAGTTGAACAGTGTGGACTTACCGACGTTGGGCAGTCCCACGATACCACATTTTAATGACATATCTTGATTTGAAATTATGTATAAACGTTTGCAAAATTACTACTTTTAATTGACATTCCCTGTTTTTGTGCGTGGGAAATGTGATATTCGGGGATACGCGCCCCTGTCAGGCATCTATGCCAGGAGCTTGTGCATCAGGTCGATATCCATTGTCACCTCGCCCTCGATGACGTATTTGCCGCGCTGCGACTCTACTCGGTGCAGTATGTCTTCGGCCTTCCCGCGGTCGTTGTCCATGCGCAGGGCCATGGCGCAGAGCACACGCTGTTTCGACGACATGAACGCGGCCGAGCGCTCGATGTATTGGCGCAGGGTGGGGGTGAGCATCCGGGCGGCATCCTCCACACGCCCCAAGGCGAGCGAGGTGTATATCAGTTCGGACCTAAGCTCGCAGGTTATCAATCTCGGCATCTTGTCGCCATCGGTGTTTATGGCCGTGAGCACATCGTGGGCCTCCTCTGTATGTCCCTCGTCGAGCAAGCGTGAGGCTATGATCGTACGCGTGACGGTGTGGAGAAGGTTGCAGGGTGGGGTGGTGAGGTCGTCCTCGAACCACTCGTCGGGCATGTCGCGCAGACGCATGCCGTCCTGTGCCAGTGCGTTGACGCGCAATTGCAGGGCAAAGTGGCGGCGGCTCTCGGGATGGCGCCACAGCGTCATGATGTTGTGGGCGTCGTTGGGCATGCCGGCACTGGTCATCGGTATGCCGTTGAGAATGAACGCGAAGGCTCCGCTGAGACCGAGCATTATGAGGAACATCAGCTGCAAGCCGGAGAGATGTCCCGGGTGGGCGGCGGCAGCGGCAATGGCCAGCAGCACCGTGAACAGATTGAAGACCACGCCTCCGGCATTGTATATCACGAAGGGCAGTCGGTCCGTCGGTCCGTCGGGCGGCGTCATGATACATTGTCCTCCGGTGCCTGCCAGTGAGAATCTGCGCAGAGTCCAACGTCCCTCGCGGCGCAACAGCGTGAGGCTGAATATGCGGAACGACACGAAGCGGTAGCCAGTGAGCAGTCCGCCCACGAGATGGCCGCCCTCATGGCCGATAATCTGTATCAACATGCACAGCACGAACATCACGATGCCCATGACTGCGGCAAAGACTGTCTCGCCTATCTCCAAGGTCCTCAGATTGTGCATGAAACGCTCCATGGTGATGTCTGTGAACAACGCTATGGCAACAGCTGCCAACAGCAGTCCTAGGCACATGCCGACGGCGAGAGACGCGATGAACTTGAATATCGTTTTCGTTTTCATTTCGTGAATTGTATGTTTGGTCTTTGATATGTTTGTACGGCGTGGCGTTTGTCAATGGGCTTCGAGCCAGTTGGCGCCCCATCCCGAGTCGGCCACGAGCGGCACGTTGAGTTTATAGGCTCCTTGCATCTCGCTGAGCACTATCTCTTCCACCTTCTCCTTCTCTTCGGGATAGACGCTGAAGTTGAGTTCGTCGTGCACCTGAAGAATCATTTTCGAACGTATGTTCTCCTCCTTGAATCGCCGGGCGATGCGTATCATTGCTATCTTGATGATATCCGCCGCCGTGCCTTGTATCGGGGCGTTGATGGCGTTGCGCTCGGCGAAGTTGCGGACGGTGGCATTGCGCGATGTGATATCGGGCAGATAGCGCCGTCGTCCCGACATTGTCACGGCGTAACCGCGGCTCCGGGCCGTCTCCTTGCACGTGTCCATATACTGCGCCACCTTCGGGAATGTGCTGAAATAACCGTCGATGAGCTCCGTTGCCTCGGCGCGACTGATGTCGAGACGCTCGGCCAGACCGAACACGGTGATGCCGTAGATGATGCCGAAATTGGCTCGCTTGGCCCGTGTGCGCTGGTCACGCGACACCTCGGTAATGTTCTTTTTGTATATCTTGGCGGCCGTGGCGGCATGTATGTCGTGCCCCTCGCGGAAGGCCTCGATCATATTCTCGTCGCCACTGAGATGAGCCATGACGCGCAGCTCTATCTGCGAGTAGTCGGCCGAGAAGAACAGACAGCCCTCCTCGGGAATGAAACAGCGGCGTATCTCCTTGCCGTCCTCGCCGCGGACGGGAATGTTCTGCAGATTGGGATCGCTCGACGAGAGACGTCCGGTGGACGTGACGGTCTGGTTGAACGATGTGTGTATGTGTCCCGTACGGCCGTTGATGAGCTTGGGCAGGGCATCTACGTACGTGCCGAGGAGCTTTTTCAGTCCGCGGTGGGCGAGGATGTCGGCCACTATGGGGCTCTTGTGCTTGAGTTGTTGGAGCACCTCTTCGGACGTGACATACTGACCCGTCTTCGTCTTCTTGGGTTTTTCCACAATCTTCAACTTGTCGAAGAGAATCTCTCCCACCTGTTTGGGCGAGGCGATGTTGAACTCTTGTCCGGCCTCGGTGTAGATGTTCTGTTCGATTTCGTGCAGCCGTTCGGTGAGCGACACCGATGTCTCTTTCAGCGCGTCGGTGTCCAGGCGCACGCCGTTGAGCTCCATCTCTGCCAGCACGGGCATCAGCGGCATCTCTATATTATAGAATATGTCTTCGGCATCGTATTCCTTCAGTTTCCCGCGCAGCACGTTGTAGAGCCGCAGGGTGATGTCGGCGTCCTCGGCAGCGTACTCGTATACCTCCGCGGGCGAGAGGTCGCGCATGCTGCGCTGGTTCTTGCCGCGCGGACCGATGAGCTCGTCGATGTGTATGGTGCGATAGCCGAGGAGCGTCTCGGCCATGTAGTCCATGTTGTGACGGAGCTCGGGCTGAATCACATAGTGGGCTATCATCGTGTCGAACATCGGTCCGGCCACATGCACACCGTAGCGTCGGAGCACCTCGATGTCGTATTTCAGATTTTGTCCGATTTTCAGGATTTCGGCGTTTTCGTATAACGGTTTGAATATGTTTACGATTTTTTGCGCTTTTTCACAATCCGAAGGAACAGCCACGTAAAATGCCTTTTTTTCTTCGACAGAGAAGCTCAAACCCACCAATTCGGCGTCGATAGTGTTCGTGGAGGTGGTCTCCGTGTCTAAACTGAGAATTCGTTTTGTCAAAAAAAAGTCAAGGATTTTCTTCGCATCATTCTCATTCTCAATCAATTGATAGTCGTGAGGAGTGGTTTGAAGTGTCTCAAAACTCGCGTTTTTTGAAATTTCCGGTCGGTCGGTCGGATTTTCGCCAAATAAATCGAGTTGTAAATTATCGCTTTTTTTATTATTTTTCGATTTGTTAAGAATCTTGTCCGTGAGACTGTTGAACTCGAGTTCGGCGAACAATTTTCGCAGTTTAGGCTCGTCCGGATCCTTGCAAGCCAGATTTCCCAAATCGAGACTGATGGGCACATCGGTACGGATGGTGGCGAGGAAACGCGACACGCGGATGTCGTCGATGGCCGTCTCCACTTTCTCGCGCAACTTACCCTTGATGCGGTCGGTGCCCGAGAGAAGGTTGTCGATAGATCCAAACTCATTGATAAGTTTCACGGCGGTCTTCTCACCCACACCCGGACAACCCGGGAAATTGTCGGCCGAGTCGCCCATGAGCGCCAAGAGGTCGATGACCTGCGCCGGAGATGAGATGCCATACTTGGAGCACACCTCCGCCGGACCCATCACCTCGTATCCTCCGCCGTGGCGCGGACGATACATGAACACGTTGTCGCTCACGAGTTGGCCGTAGTCCTTGTCGGGCGTGAGCATGTAGGTGGGTATGCCAGCCTGTCCGGCCATAGTGGCCAGAGTGCCTATCACGTCGTCGGCCTCGAACCCGTCCACCTGGAGTGCGGGTATGTGCATGGCTTCGATGATTTCCTTTATTATAGGTACGGAGGCCTTGATGTCCTCGGGCGTCTCCTCGCGCTGGGCCTTGTAGGCAGGGTAGGCCTCGTCGCGGAAGGTGCGTCCGTGGTCGAACGCCACACCGATATGCGTGGGTTGCTCTTTGGTGATAATCTCGTTGAGGGTATTGACAAAGCCGAGAATGGCCGATGTGTTGAAACCGTTTTTGGTGTGTCGCGGATTCTTGATGAACGCATAGTACGAACGATATATCAGCGCGTATGCGTCCAAGAGAAACAGTTTATCCATGATTCTTTTTTTTATTTAGCGTAAAAGTACGAAAAAATAATCAGTATCCGAATAAAAATCTGTAATTTTGTAACAAATTAGATTTCTTCGATGGACCATTTATCACTGATAAGAAAACCAATAGAAGCCGAACTGGGCGATTTCATCGCATTGTTCAATGACTCGCTCTCGCATACGGACGGCCTTCTCTCACAGGCTCTCGACCATATCCGCCGGCGCACGGGCAAGCAGATGAGGCCGATGCTCATCCTGCTCATGGCAAGGAACTACGGCCGTGTGACGGACGTGACGCAGAACGCCGCCGTGGGCCTCGAACTGCTCCATACGGCGAGCCTCGTGCACGACGACGTGGTGGACGACAGTACTGAGAGGCGCGGACAGGCTTCGGTCAATGCCATTTATAATAATAAGGTGGCTGTGCTTGTCGGTGATTATCTGCTGTCCACGGCACTGCTGTGTGTGGCCCGGACGCGCAACAATACCATCGTGGAATATCTCTCCGAACTGGGTCGCACTTTGGCCAGCGGCGAGATACTCCAGTTGTCGAACATACAGAACGAGGAGATCTCGGAGGATATATATTATCAGGTGATAAAACAAAAGACCGCCGCCCTTTTCGAGGCTTGCTGTGCGATGGGTGCCCTGTCGGCCGGTGCATCGCAGGAGGATATCAAGGCGGCCCGCATGTTCGGTCAGAACATGGGCATCATCTTCCAGATACGCGACGATATATTCGATTATTACGACTCTCCTGAGATAGGCAAACCTACCGGCAACGACATGGCCGAGGGCAAGCTCACGCTCCCTGTGATATATGCCGTGAACAAGACTCAGGATGCCGAAATGCTGCAACTGGCGCATAAGGTGAAAGACCGCACCGTCACTACCGATGAAATCGCCCGGTTGGTGGATTTTACCAAGTCTCACGGCGGCATAGAATATGCTCATGGCCGCATGGGTGATTTCCGTAGCGATGCGCTCGCATTCCTGCAGAATAATGTGCAGTCGCAAGAGATAAGGACCGCTCTTGAGGCATATCTCGATTTTGTGATTGAGAGGAAGAAATAGGGACTGGGAGGACTGGGAGTTCTGGGAGAGCTGGGAACTCTGGAGCCCGAAGACAGTTTCCGCTCAATCTTCTCAGTACTCTCAGTCCTCCCAGCTCTCCCAGAACTCCCAGTCCTCCCAGTCCTCCCGCTTATCCCTCAATGATTCTTTCTCCACTCCGTCCTTGCCCTGTACATTTCTTCTTTTATCCCACCTTCATTTAAGAAAATGTTTTTCTGATATTCTATCAGTTTCTCGAGTAGCAAGTCAGTCTGATGTATGAGTGTTAAGGCTATGTTGGCTATTGTTTCATCGCTGCGCACCTTAATCGCTTCGCGATAATACGCGCTGTCGCTGTGTCTTCGGCATATATTTCTTGTGCGGATAGACTTGTCGCTGTCTACCGGCCATTGCTCCATGTTTCTCACTCTCAGATAGTCCTCGTAGTCAGCAAGTAGTTCCTGCAGACTTGCCTTGGCCACATTTGTCAGTCTTATCTCCGTCTCCTTAGATGTGGTGGCAGCTGCGCTACCCTCCGCGATATTCTGTTTGCCCGACCTTGCGGCCTGTATCATCTGGTCGGTTGTGCGGTCAGCTTTAGAGAGATATTTGTGTGCGAAGTAGTAGGTGATATCGTAGATACATTCCGCTTTTTGGTAGGCGATGAGAGATTTGTAATTACCCTTTTGAGGGAGGAACGGTGTGGTCATAGGTGATTGGTTTTAGTGGGTTTGTTAATTGATGGGAGGGATGGGAGAGCTGGGAGAGTTGAGAGAGATGGGAGAGCTGGGAGTACTGGGAGGGCTGGGAGAGCTAGGATAACTGGGATTTCTGGGAGGGATGGGATGGCTGGGAGAGTTGGGATCTCTATGATTGAGCAATCCAAATATCGCTTTTGAGTTTCTCAGAGCTCTCAGTTCTCCCAGAACTCTCAGAAATCCCAGCACTCCCATTCCCCCTCTCTCTCAATAGAATTTCATTTCCTCGCCTACCACCTCGCTCAGCAGCAAGTTAGCCAGTCGGCTTGTACCCAGTCTGAACCACTTGTTGGTCAGCCATTTCTCGCCAAGCACTTCCTTCACAATGGTATAGTAAGTGATGGCATCCATAACTGTATTTATGCCACCGGCAGGTTTGAAACCTATCTGAATGCCAGTCTCGTCGTAATATTCCTTTATGGCCTGACACATGACGTATGCTGCCTCAGGTGTGGCGGATATTTTCTCCTTTCCGGTGGATGTCTTGATGTAATCAGCTCCGGCGTACATCGCGAGTATCGATGCCTTCTTGATGTTGGCGGCGGTCTTCAGACAACCCGTTTCGAGAATCACTTTCATCGCGTGTTCGCCGCACACCTGTTTCAGTTCGCTTATCTCGTCGCACATACCTTCGTAATCTCCGCTGAGGAATTTGCCCACAGGCATCACGATATCTATCTCTGTGGCGCCGTCTTTTATGGCCAGTGCAGTCTCGGCCACCTTAACCTCCAAAAGCGCCTGAGACGAAGGAAAACTGCCAGATACGCAAGCAATCTCGACCCCATCCACTTCCAACGACTGGTCCACCACGCTTGCAAAGCACGGATAAACGCATATCGTGGCCACGTGGGGTAGGTCGGGATGCACGTTGTCAAAATCGTTCACACGCTCGGTGAATGCCAGTACACTTGTCTCCGAGTCGGTGGTCTTGAGTGTTGTCAGTTCGATGCTGCCCATGAGGAATCGTTTCACCTCCGGCGTGTCGTTCTCGTGCACCTTTTCGGCAATGATTTTACGTACGGCCTCACTCACCTCGCTGTCGTTCACATCGAGATTGTATTTTTTCAAAGCTTCCTCGTATTTGCTTTGTTGCTGGGCATGATTATGATTATGCCCGTGGTTTTCTGTTGTCATAAGTATTCAGTTTTTATTGTTTGATTTTGTCTTTTTTATCTCGTAGTTTCTCGTTGTTCTTGTGTCTGTCCTTGTCGCGTGACGTCTTCTTTAAGATGTTTTTTTTAAACTCGGCAGTCAGATCGTTGTCCGTCTGATTGGCTATGCAAAGCAGCACCCACAGTACATCAGCCAGCTCATCGCCCAACGAGTCCTTCTCCCCCTCCTTGAAGCTCTGGTCGCCATACTTGCGAGCCATTATTCTCGCCAGTTCGCCCACCTCCTCCGTCAGCACAGCCATATTGGTGAGCTCGGAGAAATAGCGCACTCCGTATGTCTTAATCCATTCATCCACAATGTCTTGAGCACCGCGCAGCGTGATGTTTTCCATCGATTTTATCCAGTCTTCGCTCATGATATTTTATAATATTGATACACTTTTTATTCACGATTTTTGCTGTCCATGCAGATGGTCACAGGTCCGTCGTTGAGCAGATCCACCTTCATGTCGGCACCGAATTCGCCTGTCCCGACTGCCTTTCCTATGTTCTCGCTCATCTTCCCGCAGAAATACTCGTATAGCGGAATGGCCGTCTCATGACGGGCCGCCCTCAACCACGAGGGACGGTTGCCCTTCTTATACGAGGCGAAAAGGGTGAACTGGCTTACCACAATCACCTCACCGTCTATATCCGTCACGGCTTTGTTCATGACTCCGTTTTCATCATCAAATATTCGCAGCGCCGCCGCTTTCTTCGCCAACCAGTCGCAGTCCTCGGATGTATCGCTCTCCTCTATTCCCAATAGTATGAGCAGTCCCCGTCCTATTGACGATTTCACATTACCATTGATAGTCACCGAGGCATGACTCACACGCTGTATCACAATTCTCATTTCCGATTAATAAATTTTTGATTTCTTTCAACGACAAATTTAAATAAAATCCCCGATATATTTCATCATAAAACAAAGATAATTTGTTTATGGAATTTTCACGTGCCGTACATTATTTTTTTCATCTCAAGGGCGCGCTTTCACATCCTAATTTTTAACATTTCGTTTTCGCAGGATTTATTTCCGTTTTAGAAAGACACGAAGCCTAAAAACAAGAAAAACCTCATTTCGAAACGTTAAAAACCATCCGATTTTCTGATTTTTTTACACTTGATTTGGGAAAGGAACCCTTTTGGAGTGTGAAAGGAACCCTTTTGGAGTGCGAAAGGGGCCCTTTCGGAACCCAATTCGGGCTCTTTTTTGGCTCATTTTCGGCGTTTTCTCAATGTTTTTGAGACCTTCGGAAATATTCAAACCGTATATCGCTCTGATATACAAACAATTATGCAAATACCGATTTTTTAGCGTATTTCGGCCGGGCAACTGTCCCGCTCGAAAATATCGCAAAAATATGACACAATTTTAACATTTTTCCCCGAGATAGTTGCTTATTCTTAATTATCTCGACGTGTGTTGTGGCTCGAATTTAACATTTCACTCCGAATTTATGCCTTTGTTTTGTACAGTCCGTACAGGAAACAACCGATTATTTTTCAAGTTCAGTACAGCGGCTTTGTTCTATTTGTTCAAAGTTATCTGCGGACTCTACCAAACAAAGATTAAATTGATTTTTCCTGACTATTGAAATAATCGGATACAATCTTGGCCTTCGCCCTTCCGATACTGTTCTCGAGCGATTGGAGGTTGGCTTCTCTAATGCGTTTTACACTTTTGAACTCCTTAATCAGTGCAACACGTGTCTTCGGACCGATACCCTTTATGTTGTCCAGTTCGCTGTGCAGCGCCGAGGCGGATCGCTTGTCGCGATGGAAAGAGATGGCATATCTGTGCACCTCGTCCTGGATGCGCGTGAGAGCATGGAAAAGTTCGCTTTCGGGTCTCAATCCCACGGTCACAGGCGGAAAACCGAAGAGCAGTTCGTTGGTGCGGTGACGGTCGTCTTTGGCCAGTCCGGCGATCGCGATTTCTAGGTTCAGCTCGTCCTCTACAACCTGTCGCACAACCTCCATCTGGCCCCGTCCGCCATCCGTGATGATGAGGTCGGGCAGGGTGCCGCCTTCTTCTTTTATGCGTCCGTAACGTCGTCTTACAACTTCCTTCATCGATGCGTAATCGTCGGCACCTGTCACGGTCTTGATGTTGTATTTACGATAATCCTTCTTAGACGGTTTCAAGGCTTTGAATACCACACATCCGGCCACGGCATCGGTGCCTGATATGTTGGAATTATCAAAACATTCTATATGATATGGCAGTTTAGGCAGTTGCAATTTCTCCTGCAATTCCTTCATCAACCGCGTCTGTTTCTGCTCCGGATTGAGCTTTTCGGCCCGTTTCAGACGGTCAAACTTGTATTGCCTGCAATTCATCTCCGATAGTTCCAACAGATGTTTTTTGTCGCCTCGCTGAGGAACTGTAAATGCGGCCTCACGCAACGACCATCCGGGTATGAACGGCACGATGATTTCTTTCGCCTTGCTGTCAAATCTCTCCCGTATCTCGGGTATCGCCGACGACAGCAGATCATCGTCCGTCTCGTCTAACATACGCTTGTATTCGAACGTAAAACTCTGGTTTATCGCTCCGTTTTTCACATGCATATAGTTGATGAAAGCCATTCGTCCCGCATCGTCATTGTTGATGCTGAACACATCGATGTCGCTTATTGTCTGACTCACTACCTCGCTCTTCGAGCAGTAACTATCGATAAGGATGTATTTACGTTTCAATATCTCGGCCTCCTCAAATTTCATTTCGGCTGCCTTCCGCATCATTTCCTCGTATATGTTACGGCACAGTTCGCGCGTGTTCCCTTTCAGTATCTCTTTAGCCTGTGCGATATTTTGCATGTATTCCTCGCGATTCTGACAACCAATGCACGGTGCGCCGCAGTTGTGGATGTGGTATTCCAGACATTCCCTGTATCGTCCCTGTTCGATGCCTTCTTTTGTCATGGGTGTCCGGCAAGGTCTCGGCTTGTACATTTTCTTTATTATGTCGAGCATTGCATGCATGCTCGCGGTGTGACTGAACGGGCCGAAATATGTGCCGAATTTCTTGTTTATCTGCCTTGTGCTGAATATCCGAGGCAGATATTCGTTTGTGATGCAGATGCTGGGGTAGGTCTTGCCGTCTTTCAACAGCACATTGTAACGAGGGTTGTATTTCTTTATCAGACTGTTTTCGAGCAACAGAGCATCCTCCTCTGTGTTTACCACAGTGTATGTGATGTCACGTATCTTGGATACCAACATCTTAGTCTTGAAGCGGTCCACCTCCTTGTGGAAATACGTAGAAACCCTTTTCTTCAAGCTCTTCGCTTTTCCCACATAGATTATGGTGTGCGTGTCATCATAGAATTGGTAGCTTCCCGGCTTGTCAGGCATGCTCATCACGATGCTTTTCAAACGCTCCTTTAATTGCTCTTTGCTCTCCTTGTCCATATCTCGTAACCCTTTAGTTTACAATGTTTTTGTTGATTAAAGTTTCACGTGAAACTTTTTATATATCCTTCAAATTTCTCTTTGTTGTTTCACGTCCTTTTTTATCAATGCTTTCCTACGTCCGGATCCGCAACAGGTTGCGTCCCCGCGTGGTTGTTGTTTCTTTATATGACGTATCTGATATTTGGAATTTTCTTCAATCTGTTTCTTTGTCTTGCACTTTCACGAATACCCGTCAATAATCCCAAACGAAAAAACCGGTTGTCATGTGTCTGCTGTGGAGTGGGTGATTTCAGATACATTACAACCGGTTTTTCGATTATTAAATATTTTCTTATATTTGTATGAGTGACTCGATTTCGATATCATCGTCGAATACTTCGCGCCCGTTCAGACCTTCGTTTATCAGTTCGATGATGAAATTGCAGTAAATCTTTTTAGGATGAAATTTCTTCACAAGGTCGCAAGCAGCCTTCATTGTTCCTCCTGTTGCAAGCAGATCGTCGTGCAGAAGCACCACATCGTTTTCATCGATGGCATCGCGATGTATCTCAATCGTATCTCTACCATACTCTTTCTCGTAGCTTTGCTGCACCGTGTCACATGGCAGTTTGCCGGGTTTGCGACATAGTATCACGCCAGCGTTCATTCTTAGTGCAACGGCCGAAGCCATCACAAAACCGCGCGATTCGATTCCAACGATTTTTGTAATACCTTTGTCTTTGTACAGTTCGTACATTTCGTCACTTATCTCCTTCAGACATTCCGCCGATTTGAATAGCGTCGTCACATCTCTGAAATTAACACCTTTTTTCGGCCAATCCGGTATGCAACGCAGATTGTCAATCAATAATTTGTTGTTCATTATCTGTTAGTTATGTATTGTTAATTCTTCTTTTTGTTTCACGTGGAACTATCTATGCATCAATACAAGCAACACATTGATATCGCTCGGCGATACTCCGGGTATGCGGCTTGCTTGTGCCAGTGTCTCCGGGTTAATCTTCTCGAGTTTTTGTCTGCCTTCTGTCGATATCTCATGCAGTTCGGAATATTTGAAATGTCCTCTTATCTTGATGTTCTCCAGACGGTGCATCTTTTCGGCTATCATGCGTTCGCGCTCGATGTACCCTTTGTATTTGATGTTTATCTCGGCCGCTTCGGCTATTTCCTCTTTTCGGTTTTCAATAGAGTTTATCGTCTCTTTCAGTTCCGGGATGATTTCCGACAGATTCTTGAATGTCAGTTGCGGACGGGCCACGAGATCGGTCACGCTGCATCCCATACGCAGTGGAGTGGTGCCGAGGCACTCGAGCGCGCCGTTGATGATTCTCGGTTTGACAGATGTCTTATTGCAGAAATCGATGATTTTTTCGATATTTTGTTTCTTCTCGGTCCACATTTTATATCGCTCGCCGCTTGCCAGTCCGAGACGGTAAGCCATCTCGGTGAGTCGGGCGTCGGCATTGTCTTGTCTCAGCAGTATGCGATATTCGGCGCGAGAGGTGAACATTCGATAGGGTTCATCGACGCCTTTGGTGGTCAGGTCGTCGATGAGTACGCCGATATATCCTTCGTCACGTTTGATGATGACAGGGTCACTGTTGCCACAACGCAGTGCAGCGTTCACACCGGCAACAAGTCCCTGGCCTCCTGCCTCTTCGTAGCCAGTGGTGCCGTTGACCTGTCCGGCGAGATAAAGACCCTTTATTAATTTTGACTCCAGCGACGGTTCCAGTTGGGTAGGGTCAAAATAGTCGTATTCGATGGCATATCCCGCGCGGTAGATCTTCACATCGCGGAGTGCCGGTATCTTGTGCAGAGCGTCCAGCTGTACATCCATCGGCATGGATGACGAAAAACCGTTGAGATACATTTCGTTGGTATCCTCGCCCTCGGGTTCGAGAAACAGAGGGTGCTGATCCTTGTCCGGGAATGTCATGAGCTTCGTCTCTATCGACGGGCAGTAGCGCGGTCCCGTGCTTTGTATCTGTCCGTTGTAGAGTGGGGAGTCCTTCATTCCGCCGCGCAGGGTGTCGTGCACCTCCTTGTTGGTGTAACATGTCCAGCACGGCAGTTGCTTGAGGCAACGGTCATTGCCCACATAACTGAACCGATGGAAATCGTTCTCGCCGTCCTGCACCTCCATATCCTCGAAATGCACCGTGCGTCGGTCTATGCGCACCGGGGTGCCCGTCTTCATGCGCATCGACGATATGCCGTGGCGCGTGATGCTCTCCGTCAGACCCGTCACGGCCGGTTCGGAGCATCGTCCGCCCGCCACCTTGTGTCGTCCGATATGCATCAGTCCGTTGAGGAACGTGCCCGCGGTGATCACCACACTGTGTGCGTGGATCTCCACACCCCATATTGTGCGTATTCCCTCGACCTCGCCGTCGCGCGTCAAGAGTTCGCAGGCTTGGTCCTGCCATATATCGAGGTTGGGTATTCTGTCCAGGGTGCGTCTCCACGTCAGTATGAATTTCTCTCTGTCGCATTGCGCCCTGGGACTCCATACGGCCGGTCCTTTGCCTCGGTTGAGCATCCTGAACTGTATGGCAGTGGCGTCTGTCACCAGTCCCATGTATCCTCCTAAGGCATCGATCTCGCGTACTATCTGTCCTTTGGCAATGCCTCCCACGGCCGGGTTGCAGCTCATTTGTGCTATCTTGTTCATGTCCATCGTGACGAGACATGTCTTCGCACCTATGTTTGCGGCAGCAGCGGCAGCCTCGCATCCCGCGTGTCCGCCTCCGACCACAAGTACATCATAAAATAAATCCATTATCCGTGATTAAAAATTTTGTTGTCGCAAAATTAAGAATAAAAATCGATTTTTACTTAAAAATAATTTGATTTATCATTTAAAAACAGTATTTTTGCAGTCTGTACGCGGGCGGTTGATACCTATTATAAAGTATTTGCCGGATGCGTTTAACTGCTACGTTATCAGAATATTAATAATTTTAACAGTTAAATATTTAAAATTCAATCATTTATGTGGTTAATCAATTCTTCTATCGGTAGAAAAGTCGTGATGTCGGTAACCGGTGTCGCGCTTATTCTGTTCCTGACATTCCACATGTCAATGAACGTTGCGGCTCTTTTTTCCGGAGATGCCTACAACATGATTTGTGAGTTCCTGGGTGCCAACTGGTATGCCGTTGTGGCTACACTGGGTCTGGCCTTCCTGGCAGTGGTTCACATTGTTTACGCCTTCTGGCTCACAATGCAGAACCGTGCGGCCCGCGGTAGCGAGCGCTACTCTGTCACCGCCAAACCTGCAAAGGTGGAGTGGGCTTCACAAAACATGCTCGTCCTCGGAATCATCGTGCTGCTGGGCTTGTTGCTCCATTTGTTCAATTTCTGGTACAACATGATGTTTGCCGAGATCACCGGCATGACCGTGGCACACGACCCGGCCGACGGTTTCGCATTCATCCAGGACACTTTCGCCAATCCGGTGTTCGTCGTGCTCTACATCGTGTGGCTCGTTGCCATCTGGTTCCACCTCTCTCACGGATTCTGGAGCGCCATGCAGACATTCGGATGGAACGGCAAGGTATGGTTCAATCGTTGGAAAGTCATCAGCATCGTGTACACCACACTGCTCATGCTTGGTTTCCTCGTAGTAGTTCTGGCATTCGCTTTCGGAGTGGCTCCAAGTCTTTGCTGCTGCGGATAATTCACAATTAGTAATTCATAATTCATAATTTTCAAAGTTATGGCTAAACAAATAGATTCTAAGATTCCTGCCGGTCCCGTGGCCGAAAAATGGACCAACTATAAAGCTCACCAGCGTCTGGTGAACCCGAAGAACAAACTCAAGCTCGACGTGATCGTTGTCGGAACAGGACTTGCAGGTGCAAGTGCAGCCGCCAGTCTCGGAGAGATGGGCTTCAATGTGTTGAATTTCTGTATACAGGATTCGCCCCGTCGCGCACACTCCATCGCCGCACAGGGCGGTATCAATGCAGCCAAGAACTATCAGAACGACGGCGACTCTGTCTATCGTCTGTTCTATGACACGGTGAAGGGCGGCGACTATCGTGCCCGCGAGGCCAACGTGTATCGTCTGGCCGAGGTTTCAAACAACATCATCGACCAGTGCGTGGCACAGGGAGTGCCTTTCGCACGTGAGTACGGCGGCATGTTGGCCAACCGTTCGTTCGGTGGCGCACAGGTGTCACGTACATTCTATGCCAAAGGACAGACCGGTCAGCAGCTCCTCCTCGGCGCTTACTCCGCACTGAGCTGCCAGATCCATGCCGGTCGTGTGAAACTCTTCACACGCTACGAGATGGAAGACGTGGTCATTGTCAACGACCGCGCACGTGGTATCATCGCCAAGAACCTCGTCACAGGCAAGCTCGAGCGCTTCTCTGCCAATGCCGTTGTCATAGCCACAGGTGGTTACGGAAACACATATTTCCTCTCTACCAACGCTATGGGATGCAACTGCTCCGCAGCTATGGCATGCTATCGCAAGGGTGCATATTTCGCCAACCCCTCTTACGTACAGATTCACCCGACATGTATCCCCGTACACGGTGACAAGCAGTCCAAGCTTACCCTCATGTCCGAGTCGTTGCGTAACGACGGCCGTATCTGGGTACCGAAGAAGATTGAGGACGCCAAAGCCCTCCAGGCAGGAACCAAGAAAGGTAGCGATATCCCTGAGGAAGACCGCGACTACTATCTCGAGCGCCGCTATCCGGCATTCGGTAACCTCGTTCCCCGCGACGTGGCCTCACGTGCAGCCAAGGAGCGTTGCGACCACGGATTCGGTGTCAACAACACCGGTCTGGCCGTATTCCTCGACTTCTCCGAGTCTATCAACCGTCTCGGCATAGACACCATTCTCCAGCGTTACGGCAACCTCTTCGATATGTACGAGGAGATCACTGACGTCAATCCGGGCGAACTGGCCAACGAAATCAACGGTGTGAAATACTACAACCCGATGATGATCTATCCCGCCATCCACTACACGATGGGCGGTATATGGGTTGACTACGAGCTGATGACAAGCATCACCGGTCTGTTTGCTATCGGTGAGTGCAATTTCTCCGACCACGGAGCAAACCGTCTTGGTGCTTCTGCCCTCATGCAGGGATTGGCCGACGGATATTTCGTGCTGCCTTACACCATCCAGAACTATCTCGCCGACCAGGCCATCTGGCCCCGTCTGAGCACCGACATGCCCGAGTTCGAGGCTGCGGAGAAGGCTGTTCAGGCCGAGATGGACCGTCTCATGAATATCAAGGGTAAGCGTTCTGTCGACTCCATACACAAGGAACTCGGCCACATCATGTGGGAGCACGTGGGTATGGGACGTACAGCCGAAGGTCTGAAGGAAGGTCTCGAGAAGATCAAGAAACTCCGCAAGGAATTCGAAACCAACCTTTTCATCCCCGGAACACAGGACGGACTCAACACCGAACTTGACAAGGCCATCCATCTGCGCGACTTCATCACCATGGGCGAGCTCATCGCTTACGATGCACTCTCCCGTAACGAGTCTTGCGGCGGACACTTCCGCGAGGAGTACCAGACAGAGGAAGGCGAGGCCAAACGCGATGACGAGAACTTCTTCTATGTAGGTTGCTGGGAGTATCAGGGCGACGACACCAAAGCACCCGAGCTCATCAAGGAACCGCTTGAGTATGAGGCTATCAAGGTTCAGACACGTAACTACAAGAATTAATTTAAACCACAGACAACAATTATGGACAAGAATATAAGTTTCACACTTAAAGTTTGGCGTCAGAACGGTCCCAAAGCAAAAGGCCATTTTGATACTTTTGAGATGAAAGATATCCCCGGCGATACCTCTTTCCTCGAAATGCTCGATATCCTCAACGAACAGTTGATCGAAAGCGGCAAGGAGCCCTTCGTCTTCGATCACGACTGCCGAGAGGGCATCTGCGGTATGTGCTCACTTTATATCAATGGTCATCCCCACGGACCGGCAACCGGAGCTACAACCTGTCAACTCTACATGCGCCGTTTCAACGATGGCGACGTCATCACCGTTGAGCCGTGGCGCTCGGCTGCTTTCCCCATCATCAAGGACTGTATGGTGGACCGTGGCGCGTTCGACAAGATCATCCAGGCCGGAGGTTACGTTACAGTACGCACCGGACAGCCCCAGGATGCCAACGCCATCCTCATCCCCAAAGAGGATGCCGACGAGGCTATGGACTGCGCCACATGTATCGGTTGCGGTGCCTGCGTGGCAGCTTGTAAGAACGGTTCGGCCATGCTCTTCGTATCGTCTAAGGTTTCTCAGCTCGCGCTCCTGCCGCAGGGTCGTCCCGAGGCAGCCAAACGTGCCAAGGCCATGATTATGAAGATGGAAGAACTGGGATTCGGCAACTGTACCAACACACGTGCTTGCGAGGCCGAGTGTCCCAAGAACGAAAGCATCGCCAACATCGCTCGCCTCAACCGCGAGTTCATCAAGGCTAAGCTCGCCGACTGATGTGACAATCGCTTTTTTATATACGAAAACGGGGCGGAGATTTGTTCTCCGCCCCGTTATTTTGATTTATATCCATTTTATTTTGCCCCTGACGCCTCGTTCCGGTGTCTGTGGATTTTCCCGCGTCGCTTCCGAAAAGCCATGAGAGAGCCTTGAATGCCCCGTTTGCGCCTTCCGGCTTTACAATATCCTTTATATGTACTCCTGCACCGGCAGTTCGCCATTGAGCGCACCCAGCGCGTTGTAGGCCAGCGACTCCATCTCGCCCTCGCCCGGAATCACCGTCACCGGCGCGAGATAGTCTATCTGGTCCGTCAGTCTTTCCACGCAGTAGCGGCTGTATGCTATTCCTCCCGTCAGGATGATGGCGTCCACCTGTCCCATGAGCACCACATACATCGCCCCTATCTGTTTGGCCACGGTGTAGATCATCGCTTCAAGTACCGAGCGGTAGGGCTCCTCGCCCTCCTCGGCTTTTCTCGATACCGTTATCATGTCGTTTGTGCCGATGTGTGCCATCAGTCCTCCCTTGCCGCTCAGCATTCCGATAATCTGTTTCTGACTGTACTTGCCGCTGAAGCACAAGTCCACGAGTTGTCTTGTCGGCAGTGTCCCCGCACGTTCCGGAGAGAACGGTCCCTCGCCGTCGAGCGCGTTGTTCACGTCCACCACACGTCCCTTGCGGTGTGCCCCCACCGATATGCCGCCGCCCAGATGCGCCACTATCAGGTTCAGGTCCTCGTAATGTCGGCCCAGCGATTTGGCATATTTGCTCGACACGGCCTTGCTGTTCAGTGCGTGGAATATCGATTTTCGGTTGATCTCGGGCAGTCCCGTCAACCGCGCCTGAGGCTGCATCTCGTCCACCACCACGGGGTCGGCGATGAACGCCGGACAGTGACACTGCGCCGCTATCTCGTCGGCTATCAACGCGCCCAGATTGCAGGCATGTTTGTGCTTGGCATATATCAGGTCGTGCTTCATCCTCTCGTTCACCCTGTACACGCCGCCGTTGAGCGGTTTGAGTAGTCCTCCGCGTCCTATCACGGCGTCGAAATTGAGCTCTATGCCCGCCTCTTTCATATTCTTCAGCACGAAATCGCGCCGGTATTCATACTGTTCCTTTATCGTGTGACAGGCCGTCGTCTCGGCCACTGTATGATGTCCGCCCGACATCCACACAGCCTTTTCGTCTTCAAAGACGGCCGTCTTGGTGGATGTCGATCCGGGGTTGATTACAAATATTCTTTTCATTATGCTGTCCGGTTAGTATGTTTTTATGACGAATAATGTCCTCTTTTTTCGGTTGTGAGAGTCCTCCTGCGGGCTATGCTATGGTGCAAGCCATCACAAGACTGTGGTATTTCGACTCCGCCGTGTCCGCTCGCGAGGCCACCACCACCGGTGCGCTCACGCCGCAGAGCAGTCCCGCCGTGTCGGCCTGGGCAAAACAGGTGATGGTCTTGTAGAATGTGTTGCCCGCCTCGATGTTGGGGAATATCAGTATGTCTGCCTCACCCGCCACGCTCGATTGTATCCCTTTGATATGTGCGCTCTCCTTGTCGAAGGCCGTCTTCACGTCCATCGGTCCGTCCACCAGCGTGTGTCCGTAGCGTCCTGTGGCCGCCCGTCGTTTCAGTTCCACGTAGTCCAGCGTGTGCGGGAATTTCTCGTTCACCTTCTCCGTGCAGTGTATCAGTGCCACGTGGGCCATCGACGCCTCGCCATTCATTCGGTGGAATATGTCTGCGGTGTATGTCAGCATGGCGTCAAACTGGTCGATGTCGGGGCGTGGTATCACCGCCGCGTCCGAGAAGAGTATCATCTTGTTGTATGCCGGGATATGTGCCGCCGCCACGTGGCTCATCACGCTTCCCGGCTTGAGCAGTCCGTCCACCTTGTCCAGCACGGCTCTGAGCAGCACGTCCGTGTTCACCGTGCCCTTCATCAGCACATCTGCCCGACCTTCCTTCACCTCTTTTACGGCCATGCGGGCCGCCTCGGTGGCGTCTTCGGCCATCCTTATCGTGACGTGCCCTTCATGCTGCGAGCATGCGTCCTCGGCCCATCGGCGACATCCATTGTTCGCCACGAGCACGAAATCTGCCAGTCCCTCGTCCAGACAACGGGCCACCACCTCCTGCGTGTGGTCGTCTGCCGGCAGGGCCACGGCTACCCTCACATGTCTCTCCTTGAGCCTTGCGGCCATCATATCAAAGTCGTAAGTTGATTCCATACAGATGTCAGGTTATTTGTTTGGATGCGTTCTGAAATTTTCAGGCGTGTTTATTGTTGCATCGGGCGCCACTCTTGCATTGCGCATCATTGTTCGGGTTACATTGCAAAAATAATCTATTTTTCCCAAAACCCCACTTTTATACCGTTTTATTTTATAAATTTGCATTATCTCAAACATTTTTCACCATTATGGGTTTACGTCACATTTTTTCCCTCATCCTGCTGTCCGTCCCGGCGCTCACCGTCGGTGCTCAGACACGTTCCGTGCCCCATTATGCCAATGTGGCGTTGGGCGATGTGCGCCATACGTCCGACTCCACCGCCACAGCCTCCTTCAATCTCGGCCTTTTCAGTGCTGTCGACACCCTCACGGGCTTTCAGACGGGCCTCTTCTCCTCGGTCGTACGTGCCGATATGCGGGGCTTCGGGCTCGGTGGACTGATATCCACCGTTGGCCGTGATGCGCGTGGCGTTACCCTCGGCGGATTTGTCAACAGTGTCGGCGGCGTCATGCGCGGTGTGCAGATAGGCGGCGTCTCCAATATAGCCCGCAGCCTCCGCGGCGTCCAGATAGCCGCCCTGAGCAATATCAGCAACACCCCGTTGCGCGGCCTTCAGCTCGGTGGTGTCACCAATATCTCTATGGGCGTGAGCCGCGGCGTGCAGCTCTCGGCCCTCGTCAATGTGTGCAGCTCTACGATGCACGGCTTTCAGTTGGCACCATACAACTATGCCGACACGCTCCACGGTCTCCAGTTGGGACTCATCAATGTGGCCCTGCGGCGTCCGCGAGGCTTGCAGGTGGGACTGGTCAACTATTCGCGCGATGCCGATCAGCGCAAGGTGGGGCTGGTCAACATCAGTCCGCTCACCGACATCGACGTGCTCCTATCGGCCGGCAACACCACCAAGTTCAACGCCGCCCTGCGTTTCCGCAACCGCCATACGTACAGCATCGTAGGTATGGGTACCCATTACATGGGGCTCGACAAGCGCTTCTCCGGTGCGCTTTACTATCGCGTGGGCCCGTATCTGCGTCTCTCTCCGCGATGGACGCTGGGTGCCGACCTCGGCTTCTCGCATATCGAGACCTTCGAGCACAATTCCCAGTCCAAGCCCGAGCATCTTTACTCCCTTCAGACTACCCTCAACGCAGACTATCGCCTGACGCCCGTCCTCGGTCTGTTTGCCTCCGTCGGCTATGCCGATACGCGCCGCTACGGCAGTCATCAGCGCTATGAGCACAAGTTTGTGGGCAATATCGGGCTGTCCGTGGCCTACAATCGCCATCGTGCCATGCGCCCTGCCAAATCGTCGGACGACCGTTCCGATGCTCTGTCTCTCTCTGATGCCGACCCGCGTTTCGCCCTTCCGATGAAAAAACACTATTGGCTTGCCGCCGCCCAGGCCACGGCTGTCAATGCCTTAGTGTTCTCTTTCGACCGTTTTGTGATGAACGAAGACTTCGCGCAGGTCAATATACATACCATACGCGACAATTTCAAGACCGGATTCGTGTGGGACAACGATCCCTTCTCCACCAATCTTTTCGCCCATCCCTATCATGGCAGTCTCTATTTCAACAGCGCCCGCAGCAACGGTCTTGATTTCTGGGAGTCGGTGCCCTACGCCGTGGGCGGCAGTCTGATGTGGGAACTCTTTGCCGAGTGTGAGCCTCCCGCCATCAACGACCTCATGGCTACCTCTATGGGCGGTGTGGCCATCGGTGAGATCACCGGTCGTCTGTCGCGTCTCGTGCTCAACGACCGCACCCGCGGTTTTTCTCGTTTCGCGCGTGAGGCCCTGGCCTTCATCGTCAATCCCATGCAGGGCATCAACCGCCTTGTGCGGGGTGATGCCACGCGTGTGCGCCACGATCATTATCTTTACCACGACTACAACCGTATGCCCGTGCATCTCGATGTGTCCCTCGGCGCACGCTATCTGGCCGACGACGGCGCTCTCTTCCGCGGCGAGCACAATCCCTACGTCAAGATCTATCTTGAGTATGGCGACGCCCTCGGCGATACGGAGAACAAACCCTACGATTATTTCACGGCGTCCCTCACGCTCGGACTGTCGGCCAACCAGCCCTTGCTCAATCAGGCCCGTCTGCTCGGCCGTCTGTGGGCCGCTCCTCTCTATGCCGGCCATAACATAGAGGCGCAGTTCGGTATCTTCCAGCATTTCAGCTTCTACAACTCCGAACCCGTCAAGGACGGCACCTCCCTTACCCCTTACCGCATATCCGAGGCCGTGTCGTTCGGTCCCGGCATGATTTACCGTTTCCACAATGCCGGCAATCTTGCCCGTCTTGAGCAACGTCTCTTTGCCAACGGCATAATCCTCGGCGGCAGCAAGAGCGACTATTACAACGTCATCGACCGCGACTACAACATGGGCAGCGGCTTCTCGCTCAAGAGCAACACGTCGATGGCCTTCCAGCGTCTCGGACTCTTCGCCCTTAACATAGAGTATTACCGCATCTACACGTGGCGCGGATACGAAGACCGCGACCTCTCCGACCGCGGTCCTCTCTACTACAACGTGCAGGGCGACCGCTCCTCTGCCGAGCTCATGGTGCTCAGCCCTCTCTTCCGCTTCCGGCTCGGCGGCAACGTCTCTGCCGAGCTCTCAGGCTCCTATTTCATGCGCACCACCCGCTACAAGTACCACCCCGACGTGCGGTCCAACACCTTTGAAATCAAGGTGGGGCTGATGTATGGCATATAGTCCGCCAAAATAGATACCGATCCGTCTGTGTAGGGCCGCAAGCTCTTGCGGCCGCAAGGGAGATACAGTATAATGTTTAAATATGGACTGTAAATATGGACTGTTTGCGGCCGCAAGAGCTTGCGGCCCTACACAGACGGATCATTTTTTGTTTGGTGATACGATGTTTAATTGCTAAATTTGTAGCACGAATAATAGTGAACAATATTTTAATTGATAAATAATTAAACCACCGAATGAAACGCCTTCTCTCTCTCTTTGTCCTCTCTCTCGTGCTCTGCTCGGCCGCCGTCGACGGTGCGCTCAGTCCCACGGCCCGCTCGCTCGAGCGTCGCGGATACGTCAATGTGCGATCTCTTGACTCCACCATACATGTGTCGCTGATGTATGCGCGCGCCGACAATTTCACGGGCTCCGTGCTCTATGGCGATTTGCGCGAGGCTTATCTCCATCCCAAGGCCGCCGCCGCTCTCGTGCGTGCGCAGAAGGAACTCAAACGCCTGCGCCCCGACCTCAGTCTGAAGGTCTACGACGCCGCGCGTCCCATGTCCATACAGCAGAAGATGTGGGACAAGGTGAAACACACGTCCAAGAATATCTACGTGAGCAATCCCGCCAACGGCGGCGGACTCCATAACTATGGCTTGGCCGTCGACCTCACCCTCTGCCGTCTCAACGGGGACTCCATACCCATGGGCACGCTCATCGACCATATGGGTCCTGCCGCACACATCGACCGCGAAGAGGCTCTTGTGGCCGCACACATCATCTCCGCCGAGGCCATGTCCAACCGCCGTCTCCTGCGCCGAGTCATGCGCCACGCCGGTTTTACGCCTTTGCGCACCGAGTGGTGGCACTTCAATCTCGTGTCGCGCGCCACGGCCCGTAAGTATTATAAGGTGATTAAGTAATATTAAGGTCCATCCGGAATTTGGACTGATATGCAGGATGATTTTCACCCGATAATTCATTATCCGCAATTATCTCCATGTTTTACCATACCCGTTTTTAACACTCCATTTTTCGCGAAATAGAATTACGTGGGGTCGGTTTTGTAATATCAAGATGGCAAAATGGCCTTAAATACTTGCGCAAAGTAATGGTATTTGTGCAAAAAACGGTTCCGATTTGCTTTCATTTAAGGCACAATTGCACTCTGAAAGGGTTCCTTTCATCATGCAAAAGGGCCCCTTTCGGAGTGCGAAAGGGGCCCTTTTGGAAAATCGGTGTGTGCGTTTTATGTGTCTGTTTTTATAAAGCGTTGATTCATAATGAGTTCGCGCTTTTGCTCATTTTTGGCGTATTTGCGGTCGCGGACTCCTCGTCTCGCAAATATCGCAAGGATTTTGGGGTTGAAAATGTTAAAATGCCAATCCCCGATTGTTAAATTTTAACACATCATTCCCTCATGGCCAGCGCGCGGTTTTCGGCCTGTTCCATGATCTCGCGTTCGCCCGGACCCTTGTCGTTGATGCCGCAGAGATGCAGTATGCCGTGGATTATCACGCGGTGCAGTTCCTCGTTGTAGTCCTTGCCCAGCTGTTCGGCGTTGGAGCGCACCGTGTCGAGCGATATCATGATGTCGCCGCTCACCACGTCGTCCTCGTCGTAGTCGAAGGTGATGACGTCCGTGTAGTAGTCGTGACCGAGAAACTCGCGGTTGGTCTCGAGTATCTTCTCGTCGTCCACAAACATGTATCCTATGTCGCCCGTGCGTCGTCCGTAGGTCCCTATCACTGCCTTTATCCACGCCGTGGTGGCCCGTTTCTTGATTTTAGGCATAGCTATGCCTTCGCTGTCGTATGTTATCATATCTCGTTGTTTGTTTTATTTCTCCTCCCGTGGCAGATACCCGCTCACGTCCATGCCGAACGATGCCAGTTCTCTCACCACGCTCGAGCTGACGCTGTCCAGTCCCGGTTCGGCCACGAGCAGAATGGTCTCCACGCCGCTGATGCGCCGGTTGATGTCGGCCTGGGCGCGTTCCGACTCGAAATCGGCTGCGCTGCGCACACCCTTGATGATGTATCCCGCACCCCTCTCTCGGGCGAATGCGGCGGTCAGTCCGCTGTAACAGCACACCTCCACACGCTCCTCTCCCTCGTAGATGCGGCGTATGGCCTCCACGCGCTCCTCGGGTGTGTGCATGCATCGCTTGCTTGTGTTCGTGCCCACACCGATTATTATCTTGTCGAATAGTGGCAGTGCGCGTCTCACCACCGAGTGATGACCGATGGTGAAGGGGTCGAAACTGCCTGCGAATATGCCTGTTCTCATGTGCTGTGATGCTTATGGATGATTGCCTGAAACAGTGAAATCGCGCCGTGGCCCGTATCCCGGCGGCGTGTCGCTCTGTTCATTGCAAAATTAGGATAAAAAATCCGGTTAATTTTGTTTTTACGTTGTTTTTTTGTGTTTCTTCATTCCTTTATCCGATATTTCGTGTGATTGTCTGGCAAAACGCAAGAAATCCGGATTTATTTCCCTACTTTTGTATTCATAATCGATAATGGTCCGGCATATTGACAATGACTCGGTGTCGGCATACAGGAATGAGGACAGAGGTCGTGTCGTGGTGCTTCAGAACCACAAGACGACAGCCGTCATGCTGGTCTGCGGTTAGGATTATTGCCCGGCCACGGCCCCGGTGTGCCCGTGATTGGCGCGGATATGTTTCCGGACAAACAATTGGACATGGCGGATGTCTTTTTATCTCAACTTTTGTGTAAATTTGCAATTTGAAATAAGAAACTACAATGGAAGACGATTTCGACATAAGATATGAAGGAACGAAGGGCGAGCGCGATTTCGAGAACGCTTTGCGCCCCTTGCGCTTCTCCGATTTCAGCGGACAAATGAAGGTGGTGGAAAACCTCGAGGTGTTTGTCGAGGCCGCCAAGTATCGCGGTGAACCGCTCGACCACACGCTCCTGCACGGGCCTCCCGGACTGGGCAAGACCACTCTGAGCAATATCATAGCCAACGAACTGGGCGTGGGCTTCAAGCTCACGAGCGGCCCGGTGCTCGACAAGCCCGGCGACCTGGCCGGCATACTCACGTCGCTCGAGCCGCGCGACGTGCTCTTCATCGACGAGATTCATCGTCTTTCGCCCGTGGTCGAGGAGTATCTTTACTCGGCCATGGAGGATTACCGCATCGACATCATGATAGACAAAGGACCGTCGGCGCGGTCCATACAGATCGATCTCAACCCCTTCACGCTCGTGGGCGCCACCACGCGCAGCGGTCTGCTCACGGCCCCTCTGCGCGCCCGTTTCGGCATCAATCTGCATCTGGAGTATTACGATCCCGACACGCTCACGCGTATTCTCAAACGCTCGGCCGACATCCTCAATGTGCCCATCGATGATGATGCCGCCGTGGAGATAGCACGCCGCTCGCGCGGTACGCCCCGTATAGCCAACGCGCTGCTGCGCCGTGTGCGCGATTTCGCGCAGGTCAAGGGCGACGGACGCATCGACACCGACATCGCACGGCTGTCGCTCGCCGCGCTCAATATCGACCGTTACGGCCTCGACGAGACCGACAACAAGATTCTCACCACCATCATCGACAAGTTCCGCGGCGGTCCGGTGGGTGTGTCGACCATCGCCACGGCCATCGGTGAGGATGCCGGTACGGTGGAGGAGGTGTACGAGCCGTTCCTCATCATGGAGGGTTTCATCAAGCGTACATCGCGCGGACGTGTGGTCACACCGTTGGCCTACGAGCATCTGGGACGCAATCCCTACGCTGCCAACACGTCGGAACCGGGACTCTTCGACCTCTGACGCGCGGACTGAACAACTGAATCTGATTACATACCCAAACATTTCAGCACAATGAACAGACACAAACTGATAGTCCTCTTCATCGCCGCGCTGCGCGGAAGGTTTCGTTCCGACTCACCGAACGAGACCTCTCTTTGTGGAATAAGGATATGAAATTTGTCATGGAACCGGGCGAATTCAAGGCCATGATAGGTCGTTCGGCCGAGGATATCGTCCTCACAGAGTCGTTTACAATGGGCAAATGATCCTTCAGGAACGGATAAACAGAACAATGAGATAATGATAGGGATGACATCAAGGAAATGTCATCCCTCTTTTTTTGAACATCATTTCGTCCTCCGGATCAAGTCCTATCTTGTCCAGACATTTCGGTCTGTTATGATCGTTGAGATAATGTCTGTGGCCGGAAACATATCTCCTGCTCGCCAGAGACAGACTGTCTGTGCGGCAGGGTGTATCTATGCCCGCCATCGAGAGTATGGTGTGGAATGTCGATGCGCTGTTGGTGGCGCTCTTTCCTTTGTTTTCCTGCAATGCTGTGGCAATGTCAGGATATGTCGCGCGGTATGCCGGCGAGGTCCATACGAGCAGCGGCACGTGCATGTCGTAGTAGGAAGGCACGGGCGAGGCATGCAGGAACAGTTTGCGGCCATCGTCGAATATGTTCTCGCCGTGGTCCGATGTGTAGACCATCGCCGACACGGTGGACGGGCGGTCGATGCGCTGTGTGATGTCGTGCAGCAGTCGGTCGGTCTGCCGTATGGTGTTGTCGTAGGCGTTTATGAGCTGGTCGCGGTTCACGGCCACGGCCTCCGTGGCATCATCAGGACTGAAGAAGGCGTCGCTGCGGGGGTAGCGTTCGCGGTAGTTGAAGTGCGAACCATAGGTGTGAAGCACCACAAACAGCTTTTTGTGGCCCTCTGACAGCACTTTGTCCATCATCCTTATAAGTTGTCCGTCGGGTATGTTTTCGCTGTCTGAGGAGCCTTCTTTTATGAATTTCCATTCATCCGCCTCCATCCCGAAGATATCTATGAGCGAGTGGTTGGGCCTCTGGTTGGAATAAAACGCAGTGTAAAAACCTGCCTCACGGAATGCCGTGATGATGCTTTTTTCCCGATATATGCGGTCGTAGTCCTCGGCTGAGGCCGCCGAGAGAATCATCGGCACACTCTTGTGGGTGGTGTTCGACTGGGTCACAACATCCCTGAACACTGTCAGACCGTCGGCATGGGAGAGCAGAGGCGTTGTCTCGCGATCGTATCCGTACAGTCCGAAATTCATCGCGCGGGCCGTCTCGCCCACCACCAATACGTATATCTCGCAGCTGTCCGGGTCGTGTGTGGCCGCAGCACGGAATGTGAAGCCGCGTGAGGTGTCCTCATAGTGAGCCGTGGCGTACGACCGCTCCACGGCCAGACAGAGATTGTAGCCCACGTTCACGGGGTAGATATCGTTCTCCACGCGGTAATCATCGTCCATCGCATAGCTCGCGCCGATGAATACGCAGCCCGTAGCCAGCAGCGCGGAGGCCGCCTTGCGCTGTACTCTGATGAATTGCCGATCGAGTATGTCGTGCCTCCTCAGTGAGCAGACACCCAACGCCAGCACCGGGATATATATTATCACGACCGTGGCCACGGCCGGTACCAGATTGTCGAGCAGTTCCAGTGCTTCGCCCGGATTGGTGGTCACGAGATTGAGAAACATGTCCACCGCGATCACCGAACGGCCGAAGAGATAGAGCAGCACTATCTGGAACGCGGCGAAGAAGATGAGCGGAAACATCGTCCAGACGGTCTTTCCCGGTCGTCGGCAGGCGGTCATCAGCAGCCATACGGCACCCATCGGCGCGAGGATATTGGCCACACGTCCCGTCCACGTGATCTTTTCGGTGAAGGCCAGCGCCACGTTGGGTATGGCCAGAGAGATGAGTGTGATGAAGAAAAGGTGGCGTGGATTCACGCACCAACGATAAAATCTGTCCAACGATGGATATTTTTTGTTAGAATGCTTCATTGATATTGAATATGAATCCCGACTGACCGCCCTTGCCGATACCGTAGTCCAGTCGGACGTTAACGTCTTTCTTGAATTCCCATCGGTAGCCTATGCCCACGTTTGGCAGTATCTTATGCGCCTCGATGGACGAGAACTTGTCGAACACCGTGCCCGCTCCTGCCCACAGGACTATGCCGTTGCGCCGCCACACATGTTGCCGGAGCTCCACCTGAGCCTCGATCTTGTGCTTGTCGCGATAGCGTCCCTCGTAGTAGCCGCGCATAGAGTAGGAGTTGCCTAAGAGCGCCATCATGCCCCAGGACGGGTTGCCGAAATTCAGTTTGCTTCGCACATCGGCCGCTAAGATGGCCCCTCGCCACACCCGGCGGTATACGTCCAGCTGTATGTTTGTGGTGTTGAAGACATGATCGTTGCCCAGGAATCGCGGGCGGAAGAGTTGCGAGATGTTCAGATATACGCCTCGGCCGGCGTTGGTGAGCACGTCGCGGGTGTCGTAGACGAAAGCCATTCCCGCTCCCACATTGGTCGTCGTGCGGTCCTGTCCCTCGAATATCTCGGGGCGTTTGATGTCCTTGCCGCGTATGTAATCGAAAGAGACCGATGGTCCGAGGTACATGTTGTCGGCCACGCGGATCATGAATGTGGCCTGAATCTGGGCCTGCCAGCGTTTCATCTTGGTACGGTTGGCGTCGTCGTTGCCGTTCTCGTAGCCAATGCCCCAGTATTTGCAGGGAAACGAATAGAAATAAGTAGTGTAGTCCAGACGATACTTGTCTTTGGGGAAGATGTGCGTACCGCGCACGCCGAGCATATAGAATCCCACGGTGGAGATGTCGCTGAAGATGCTCACGTTGGACGGTGGCAACAGCGTGTCGCGTCGGTCGGCGCGATAGAGACCGGCCGCCACGAGGCCGATACCGAACTTGGTGTCGGTGCTGTAATGCGGTCCGCCGATGATGCTGAAATCGAATTTCTTATATTCTTTTGTCTTGTTGGCATCGTTGAAATAGTCGAGCAATCGCTTGACAAAACTGCTTTTGGCCCGTGTACTGTCATAGGCGGCAATAACCTGAGAGTTTTCCCTCAGGCAGGAAGCATTGATATTCGTTGTAAACATCAATGTCATGAAGCATAGCAGCAGTTTTTTTATCATAGGGTAAGGATTTGTCCGGCTGTATCAGTACACCAGTTTTACATTGTCAATCCACAGAGTGTTGCCCGGCGAACCGATATAGGCACCGCCGTGGCTCGATGCGAACTGGAGCGCGAGGTGTGTGGGTCGTTCGTTCTCGTTGGCCCATCCCGTCTCCACCACGGGTACGCTCTCGCCCTTGCTGTTGCGGGCATGGTCGGTCTTTCTGAGTCCCATGAGGGCCTCGTCGTATCCCGGCGTATGGCGTATGTCGCCGTATAATATCTTGTAGGTGGCACCGTTGACCCATCCGTTGGTGCTCTTGCCGTATTTCACCACCATCGTTCCCACGCGCTTGGCGGTGATATGGCCTTTGGCATCTTCCATTCGCTTCTGCAGTACGAGCACGGTCACGCAGTAGTCCTGACCCGCCACGGTGCTCTTGCTGCTGAATCCTGTCTGCTTGATACGGTTTTTCTCGCCCGTGACAGCCACCTTATAATCATATTTCAGAGCCTTCGGCCGTTCGGTGAACGGTATTCCCCAGTTGAGCGCTTTTGGTCCGTCCTTCGTTCCGGTGATGGGTTCCTTCATGTCGCCGAGAAACATCGAACCGGCGGCCAGCACCTTGATGTTCATCATTCCGAGCACACGGCACGTCTCGATATGTGTGGTCAGCTTGGCGCAATAGCCGTTGTCGCGCTTGTCGCGGGTCACCGAGCAGTTGGTCTTCACCACTCCCATCACCTTTGCCAGCACGTTGGATGTGCCCCAGGGCGATCCTCCGGCGTTGGTGTAGGGTTTGTTGCCTTCTATGGTTTTGTCGGGTCCCACCTCGTAGAGGGTCTTTGTCTTGCCTCCGATGAGGCCCGATTCGTGGATCTTGCGTATCACCCAATGGTCCATATTGCCAAACGGCAGCAGTTTCTCGTTGCCCTTGTTCTGTGCCCCGGCATCGGTATTGGCGGTCAGCAGACACGCGGTCAATAATACGACATGATAAAAATTTCTTCTCATAATGATAGTTTTAGAAATTGAACCACAGACAAAGATACGGTAATAAAACCGGAAAAGGAAACTTTTCGTATAAAATAGTTTCCTTTTCCGTATTTTTTTGATTTAGTATGATTTTTTTGTTTTCAATTCATATATGATGGTTCATTCTGACAGCAGTTGCAAGGCCTTGCCCACGATGTCGTTGCTGCGGTTGATGATACAGAAATACTCGTCCATACCCCAGAGGTCTCTTGCGATGAGGGCTTTGATTTGCAGCTTGAGCAGAGGCAGTGTCTTGTACAGTTCCTTCTCGTCGGTCGGCTTTATCTTCTCCTTGTCCGCCTCATTGATGATGTCGTCGACGAGGCTCTGCGGCACATTGTATTCACTGTCGAACTGGTCGAACGACTTGTATTTCTTTTGCAACATGCGGCGGTGGCCGTCTATATATTTGAGGTTGGCGTTCACGATGATGCTCTTGGCAGATATCTTGCGGTGGAACGGGGTGAACTGCGTCGTGTCGAGCGGCACGAAACAGTCGGGCATGATACCGCCTCCGCCGTAGACCGTGCGTCCCTTGCGCAGGGTGAGATACTTTTGCGAGTTGTCAAAATGTATGCTGTCGGCGCTGTACAGTTCGCCGTGTTTGAACCGTTTCTCGATATCCATCGCGTACTCCTCGTTCTCGCCTTTCCGATAAGGTTTTTGTATGCAGCGTCCGGCGGGAGTGTAGTAGTGGGCCACGGTGAGCCTCATCATCGACCCGTCCGGAAACTCTATCGGTCGTTGCACGAGACCCTTGCCGAAGGTGCGTCGGCCCACTATCGTGCCGCGGTCCTGGTCTTGTATGGCTCCGCTGACGATCTCTGCCGCCGATGCCGTGTACTCGTTGACCAGCACAATCACCTTGCCGTCCGTGAGATGTCCGTTGCCTCGCGCCTTGTATTCCTCGCGGTTGGTGCGCAGGCCCTCGGTGTAGACTATGAGGTCGCCTTTCTTGAGAAACTCGTTGGCTATCATCACGGCCGACTGCAGGTATCCGCCGCCGTTCTCCTCGAGGTCGAGCACGAGGTCGCGCATGCCGTATCGGCGCAGCGAGTCGACGCTCTCCATGAATTCGTCGTAGGTGGTGGCTCCGAAGCTGCCTATGCGGATGTAGCCCACGCCCGGCTTTATCATGTAGCTGGCGTCGAGCGTCTTCACGGGTATCTTGTCACGGGTGACATTGAAGGTGAGTGTCTCACCGATGCCACGGCGCACCACTCCCAATTTCACTTTGGTGCCGCGCTTGCCGCGCAGACGCCTCATTATGTCCTCGCGACTCATCTTCACGCCCGCTATAAGAGTGTCGTTGACCGTCACTATGCGGTCGCCGGCCATGATGCCCACCTTCTCCGACGGGCCGTTGGATACCGGTTGGATGATGAGCAGCGTGTCCTCCACCATGTTGAACTGCACCCCTATGCCGTCGAACGAGCCTTGCAGCGGTTCGTTCATGGCCTTTGTCTCTTTGGCGGTGGAGTAGGACGAGTGCGGGTCCATCTTCTCCAGCATGCCCCGTATGGCGTCTTCCACGAGTCGGTTCTCGTCCACGCTGTCCACGTAGAGATTGGTGATGGCCATCTCTGCTATCTGCAGTTTGCGCATGGGACTGTCCTTGCCCAGGTTCATGCGTATCTGTGCGTCGGCCGTGGTGTATGTCGTGAGCAGGGCCGCAAGAGCCGTGATGGCTGTCAGTATATATTTTCTCATGATGATGTCTTGCATTGTCGGTCTGATGGATGATTTGGGTTAAAATATCTCGGTGTCCTCGGGGATATCCTCTTCCACCACCAAGTTGTCGATGATGAAATTCTGTCGCTCCATAGTGTTTTTGCCCATGTAGTATTCGAGCAACTTTTGCACCTGGTCGTTCTTGTGCAGTGTCACTTGCTCGAGCCTCATGTCGGGGCCTATGAAATTGGCAAACTCCTCGGGTGATATCTCTCCGAGACCTTTGAACCGGGTGATCTCCGGGTCGGGTCCCAGCTCGCTGATGGCCTTGACGCGTTCCTCCTCGTTGTAGCAATATCTCACGATGAAGTCCTTCTTCTTGCCGCCGGCATCCTTCTTGCCTTTCTCCTGTTCGGTGATCTTCTTGTTCTTGATTTTCGATATCTTGTTGCGCACCCTGAACAGCGGTGTCTGCAACACGTAGACATGTCCTTTCTTTATCAGTTCGGGAAAGAACTGCAGGAAGAAGGTGATGAGCAGCAGGCGTATGTGCATGCCGTCCACATCGGCATCGGTGGCCACTATCACCTTGTTGTATCTCAGCGTGTCGAGTCCCTCCTCGATGTCGAGGGCCGCCTGCAGGAGGTTGAACTCCTCGTTCTCGTACACAATCTTCTTGGTCAGACCGAACGAGTTGAGCGGTTTGCCACGCAGCGAGAACACCGCCTGTGTGTTCACGTCACGGCTCTTGGTGATGCTTCCGCTGGCCGAGTCGCCCTCGGTGATGAATATCACGCTTTCCTCCTTACGGTTGTTTTTGGTGTCCGAGTAGTGTATGCGGCAGTCGCGCAGCTTGCGGTTGTGCATGTTCGCCTTTTTGGCACGTTCGCGTGCCAGTTTGGTGACGCCCGCCATCGCCTTGCGTTCCTTCTCGTTCTCCTGCACCTTCTGCTGTATGGCTTCGGCCACATCGGTGTGTATGTGGAGATAGTTGTCCACCTCTGTCTTGATGAAATCGCCCACATACTTGTTGATGCTCACGCCTCCGCCCGGTTCCATCGTGAGCGAACCGAGCTTGATCTTGGTCTGGCTCTCGAACATGGGTTCCTCCACGTTGATGGCGATGGCGGCCACCAGTCCGTTGCGTATGTCGCCGTACTCATAGTTTTTGTTGAAAAACTCCTTGATGGTGCGGGCTATGTGCTCCTTGAACGCGCTCTGATGCGTACCGCCTTGCGTGGTGTGCTGTCCGTTGACAAAGGAGTGATACTCCTCGCCGTACTGGTTGGTGTGGGTGAAGGCTATCTCGATGTCCTCGCCCTTCATGTGTATGATGGGGTACAGGCCGTCGTTGGTCATGGTGTCGTTGAGCAGGTCTTCCAGTCCGTTGCGGCTCAGTATGCGCCGTCCGTTGCTCATGATGGTCAGCCCCGAGTTCAGGTAGGTGTAGTTGCGGAGCATCGTCTCCACGTAGTCGTTGTGGAACGAGTAGTTGAGAAAGAGCGTGTTGTCGGGCTCGAAGAAGATGTATGTGCCCTGCTCGTCATCGGTATCCTCGGTGACGTCGTTCACGAGTGAGCCGCGCTCGAACACGAGCGAGCGCACCTTGCCCTCTCTGTATGATTTCACCTCGAAGCGCGCACTGAGCGCGTTGACGGCCTTCACGCCCACACCGTTGAGACCCACGCTCTTCTTGAACGCCTTCGAGTCGTATTTGCCACCGGTGTTGAGCATGCTCACGGCCTCCACGAGCTTGCCCTGCGGGATGCCTCGTCCGTAGTCGCGCACGCTCACCCTGAGGTTGTCCTCGATGTCCACCTCGATACGTTTGCCGGCGTTCATCTTGAACTCGTCGATGGAGTTGTCAATCACCTCTTTTAGCAGCACGTATATGCCGTCCTCGGGCAGCGAGCCGTCGCCCAGTCGGCCGATGTACATACCCGGTCGTGTGCGCACATGCTCCATGTCGGAGAGGTGGCGGATGTTGTCGTCGGTGTATTCCGCCGTCGGTTGTACGTCGTAGTCGGTTGGTTTTATGTTTTCGTCCATTGTGTCGGTGTTGAGTGATTGTCAGGAAATCTTTTTCCTGTAACATTTTCTTCTTTTGTGCATGATCGGTTTGAGGGCCTCCCACTGGCTCTGTATGCCCTCGTTGCTCTCCAGCTCCACCTGGCTTTCGCCCCACTCGAAACCGTAGTCGATGTATCGCGGGATGAGGTCGGCCAGAATGAGCGCGTTGGCGCCCTTCATGCGATATTCGGGCATCACGCCCATGAGCAGCAGGTCCACGATGTTTGTCTTGTGGTATTTGATGGCTCTGAGCAGATGCCACCATCCTGTGGGCCACATGCGTCCGCGGCGGCACTTCTGCAGCGCCTTCGACAGCGACGGTATGGTGATGCCCACTCCCACGAGCGCGTTATCGTTGCCCCTGTCTTCCACGAGGGTGATGAGGTTGAGGTCGGCCATGGGCAGATACATGTCCACGTATTGGTCGATCTGTCGCTCGGTGAGTTCCGAGAATCCGTACAGGTCCTTGTATGTCTCGTTTATCAGTCGGAATATCTTGTGTCCGTATCCGTCCCGGGTGATGTCCTTGCGTGTGAGTTTCTTCACGTGCAGATTGTATCGGCGCTCTATCATCGAGGCTATCTTGGCGTATTTCTCGGGCACGCTCTCGGGCACATACAGTTTGTATTCCACGTATTTGTTGTCCACCTCGAAACCTTCGAATCCCTCGATGTGCTGCGGGTAATACTCGTAGTTGTATATCGTCGGCATCGTGCCCAACTGGTCGAATCCCCATGTGAGCATGCCCTCGGGGTCGAGGTCGGTGAATCCGAGCGGCCCCACCATCTCCGTCATGCCTTTCGCGCGACCGTAGTCCTCCACGGCCTTGAGCAGGGCGGCCGACACCTCACGGTCGTCGATGAAGTCTATCCATCCGAATCTCACTCGCCGTTGCTGCCAGCGCTCGTTGGCCCTGTGGTTGATGATGGCGGCCACGCGGCCCACGGGCTTGCCGTCTTTGTAGGCCATATAGTATTCGGCCTCGCAAAATTCGAAAGCCGCATTCCTGTCGCTGCTCAGCGTGTTCATCTCGTCGCTGTAAAGGTTGGGCACATCATACGGATTGCCTTCATACAGGTCGTAGTGCAACTCTATAAACTCCTTGAGCTCACGCTTCGTTTCCACTTTCTTTATCTCTATGGATGACATGGTCTTTGTTTTTACTTTTTTGTTACAAAAATGCAAATTTACTCAAACGTGGTAACAGTGGCAAATGAAAAATGATTTTTTTTATTTTTATAAGTTTTTATTTCGGTACGTTTTGCTTTCTATGTTAAAATCCAAATCGGTCATTTGACCGACAATGGACATGAATGATGGTTATCGTATTGTCTGTTCACGTGTTTTGGGCTTCTATTTGCCGTCTTGTTTCCCGTATTGTCTCGCCATAGCCCGCTATGCCTTCGACAATACGGTCGCAATACAACAAATATAATCTCCAAAACAGCCATGAACTCTAATGATTCGGGTTGAATCGGTTCATTCGGTATTTGAACCGAAAATAAATGATAATCAATGTATTTCGGTGTAGGGCCGCAACCTGTTGCGGCCGCAAGCAACCCATATTAACCTTTGCTTTTGTGCCCACCCCTTGCGGCCGCAACAGGCCCACGGCCCTACTTCTGATACCTTGAGGTTGCGTCCGCAAATCCAAATTTTTAACATTTCGTTTTTGCAGGATTTACTTGCGTTTTAGAAAGATATGAAGCCAAAAAATGGGAAAAATCGTCCTCCGGACCATGAAAAAACGTCAGATTTCCTGATTTTTATACGATTGACTTGCGTAAGGGGCCCTTTTGGAATGCGAAAGGAACCCTTTGAGGATGCGAAAGGACCCCTTTCGGAACCCAAGTAGGGAACTTTTTTGTGACATTTTCGTCGTTTTTCATTATTTTTGGAGACCTCCAGAAATACACACATCATATACTGTGCTGATATACAAGCATTTATAAAAATACAGAAATTTTGGTGTATTTCGGACGAGCAATCATCTCGGTCGAAAATATCACAAAAATGTGACGCAATTTTAACATTTATCCCGGAGATAGTTGCGTATTCTTAATTATCTCAGCGTATGTGTGGGTTCAAAATTAACATTTCATTCCAAATTAACCCAAATCATTAGAGTTTCTGTCCGGATTTCGGGAGTTGAAAGTTGAGAGATTCACGACAGACGCCTTTGGGTGTCATGAGGACAGTATTTGGAACAAATGGATATTGGACAAAAATGAATATGTATTCATGCCGGAGCCATGCGGCTGTGAGGTGAAGAAAGACATTGTAGAGAAGACATTCATTGAATGGGACAGTGTCAAAGTGACATCCAAAAAGATCACACCTCACGAAATAAACATTGATGACGACGGACACATAACGGACCGTGTGACTGGTGAGACGGAGATTATTCAAAATCCGGAAACTAAGTGGTAACGGATATTGAAGATAAAACAACATTTCCACGAGCAGTACATAAGAAAGCGACATATCCCAACAGCAAAGCAGATCGGGGTATGTCGCGTTTGTATATTATGACTGAGATATATCAGGCTTCGCCCTTGCCTCCGTTGAAAGGAGCGATGGTGCGAGGCGGCTGATTGTGCATTTCAATCTTGCCGAACGTCTGTTCGTACTTATAGATATTATCTTGCAATGCCTGTAAAAGACGTTTGGCATGTTCGGGAGCCATGATGATACGGCTGCGCACTTTGGGCTTGGGCAGTCCGGGAAGCAAGGCTGCAAAATCGAGAACAAAGTCGGAAGCGGAATGAGTGATCAGTGCAAGGTTGGAATACTCGCCATGTGCTATCTCAGGGTTGAGTTCGATAGAAAATTCAGGGTTGTTGTTTTTTTGATCCATAATGAATATGTATTTAAATATTAAGTTAGTATTATTAAATAAAATAAGCTGACGCATCAACATAAGTGACGCAAGCCGGATACAAAGATAACACATAAGAAAGAATTTGCAAAGAAATATATCAAAAAAACATCATCATCAGGATGCTTACTGAACATGCACAGCGACGGGTAAGGCAAAAAAAATCGGAAAGGACATCCGCATGAACGGCTGAATGTTCTTTCCGATAAGAGTGGAATGTATATCATGTCGGCCGACTGTTTGTCGGCGAGACATATTACATATTATTGGTTGTTGTCCTCATTGGCAATATCGAGAACGGTGCGGCGATTGGCCTGCATGCGGTCGTACTCCTCTTTCGAACCGACAACAATCTTCTCCCACTGGCGAAGACCTGTACCGGCCGGGATGAGGTGACCGGCGATGACATTCTCTTTCATACCTTCGAGACGGTCCACCTTACCACGTATGGCAGCCTCGTTGAGCACTTTGGTGGTCTCCTGGAACGATGCGGCCGAAATGAAGCTCTTGGTCTGGAGAGCAGCGCGGGTGATACCTTGCAGAATCTGAGTAGATGTTGCGGGAATGGTATCGCGCACCTGAACTAGCTTGAGGTCACGGCGTTTGAGACTTGAGTTCTCATCGCGCAGTTTGCGGGCGGAAATAATCTGACCTGCCTTGAGGGTCTCGGAGTCGCCGGCATCGGTGACATACTTCTTGCCCCAGATACGGTCGTTCTCCTCAGCGAAATCGAGTTTGTCCACCATTTCCTGCTCAAGGAAAGTGGTATCACCGGGCTCGTCTATCTGAACCTTGCGCATCATCTGACGGATGATGATCTCAAAGTGCTTGTCGTTGATTTTCACGCCTTGCAGACGGTACACGTCCTGTACCTCGTTGACGATGTATTCCTGAACGGCGGTAGGACCTTTGATGGCCAGGATGTCATTCGGTGTGATGACACCATCCGACAACGGAGTGCCGGCACGTACGGCATCGTGCTCCTGAACGAGGATCTGCTTGGACAGGCTGACGAGATATTTCTTCTGGTCGCCGGTTTTGCTGGTGACGATAATCTCACGGTTACCACGTTTCACCTTGCCCATAGTCACCTCACCATCGATCTCGGACACAACGGCAGGGTTGCTCGGGTTACGAGCCTCGAAGAGCTCGGTGACACGGGGCAGACCTCCGGTGATGTCGCCTGCCTTACCTACGGCACGCGGAATCTTGACGAGGGTGGTACCGGTGGAAACGGTCTGGCCGTCGTCCACAACGATGTGACCACCTACCGGGAAGTTATATGTTCCGATGACATCGCCATTTTCATCGAGGATATCGCATGTAGGAACTTTCGACTTGTCCTTAGAGTCTGTAATGATCTTCTCGGTAAGACCAGTGGCATCATCGGTCTCGGCACGATAGGTGACGCCCTCGATGACATCGTTGAAACGGAGTTTACCGGCATATTCGGTGAGGATAACGGCATTGAACGGGTCCCATCTTGCAATGAGGTCGCCCTTCTTGACGATATCTCCGCCGTGGAAATAGAGAGTGGAACCGTAAGGTACGTTCATTGTGGAAAGTACGATATCAGTATGCGGATCGATGAAACGAATCTCGGACAGACGGCTTACCACCATCTCGCAGTTGATGTCTTTCTCACCATCATTCTCGACAAACGGCACTACACGAAGCTCATCAAACTCGATTTTGGCGTCGTTCTTGGCCACGATAGAGGCGTTGGCAGCGGCGTTACCGGCCACACCACCGGCGTGGAACGTACGGAGGGTAAGCTGAGTACCCGGCTCACCGATGGCCTGTGCGGCAATCACGCCGACGGCCTCGCCCATCTGTACCATGCGGCTTGTGGCAAGGTTGCGGCCGTAACACTTCATACATACACCATGCTTGCTTTCGCATGTGAGAACCGAACGAATCTCGACGCTCTCGATAGGCGAATCTTCGATGGCCTGAGCTATCGGTTCGGTGATTTCCTCACCGGCAGCAACGATGAGCTCGCCGGTGGAAGGATGGATGATATCATGCACGGAAACACGTCCGAGAATACGCTCATACAATGTAGAGATGACCTCGTCGCCATTCTTCAAAGCGGTACATACAAGTCCGCGCAGTGTGCCGCAGTCCTCCTCGGTGATGATAACATCATGGGACACATCTACAAGACGACGTGTGAGGTATCCGGCATCGGCAGTCTTCATAGCGGTATCGGCAAGACCCTTACGGGCACCGTGGGAAGCGATGAAGTACTCGAGCACAGACATTCCTTCCTTGAAGTTGGAGAGGATAGGGTTCTCGATGATCTGCTGTCCCTCGGCTCCGGCCTTCTGAGGTTTGGCCATAAGACCACGCATACCGGAGAGCTGTTTGATCTGATCTTTAGAACCACGGGCTCCGGAATCGAGCATCATGAATACGGCGTTGAATCCCTGATTGGCCTCGGTCATCTGCTTCATGAGCACATTTGCCAGATCATTGTTGACGTGGGTCCATGTATCGATGACCTGATTGTATCGCTCATTATCGGTGATAAATCCCATGTTATAGTTTTCGGTGATTTGGCGAACCTCATCATTACCTTTTTCCACGATGGCAGTCTTCTCTTCAGGGATGATGATATCATCGAGGTTGAACGACAGACCGGCAACGTAGGCCATGCGGTAACCCAGGTTCTTGATACCATCGAGGAACTCGCAAGCACGAGCCATACCGACATTCTTGATGACATCGGCGATGATTCCACGCAGTGTCTTCTTGGAGATAATATCGTTGAAATAGCCGACCTCGTCCGGGATAATCTGATTGACGATTACACGTCCGACAGATGTCTCAACCATACGTTTCTGCATCTTACCGTCGACAAGATCGTTGACGATTACTTTCACGGGTGCATGCAGGTCGCACTTACCCTCGTTGTGGGCAATGAGTGCTTCTTCGGGACCATAGAAAATGAGTCCGTCACCCTTTACACCCGGGCGTATCTTCGTGATATAATAAAGTCCGAGCACCATATCCTGAGACGGCACGGTGATAGGAGCACCATTGGCCGGGTTGAGGATGTTATGGCTCTGAAGCATAAGGATCTGTGCCTCGAGCACCGCCTCATTGCTCAACGGGAGGTGGACGGCCATCTGGTCGCCATCAAAGTCGGCGTTGAAAGCGGTACATGCCAACGGGTGCAACTGAATGGCTTTACCCTCGATGAGCTTGGGCTGGAAAGCCTGAATACCCAGACGGTGAAGTGTAGGAGCACGGTTGAGCAATACGGGGTGTCCTTTCATCACATTCTCGAGGATATCCCAGATTACGGGTTCACGACGGTCAACTATCTTCTTGGCGCTCTTGACAGTCTTGACGATGCCGCGCTCGATGAGCTTGCGGATGATGAACGGTTTGTACAGTTCGGCTGCCATGAGCTTAGGCAGACCGCACTCGCCCATCTTCAACTCAGGACCAACGACGATAACCGAACGAGCCGAATAGTCAACACGTTTACCGAGAAGGTTCTGACGGAATCGTCCCTGCTTACCTTTCAATGAGTCGGAGAGTGATTTCAACGGACGGTTGCTGTCACTCTTCACAGCCGAGCTCTTACGAGAGTTGTCGAACAAGCTGTCGACAGCCTCCTGCAACATACGTTTCTCGTTGCGGAGGATGACCTCGGGTGCCTTGATTTCAACCAGTCTCTTCAGACGGTTGTTACGTATGATGACGCGACGATAAAGGTCGTTGAGGTCGGATGTGGCGAAACGACCGCCATCAAGCGGTACGAGAGGACGGAGTTCGGGCGGTATCACGGGGATAATCTTCATGATCATCCATTCCGGACGGTTGATGCCGCGGCTCGAGCGGAAAGCCTCGACCACCTGAAGACGTTTCAGAGCTTCGGTCTTGCGCTGCTGTGAAGAGTCGTTGTTGGCACGATCGCGCAACTCGTATGAGAGTGCGTCGAGGTCCAATGTGGCCAAGAGGTCATACACGGCCTCGGCACCCATCTTGGCGATGAACTTGTTGGGATCGGAGTCATCGAGATACTCGTTTTTCGGATCGAGTTTGTTGTCAATGATATCCAGATATTCCTCCTCCGAGAGAAGGTCCATTCGGTGCGAACCGTTAATCTCCACGCCGTCGGCATCAGTGCGTCCCTCGAGGGCGCCCGGTTTCACAACGACATATTTCTCGTAATAAATTACAGAGTCGAGACGTTTTGTCGGCATTCCGAGAAGATATCCAATCTTGTTTGGGAGTGAACGGAAATACCATATATGTGCTACAGGAACGACGAGTTCGATGTGTCCGCTACGTTCACGGCGCACTTTCTTCTCGGTCACCTCGACACCACAACGGTCACAGACAATACCTTTATATCTTATACGTTTGTATTTACCACAGGCGCACTCGTAATCGCGAGTCGGTCCGAATATGCGTTCGCAGAACAAACCATCACGCTCCGGCTTGTATGTGCGATAGTTGATGGTTTCCGGTTTGGTGACCTCGCCATACGAATTCTCCAGAATCTCTTCGGGAGAGGCAAGACCTACGGTAATCTTCGTAAAATTATTTTTAACTTTTGTATCTTTCTTGAAAACCATATTAATTCTTTATTTTGAGGTGTTCGAGTTAATCGAGTTTGATACTTAAACCTAAACCACGGAGTTCGTGCAAGAGCACATTGAGCGACTCTGGGATTCCGGGAGTAGGCATCGGATCGCCCTTGACGATGGCCTCGTAGGCTTTAGAGCGTCCTACGGTATCGTCAGACTTGATGGTGAGGATTTCCTGAAGCACGTGGCTGGCACCGAAAGCCTCAAGAGCCCATACCTCCATCTCTCCGAAACGCTGACCTCCGAACTGTGCCTTACCACCCAACGGTTGCTGAGTGATGAGTGAGTACGGACCGATGGAACGGGCATGCATCTTATCCTCTACCATGTGGCCTAATTTCAAGAAATATGTGATACCCACAGTGGCAGGCTGGTCGAATCTCTCTCCTGTCTCACCATCGTAAAGATGTGTCGAGCAGAGATGAGGCAGTCCGGCTTTGTCTGTCCATTCCGAGAGGTCTTCCAGTTTGGCTCCATCAAAGATAGGTGTCGCAAACTTGACGCCGAGTTTTTTACCGGCAGCACCAAGAATAGCCTCAAATATCTGACCGAGGTTCATACGTGAAGGCACACCCAGAGGGTTGAGCACCAAATCGACAGGACGGCCGTCCTCAAGGAACGGCATATCCTCCATACGGACGATACGCGATACGATACCTTTGTTTCCGTGACGTCCGGCCAACTTGTCTCCTACGCCGATCTTACGTTTCTTGGCGATATACACTTTGGCCATCTGGAGTATGCCAGAAGGAAGTTCATCGCCTATGGTAATCGCAAATTTCTTACGTTTGAGCTCGGCATCGAGCAGTTTGTATTTGCGGATATAATTCATTATCAACCTGCGGATAAGACCGTTGGTGTGCTCGTCATCCGTCCAGTCGTTTGACTGAATGCCGTCATATTCGAGATTCTTGAGAGCGGCGGCTGTGAACTTGCTGCCCTTTGTGATAATCTCGGCACCTGAATAATCTTTCACACCCTGAGAGTTCTTCCCCTCGGTGAGCATGAGCAGTTTGTCAACGAGAATATCTTTCAGATCCTCGTTCTTTGCCTCATACTCTTCGTCTATCTTGGCAAGTAATATCTTGTCTTGTTTCTTCGACTCGCGGGTCTTGACGGCGCGCGAGAACATCTTCTTGTCGATAACCACACCGCTGAGCGACGGATTGGCTTTCAATGAAGAGTCTTTCACATCACCGGCCTTATCACCAAAGATGGCGCGAAGCAATTTCTCCTCAGGCGACGGATCGCTCTCACCCTTAGGTGATATCTTACCGATGAGGATATCGCCGGGCTCCACACGGGCTCCGATACGTATCACGCCATTGTCGTCGAGATCCTTTGTAGCCTCTTCGCTGACGTTGGGGATATCGCTGGTGAACTCTTCCATACCGCGCTTTGTCTCACGCACATCAAGCGAATATTCGTCCACGTGGACCGATGTCAACACGTCGTCACGAACCATACGTTCGCTCAGCACGATGGCATCCTCATAGTTGTAACCCTTCCACGGCATGTAAGCCACAAGAAGATTGCGTCCCAGAGCCAACTCACCATTCTCTGTGGCATAGCCCTCGGTGAGGATATCACCGGCCTTCACACGCTGTCCTTTCTTACATATAGGACGCAGGTCGATGGTCATGTTTTGGTTGGTACGGCGGAATTTGGGAATGCGATATTCTTTGGTTGCGGGTTCGAAACTTACGAACTCTTCGTCCTCAGTGCGGTCATAGAGGATGCGGATGGTCGTGGCATCGACATATTCTATCACGCCATCGCCCTCGGCTGTGATCATCGTACGAGAATCCTCACACACCTGTTTCTCCAAACCTGTTCCAACGATAGGGGCATCGTTGTGGAGCAGAGGCACAGCCTGGCGCATCATGTTACATCCCATGAGCGCACGGTGACCGTCGTCATGCTCGAGGAACGGAATAAGTCCGGCCGAAACGGAAGCGATCTGCTGTGGCGACACATCCATAAGGTCGACTTCGGCGGGTGATACAACAGGGAAATCTGCATCCTGACGGCATTTCACGTAGTCACGGATGAATGTTCCGTCTTCGCGCAATGGAGCATTTCCCTGACCGATGATATGCTCCTGTTCCTCCTCTGCGGTGAGATATACGACATCTTCGTTCTTGAGATCAACCACCTCGTTGTCCACCTTACGATACGGAGTCTCTATGAATCCGAGTTCATTGATCTTCGCATACACGCAAAGAGAAGAGATAAGTCCGATGTTTGGACCTTCAGGACTCTCAATAGGACATAGACGTCCGTAATGTGTGTAGTGGACGTCACGAACCTCGAATCCGGCACGTTCACGCGACAGACCGCCGGGACCTAAGGCCGACAGACGACGTTTGTGAGTAACCTCTGCCAACGGGTTTGTCTGGTCCATGAACTGAGACAGAGGATTGGTACCGAAGAATGAATTGATAACGCTGGATATGGTCTTGGCGTTGATCAGGTCGGTAGGCTGGAACACCTCATTGTCGCGGACGTTCATACGCTCGCGTATGGTGCGGCTCATACGGGCAAGGCCGATTGAGAATTGATTGCTCAACTGTTCGCCGACGGTGCGTACACGACGGTTTGACAAGTGGTCGATATCATCGACAGTGGCATTCGAGTTGATGAGCTGAATCAGATATTTGATGATCTCGATGATGTCATCTTTTGTCAGCACACGTATTTCGGAATCTGTATTGAGACCCAGCTTCTTGTTTATCTTATAGCGGCCCACCTCACCCAAATCGTATCTCTTATCAGAGAAGAAGAGGTTTTGGAACACCTCACGGGCGCTGGCATCATCTGCCGGGTCAGCATTTCTCAATTGACGGTAGATATACAATACAGCTTCTTTCTCAGAGTTGCTGGGGTCTTTAGCAAGGGTATTGAATATTATTGAATATTTGCTGGCAGCCTCGGCATCTTTGTGAAGCAATACTGAAGAAGCACCACTTTCGAGAATATGCACGATATTCTCTTCGGTCAGCTCGGTCTCACGTTCGATGATCACCTCATTACGTTCGATAGAAACCACCTCACCAGTATCTTCGTCGACAAAATCCTCGTTCCAGCTCTTGAGCACACGTGCGGCCAGTTTGCGACCGATAGCGGCCTTCATATTCTTTTTGTTCACTTTCACCTCTTCGGCAAGGTCGAATATCTTGAGGATATCCTTGTCCTGCTCATATCCGATGGCACGGAGAAGAGTGGTGACAGGCAATTTCTTCTTACGGTCGATGTAAGCATACATCACATTGTTGATATCCGTGGCAAACTCTATCCATGAGCCTTTGAACGGGATGATACGAGCCGAATAGAGCACTGTACCGTTGGCATGTACACCCTGTCCGAAGAACACACCCGGCGAACGGTGCAACTGTGAAACGACTACGCGCTCGGCACCATTGATAATAAAGGTACCGTTAGCCGTCATATAAGGAATTGTGCCCAAGAATACGTCCTGAATGAATGTACCGAAATCCTCATGATCGGGGTCGGTGCAATACAATTTCATTTTCGCCTTCAACGGTACACTATATGTCAGTCCGCGTTCCAAACACTCATCGATGGAATAACGCGGCGGGTCGATATAATAATCGAGGAACTCAAGAACAAAATTATTACGAGTATCCGTAATAGGGAAATTTTCGGAAAAGACCTTGTACAGGCCATCATTCTTGCGTTCTTCGGGTGGAGTGTCCATCTGAAGGAAGTCTTTGAACGACTTGAGTTGCACATCCAGGAAATCCGGATAAGGCATCGGATTGTGGATGCTGGCAAAATTTACTCTGTTATCAACAATTTTTGAAGCCATCAGAAGATATTAAACAATGTTATTATTCAAAATATTTAAAAGACACAAAAGGTTAGAATCTGCCTACTTGGAAGATTCTAACCATGTTTTATAAAAACAATTGTAAGGCACATGCGTACCTCACAACTGTCTTATTGTCAATATTACTTGAGTTCAACTTTTGCGCCGGCCTCTTCGATAGCCTTCTTCAAGTTCTCAGCCTCTTCCTTAGAAAGACCTTCCTTGATAGTAGCAGGAGCGCCGTCTACGAGATCTTTAGCTTCTTTCAAACCAAGACCACAAGCCTCTTTAACTGCCTTTACAACCTGAAGTTTAGCACCACCTACCTCAGCGAGGACTACGTCGAAAGAAGACTTCTCCTCAGCTGCTGCAGCACCACCGGCTGCGGGACCAGCAGCTACAGCTACAGCTGCAGCAGCAGGCTCGATACCATACTCGTCCTTCAGGACTGTTGCCAACTCATTTACTTCTTTTACTGTAAGATTAACCAATTCTTCAGCAATAGCTTTTATATCTGCCATTTTATTATAAATTTTAATTGTTTTTAATATTAATGTTTGATTGATGAATTATTCAGGACGCTCGCCCAAAGTCTTGAGCACACCATGTATTGTGTTGGCGCCTGATTGAAGAGCAGAAACAACGTTCTTCGCGGGTGATTGCAGCAATGCCACGATATCTGCGATAACTTCGTTCTTGCTCTTGAGTGCTGCCAGCTCATCGAGTTTGTCAGCCCCAACATAGAGACACTCTTCAGCATAAGCAGCTTTGAGAGACGGAGTTTCTTCTTTCTTGAATTCCTTCAAGAGTTTAGCGGGAACATTGGCTGTATGTGTGAACATCACAGCTGTTGTACCTTTCAAAGAGCCGTATAAAGGTTCAAAATCTACGTCCGAAGCCTCAAAAGCCTTGTGAAGAAGGGTATTCTTCACTACGACCATCTTGATTTCACTCTTAAAACACTTGCGGCGCAGAGAGCTTGTAGCCTCGGCATTCAAGCCGGCAACATCAACCAGATAGAAATGAGGATATTCCTTCAGTTTCTGGCCAAGTTCTACGATTATAGTATCTTTTACTTCTTTCTTCATTTTACAAAACTTTTAGAGTTACTCAACAGATTTCGGATCAACCTTGATACCCTTACTCATAGTGCTTGAAATAAAGATACTCTTAATATATGTACCTTTCGCAGCGGCGGGTTTGAGCTTGATGACGGTAGCGATAAACTCTTTGGCGTTCTGGAATATCTGTTCGGGTGTAAAGTTAACCTTACCTATCGAAGTATGGATAATTCCGGCTTTGTCCACCTTGAAATCTATCTTACCTTGCTTAACCTCGGTCACAGCTTTAGCAACATCCATTGTCACAGTACCGCTCTTCGGGTTCGGCATAAGTCCGCGCGGTCCGAGTACACGTCCGAGAGGACCGATCTTACCCATGCAAGACGGCATTGTAATAATAACATCGACATCAGTCCAACCACCTTTGATTTTCTCGATATATTCATCGAGACCTACGTAATCAGCACCGGCCTCTTTTGCAGCAGCTTCGGCATCGGGAGTACACAGGCAGAGAACGCGAGTGACCTTACCAGTACCGTTGGGCAGCGATACGACGCCACGAACCATCTGGTTAGCCTTACGCGGGTCCACGCCCAAGCGCACATCAATATCAACAGAAGCGTCAAATTTTGTAGTGGTTATTTCCTTAACTAACTTTGAAGCTTCATTCAAAGAGTATGCTTTCCCTGCTTCAACCTTATCAGCTACTGATTTTTGATTTTTTGTCAGTTTACTCA
>CAJKQX010000009.1 GCA_905202125.1 uncultured Prevotella sp.
TGAGGTCTACAGGCTTGAGTGAACTCGCCTCAGACACACTCAGTGAAACACTACCCATATACGGGCGTTTTTTAACAATTTTATCATTAATATTCTTGGGGATGTTGCCACTTGTTGCTTTTTCCCTGAAAAGCCGTGTATCAATGTACAACGTACATTCATAGCTCGCTTTTTCTGAATTCGTCGTACTCACGTTAAATTATTTTTTTCTTTAAGAAATCCTTAAAGTTGTTCTTTTCTTATGCGCATATTTCATTATATCCCCAGCATCGACCGTACATCCGGAGGCATCGGTGCTTATATGCAGTTGTTGGCGAAACCCTTGGGAGAGCTTTGCGAACTGCATGTCGCGACGATGGCGTCGGACAATGAACTCCGTATATCAAACTGCAGGATACATTATCTGCCGTCGGTGCTGAAAGGCATGAGAAGGGCGTGGATGCAACTGCTTGCAGAGGTGAGGCCGGATGTGGTGCACGTGAACTGCTGTTGGTATCCGGCTTGTGCCTTGGCGCAGCGATGGGCACAACAGATGGGATTCCGTGTGGTGTTCACGCCGCATGGCATGTTGGAACCGTGGATACTGAAAAGACATTACCTCACAAGGAAGCTGCCGGCGCTCTTGCTCTACCAGAAAGCGGCTGTGAGAAACGCCGATCTTATCCATGCCACTGCTGATAGCGAGCAGGCGAATCTGCTGCATCTTGGATGGAACGACAGGATAAATGTCATCCCCAATGGTATCGAGGTGAGCGCTATCAAGATGAAACGGTTGTGGTGCCGCACAGGGAAAATTTTGTTTCTCTCGCGCATACATATCAAGAAAGGTATAAATTTCCTTTTGGAGGCTTTCGCTGAGTTGTGTCGTACGCATGAAAATCTTACGACGACATCACGTCCTCTCACGCTGCTCATTGCCGGTGAAGGCGAAAAGGCATATATCGAAGAGTTGAAAACGATGGCTGCCCGTCTGGGTATTGCCGACAGGGTGGAGTTTCTCGGTGGAGTGTATGGTGAGCGTAAATGGCAGTTGTATCGCGAGGCCGATCTCTTTGTACTTCCCACGCATAGCGAGAATTTCGGAATCGTTGTGGGTGAGGCCCTCGCCTCGGGTACGCCGGTGATCACGACCTCGGGTACACCGTGGACAGATATTCCCGAGCACGGTTGCGGTTGGCAGACCGAAGTGGGAACGCAGCCAACATTTGATGCCTTGCGCGAGTTTGTGCAACTCAGCGAGGACGATTTGGAACGGATGGGGCGCAATGGTCGGAAACTTATAGAGGCAAGCTACTCAGACACGTCCGTGGCCCGGAGAATGATAGGAATGTATGAGAGGCTGGTTTCATGCAAAAACACATTATTATGAGCAATGTGAATCTCAATACCTTTGACGGTTCTGCGTTCGACAAAGGGGCCGGTCGATGGAAAATCATTCTTTGGTATTTTATCAATGCCCTTATTGTACGTGCTTCGTGGAATCCTTTTATGGGCGTCAAGACGGCACTGCTCCGCGCTTTCGGGGCGCGGATAGGCCGGGGACTGATAATCAAAAACAATGTCACGATAAAATATCCGTGGAAACTGACGGTCGGTGATGATGTCTGGCTGGGCGAACAGTGCTGGATAGACAATCTCGACAATGTGACCATCGGCAGCAATGTGTGCATCTCGCAGGGTGCGATGCTGCTCACAGGCAATCATGATTACACCATCTCATCCATGCCATATCGTAATGCTCCGATAGTAGTTGAGGATGGGGCCTGGATAGGGGCCCGCACTACTGTTTGTCCCGGGGTGAATGTCGGCCGCAATGCCATTCTCACAGTGGGGAGTACCGCCACCCGGGATATGGAGCACGACGGTATATACCAGGGTAATCCGGCTGTGAAGGTAAGAGAGCGGAAATTAAGGTAAATGCTCAATCCTTAATAATCTTCTATCACTGAAAATTTCTTTTGATGTACAATGTGACAACACCGGACCACGGTTCCCGCATTGCAGGAAATCGTGTAGAAATGTGTTTCTTCGGTCTTCTGAGATTGGCTTTGGATGACTCCACAGACGTCTCTATTCCCGCAGGCCTGACAGCCGACGAGTGGCAGACTGTGTATGAGATGGCAACGAAACAGGCCGTTGCCGGCGTTATTGCAATTGCCATCAATCGGTTGCCCGACAACCGTAAGCCCCCAAAGGATATGCTCATGCGGTGGATTGGGACATATATGGCCATACGGAAGAACAATGCGTTACTGTACGCGAGGTCCATCGAATTGATATCTCGATTAGCTGCCGATGGGTTTAGATGCTGCATACTCAAAGGTCAGGGCAATGCCGCGATGTATCCCGACCCTTATTGTCGTGTGCCGGGAGACATTGATGTCTGGATAGATGCCGACAGACCGTCCGTCGTCAGCTATATCCGGCGCTCTTTTCCCGATGTCATCGTAGGCTATCAGCACATTGATTATCCCATATTCAATGATGTGTTGGTTGAGGCGCATTTCCTGCCGTCGTATATGACCGACCCGATAACCAATCACCGGATGCAACGGTTTTTCGATATCGAGAAATCAGTGTGTTGCCGCAATCTCGTATCCTTGCCCGACGGTATGGGTCGCATACCCGTTCCTCCTCATTATTTCAATGCCGTCTATCAGTTGGCGCATATCTTCCGACATTATATGGAGCAGGGCATAGGCTTGCGCCAACTTATCGATTACTATTATGTGTTGCGAAATCTTGAGGCGGAGAGACGCCCCTATGTGCTGACAACTTTGAAAGCATTGCGGCTCGATAAGTTCTCAAGAGCCGTGATGTATATCATGCACGATGTACTCGGACTTGACAACAGTTTTCTCATAACCGACATCGATAGATGGCGGGGCGAACGATTGTTGCATGAGATAATGTCCGGAGGCAATTTCGGTAAATACAATGGCAAATCATGGCTCTACGGCAGGACCATGCTCTCGCGACAATTGCTCAAATTCCGGCGCAACTGCGATATGTTCATGGCATATCCTTCGGAGACAGTCAGCGAACCGTTCTTCCGAATTTATTATTATTTCTGGCGTAAACGCCACAACCGCAAACGATAAACAACAGACACAATATATGAAAATTTCAATCATAACAACCTGTTTCAATCGTGTGGCTACGATTGGCGGGGCAATAGAGAGTGTGCTTTGTCAAGACTATCCCGACATCGAGTATATCATCGTTGACGGAGCCTCGACCGATGGCAGTGTCGATGCCATACGCAAAGCCATTGCCGGACACGAAGCAGACGTGACATTCATCTCCGAGCCCGATCATGGGATGTACGAGGCCATCAACAAGGGCATACGCGCTGCCACGGGTGATGTGATAGGATTGTTGCACTCGGATGATTATCTCTATGACCGTCATGTGGTGGCTCGTATCGCGGAGCGCATGATGGAGACCGGAGCCGATTTTCTCTATGGTGACGGTATCTTCGTGAATTCAGCAGACACGGATAAGGTGGTGAGAAAATGGATTGGCGGCACTTATCGTATATGGAAGGTACGACATGGTTGGCTTCCGTTGCATCCCACTTGTTACATAAAAAAGTCGGTTATAGAGCGGCGTGGTATGTACAACGAGACATACAAGATAGCCGCCGACTCCGATTTCCTTTTCCGCTATCTGTTGGGTGGCGACATCACCGTGACCTATCTCAACCAATATATTGTCCGGATGCGCATGGGCGGACTGTCCACGGACAGCAAACGTCGCCGCCAGATGTGGCATGAGGACATCCGTATGTACCACTCTCATGGATTCAATCCCATTATCACCAAGATTGAAAAAATGATGTGGAAAGTGCCTCAATTTGTTATGGCGAAATTTACCAAAACAGGTAATTAGGTAGACAATGTGAAATCATTTCATAATTCATTGCGAGGGTGTGCCAGTTTAAAATTGACACACCCTCAAATTTTTTAAACAATCAAATATTGCTTATCTCACAACATACTTCCTTCCACCTTTTATATATATGCCTGCCGGGAGCGTACTCATCGAGTATCCCACCATTCGGCCGGTGATGTCGTAGATAGGTTGAGGCTTGTCATCCGTATCGTTTTTGTAGATGTCGATGCCGTTTGTCATATCCGTTTGTTTTTGTATGTCCAATGTGTATGAGTTGTTCGTCGTGTTAGGTGTGACGGTGAATATATACGTGGTGTTTGCCTCGAGCGATGCCCCTGATTTGTAGAAGAGGTTGCCCGTCCGTTTGCCGTTCTGCACCTCAAAATCCAGTTTGCTTGCAGCCAGTCCCTTGAGCGTTATCCTGTCGGCATCAAATTCGCCCCATGTGCCGCTATTGAAAAACTTGAAATTCAGTTCTTTGGCATTTAGATTATCCCCTGTGGTCAGTGTCATGCGATAAACACCCTTTTCCACTTGCGCCAGATTGGTGGGCAACGGCCATCCCCAAGACTCCCACATGCCGCTTCTGTTGAACGTCCTGGGTGCTCCGCTTGCGTATACACCGGCGTTGGAGGCTATGGCTGTGAGCATACCTTTGTCCACAGTGATTTTGTATCTGCCGCTCACAGCGAGAAAACGGTAACGGCTGCTGCCTTCCGAATGACCGAAGAAATCGGGATCCACCCTGTCGTGACATTTCAGTTCGGTCGAAATGGTGTAAATTTTGTTTTGTATCAGGTCATAATCCTTCTCGTATTCTATCTGCGCTGCAGTCTCTTTCAGATTGCCGAAAGCTACCGACACCACACTGTGGGGAGGCACTGTGACCTTCGCGTATTCGTTACCGTCCGTTACAAAGAAATTTTGTTGTGCATTGTTGTCGCTTGCAAACAATATGGCAAGAGTGCCGTCCTGATTGCGGAATGCCGCATAGTCCATGTTCTCCGCCCACCATCCTTCGGTGTCGATGCGGTAAGCACCGGGCCTGACCACACTGCTGATATGACAGATGTCATAATAATGAGAATTATATCTTAAAGTTCCGTCATCATTCACGTCGATTGCCCCGAAGGCATTGTTGCATCCGCCAAGGGCGCCGAGATGCGGGCCACGGTCTTTGTCGAGCATGAAATTCCATACTATCACCGCTCTGCACCATTTGTTGACAGAGCCCAGCACCACGTATTTCATGTCGTCCACCAGTCGTTTGCCGAGGTTAGATCCTTCGTTCCAGTCGCCGATGGTGGTTTCGGTGAATATCACCTCCTTGTCGTTTCGCTGGTTGTGGATATCGCTCAGTTCGCCCGAGTCGCCGCCATAGTTATGATAAGCCGATCCTGCAACCAGCTCCGACCCCTCGAAATCCGATCCTAACGCGTTGTAAATCTTGATGGGATAGTCGTTTTGGTCGCCGATGTTGTCGTAATTGAAATTGTGGTCAAAAAGATATATCTTTGCCGAAATATTGTTACGTTTGAATGTTGAGGCCAGTTGTCTCACGAAATTCGCCTCCTCCTGCCACGGCATGTAGAGCGATGCGCAGTTGTATCTGTTCAGCGGTTCGTTCTGCGGCGTCACGGCGTGGATGTGCAGACCGTTGGCCTTCATGGCGTTGATGAATTTCACAAAGTATTCGGCGTACACACCATAATAGTCCGGGTTGAGATGTCCGTCGGTCCAGCTGTCATGAGCCGACTTACTGTTGATGTCGTTCACCTTCATCCATTTGGGCGATGTCCAGGGCGTGGCTATGATTTTCACTTGCGGATTGATGGCGACAATCTCTTTGAGCACGGGTATCACGTAGTCCCGCTCATCGCTTTGGAGTGAGAATTTCTCCAACAAGTTGTTGTTCGGTCCTTTCTCGTCGCACAGAGTATATTGCCTGCTCGAGAAATCGCAGCAACCGATGCTTATGCGCACATAGCTCGCGCCGTAGCCGATGGTTTTGGAGAATGTCTTTTTCAACAGCGCCTGTCGATGGCTTTTCGACATCCTGTTCATCAGGTTGTAACAAGTGGAGTAGGTCATGGCAAAGCCGAACCCGTCGATGCTTTGATTCCTTCTGCCGGGAAACAAAGTGATGATGTTGCCGCTCTCCGACTTGGTCGTGGTGTATACCTTTTTCTCCATCCGCTGTCCCCCGTCGGCCGTAGTCGTATAGGTGACAACCTGTTGTGCGTTGCTTGCCGATGATAATCCTATCATAATGGCACATAGCAATAGTATTTTTCTTTTCATATCTTTAAAAAATGCTCTGTCATGAAGATGACGATGAATTATTAAATGTTAATACTCTCTTGAAAAAATAATTCTTCGTCGTAGGTCCGGTGATTGCCGGGATGGGGTTCTGGATGCCCCACAAACTATAATTGCTGAAATCACCGCTGACAAAGATAAGCAATTATTTTTGTAAGACCGCATTCTTTTGATATTTTATTCTTCCCTTTGCCGTAATTAATTCATGGAATCATCTGTTGCGGTCGCAAAGATGATTCCATGTTGTGATTTTTTTATGATTCATCCGGAATTAGGAGTGATAAACCTTTTTGAGACATCTTATAGGCGCGATTGTAAATCCAAATTTTTAACATTTCGTTTTTGTAGGATTTACTTCCGTTTTAGAGAGACACGAAGCCGAAAAACGGGGAAAATGACTTTAGAAAACGTGAAAAAACGTCCGATTTTACGATTTTTGTACACTTGATTTGCGAAAGGGGCCCTTTCGGGGTGCAAAAGGAACCCTTTCGGGAGGCAAAAGGGGCCCTTTCGGAACCCAAGTCGGGCACTTTTTCGGGATATTTTCGTGATTTTTCAATGTTTTTTGAGGCCTTCGAGATATTGTGAATCACGTATTGTGCTGATATAAACCATTTTATGCAAAGTGCCGAAATTTGGCGCATTTCGGCCGAGCAACCTCCTCGGTCGGAAATATCGCAAAAATGAGACGATTTTTTAACATTTACCCCCTGAGATAGTTGCGTATTCTTAATTATCCCCTCCGAATACGGATGACATAAAATCAGTTCATCACTCCAAAATCCGTATGAACCATTTTTTTTGTATGGATTTCTTGCGGCTGCTACGGGGCTTGTCCACAAGGGAATCATAAACCCAAATCGGTCATTAGACCGACAATGGGCATGAATGATGGTTATATAATCTCCAAAACAGCCATGAACTCTAATGACCGATTCGGGCTAAATTATCCTTAGCCTCTTCCAACTCTTTTCTCAAGAATCTCGCTGTGTATCCTTTCTCACATTCGGCCACCTCTTCGGGAGTGCCGCATGCCAGTACAGTGCCACCTCCACGTCCTCCCTCGGGTCCCATGTCGATGATATGATCGGCCAGTTTTATCACGTCGAGGTTGTGCTCGATTATTATCACCGTGTTGCCGCGGTCCACCAGTCTCTGTATTACGTCCATCAGTATCCTTATGTCCTCGAAATGCAGACCTGTTGTCGGTTCGTCCAGGATATAAAGCGTCTTGCCCGTGTCGCGCTTGCTCAGTTCGGTGGCCAGTTTCACACGTTGGCTCTCGCCGCCCGACAGTGTGGTGGACGGTTGTCCCAGCTTGATGTATCCCAGACCCACATCCTGTATCGTCTTTATCTTTTGCAGAATGTTGGGCACGTTCTCAAAAAATTCCACTGCCTGGTTTATTGTCATGTCCAGCACGTCGGCTATGCTCTTGCCCTTGTATCTCACCTCCAGAGTCTCGCGGTTGTAACGTTTGCCATGGCATGTCTCGCACGGTACCATCACGTCCGGTAGGAAATTCATCTCGATGGTCTTGTATCCGTTGCCGCCGCATGTCTCGCATCGTCCGCCCTTCACGTTGAATGAGAATCGTCCGGGTTTGTATCCCCTTATCTGCGCCTCGGGCAGATTGACAAACAGTGAGCGTATGTCGCTGAACACACCCGTGTACGTGGCGGGGTTGGAGCGGGGTGTGCGTCCCAACGGCGATTGGTCCACTGTCACCACCTTATCTATATTCTCTATGCCCTCGATGCTCTCGTAGGTCAGCGGTTTCTTCAGTGAGCGGTAGAAATGATGATTGAGTATCGGTTGCAGCGTCTCGTTGATGAGTGTCGATTTGCCCGATCCGCTCACGCCCGTCACCACAATCAGCTTGCCCAGAGGAAACTCCACATCCACATTCTTCAGATTGTTGCCCCGTGCGCCATGTATGCGTATGTATTTTTCATTACCTTCTCGTCTTTGCGCAGGGATTTTTATTGTCATGTCGCCGCTGAGATATTCGGCGGTCAGAGTCTTTTGCTTGAGCATCTCTGCCGGTGTGCCTTGAAACACCACTTCGCCACCTTTGCGTCCAGCTTTGGGTCCGATGTCCACTATGTAGTCGGCATTGAGCATCATGTCTTTGTCGTGTTCCACCACGATGACCGTGTTGCCCAGGTCGCGCAGATCCTTGAGCGATTTTATCAGTCGCTCGTTGTCACGCTGATGCAGTCCGATGCTCGGCTCGTCAAGGATGTAGAGGACGTTCACCAGTTGTGAGCCTATCTGCGTTGCCAGTCTGATGCGCTGGCTCTCGCCGCCCGACAGGCTTGCCGATCTTCGGTTGAGCGAGAGATAGTCGAGCCCCACTTCGAGCAGAAAGTCGAGACGCGTCTTGATTTCCTTTATTATCTCGGTGGCTATGACGCGTTGTTTGTCGTTCAGATGCCCTTCGGCCTCGTCCAGCCATTGTCTCAGTTGGCTGATGTCCATGTCGGCCAGTTGTGCTATGTTGCTGTCCCATATCTTGTACGACAGTGCCTCCTTGTTCAGTCGCTGTCCCTTGCATTCGGGACATTGGCATGTGGCGAGAAACTGGTCGGCCCATTTCTGTCCGCTTGCCGAGTCATCGTTTTCCATCACCGTGCGCAGATACTTAATGACGCCGTCAAACATCACGAAATAGTCACTCGATGTGTGTACCACCTCTTTGTCTATGCGTATGTTTTCGAGCGAGCCATACAATATTTCGTTTATGCAGTCCTCGGGAATATCCTTTATCGGCGTTTTGAGGTCGCATTCATATTTTTTCAACAAGGCGTCGATCTGCCAGAATATCATCTGGTTTTTGTATTTGCCCAGTGGCACTATGCCCCCGTCCTTGATGTTGACAGACGTGTCGGGAATGATTTTGTTCAAATCTATCTCGTTGACATATCCCAGACCCTTGCAGCGCTGGCAAGCACCTTCCGGCGAATTGAATGAGAATATGTTGGGAGCGGGGTCTTTGTAGGATATGCCTGTCGTGGGGCACATCAGTCGTTTGGAGTAATGTTTGGCCTGATTGGTGTCCTTGTCGAGTATCATGATCAGTCCGTCGCCCTCTTTCATGGCTGTCGATATGCTTTTTCTCATACGTTCCTCCATGTCGTCGCACATCTGGAGCTTGTCTATCACGATCTCGATGTTGTGGTTCTTGTATCTGTCCGTTTTCATGCCCCGGGTGATTTCCTTTATCTCTCCGTCCACCCGCACGTACAGATAGCTCTTCTTCCTCAGGCTCTCAAACAGCTCGCGGTAGTGTCCTTTGCGTTGTCTCACCACGGGTGCGAGGACATAGATGCGTTTGCCCGCATAGGTCTCTTTCACCATGTCGATGATTTTCTCCTCGGTGTATTTCACCATCTCTTCGCCAGTGGCATAACTGTACGCCGTTCCACTACGGGCATACAGCAGTCGGAGGTAATCGTATATCTCTGTCGTTGTGCCCACGGTGGAGCGCGGATTCTTGTTGGTGGTCTTCTGTTCGATGCTGATCACCGGGCTCAGACCGGTAATCTTGTCCACATCGGGACGCTCCATGCCTCCGAGAAAGTTGCGCGCATAAGCCGAGAACGTCTCGATGTATCGTCGCTGTCCCTCGGCATATATTGTGTCGAACGCGAGCGACGACTTGCCCGAACCGCTCAGTCCGGTGATCACGGTGAGACTGTCGCGGGGTATTTCCACATCAATGTTTTTAAGGTTGTGCACACGTGCTCCCCACACGTTGATTTTCTCGTTTTCCATAAGATACCTATCGAATTGTCTGAATGGCTTTCTCCTTACTGTCTGATTTTTATAGTCCTCCTCCCGACGATGTGTAGTCCTCGTCGTAGTCGCGCAAGAGATTGACGTCTTTCTTGATATTGAATTTGCGTCCATCGGCACCCTTCGCCTTGACCAGCACGAAATACACGCCGGTCTTCACGTCCTTGCCTTTGTACTTGCCGTCCCATCCCTCGGCCGGGTCGGTCCATTCGTACAGTTTCTGTCCCCATCGGTTGAAGATGTAGGCGTGAAACTCAATGAGGCTCTGGTATCCGTCCTTTGCCTTGTATATGTCGTTGATGCCATCGCCGTTGGGTGTGAATGCGTTGGGCATCTCCAGTTTGCTCTCCGAAATCGAGATTATTATCGGCGTCATCTCGGCCCAATACTCATCGGTGTATTCTATTGTTTCGTTGCCGCGTGTGAACGTGGCGTACAGCATCACTCGGTGTGCTCCTGCTTTGGTGAAGGTGTACTCCGTGTCCTGCTCGTATCTTATCAGGTATGGGTCTTCCTCACCCTCGAGCAAGAACCTCCATTCGTAGTGTGCCGTCCACGACCCTGTGTTCTCGGCACAGGCCTCAAAACGCACGGTGAGAGGTGCCGAACCGGAGTAGCTCGTGCCCGTCTCCTCGCCGTCGGGGGTGATGAATGTGGCTGTGGGGTTGATGGTCGGCATGTCCTGCGCCATGATGTTGGTGCTGACAATACATATCATCAAAAAGACAAAAAATGATATTTTATATTTCATATTACGTAATATATATGCAAAACGCTTGCTCAAAGGAAAATACAAAGGTATCAAACATGTTTGAATATTCCGTTGCGTGATATCCTATTTTATACAAAATTAACGTGAGCTCGATGATAGAAATCGTCCTCCGGGATTCATAGGAATCCGTCTTCGATATCGTCTTGTCAGAATATTCGTCTCAAACCTATACTGCCGATTATCCGCCCTCTTATTTTTTTGAAATCCACGTATCCCCATGCACGGCTGTCGCGTGAGGATGCGCGGTTGTCACCCATGACGAAATATAAGGGATTATCTTGGTCTGTCGGGATGATAATCGGGCCATAGTTGTGCTTGTCCCATCGGGTGGCGTATGGGAAGTGGGCTTTTAATACGGTGTCTCTCTCGCTCGTCGGAATTACAGATGATGTGAATGTCTGCTCCACTCCGTTGACAAAACATTTTCCACCCCTTATGTCGAGCGTGTCTCCCGACACGGCGATCACGCGCTTGCACAAAATTAGACGCGTGTCTTCAGGACTCTCAAATACTATGATGTCTCCTCTTCGGGGCTTTCTCAGTCCCGGCATACGGATGCGTCCCCAACTGTGGCACAGATCGTATTCCAGCAGATTTATCGGCAATAAGTAAAACACGTTTTTTATAAACGCTATCTCCGAAACACGTCTCGGCAGCAATGCTCCATAGCTCATCTCGTCTATTGCTATAAGGCTTTTGGCCTTGATGGTATTCTCCATGCTGTCGGTGGGCACCCATCCGAAGGTCACGACAAATGTACTCCCTAATATATATGACAAGGAGAGGCCGAGCAACCATTTCGTGATATGTTTCTTTTTCTTCATTGTTTCGGGCAAATGATTGTTTCTGATTATCATGCACTTACATTTGGGTTTTCTAAAGAGCCTTTGTGGGGTTTTACATGGCCTTTGTAGAGTTCGTACAGTGGCCTTGTAGGGACTCTAAAAGAGCTCTGTACAAATATCGACCGGTATCATTTATTTCTCGCCATCAATCAACTCGTCGTAGTCGGCGGTCAGATCGGTATGATTGATCCAGTCGTAAAGCGTGTAACGTCGCAGGGTGTAATAGTTCACCCAGAACGATTGCAACTGGTTGATGTATTGATTGCGGGCGCTTTCGAGTTCCTGCTGAGCCGTATTGAGGTCTGTCACGGAGATGCTGCCTGTCTCAAATCGATTTTTGGTTATGCCGTAGCGTTCCTCTGCTATATCCTGGGCAAGTCGTGACTGATTGCATTGTGTGGCTTGCATATTGAATTTCATGGACATGGTCTGCAAGTCCTCGATATATTTCTCGCGGGCTTGTCCCATCTGTGTCCGCACGGCTTCGAGGTCGGATTTGGCCATACGCACACGTCCTTTGCTCACACCCCAATCAAAGATGGGAAGCGAGAAGGTGAGTCCCACAATCTCGCTGTTCTCCAGATTGCGGTAAGCATCGGCAAAATGGTTGGTGGTGCGGCTGAATCCTACCGCTCCATGAATACTCATCTGAAGACCTTTGTTGGCCTTAGCCTCTTTGAGATTTCTCTCCGCATCAAGTATGTTGAGCTGTTGAGACAACACATGCTGCGAATTTTTCAAGGCCTTGCTCACTACCTCTTCGGCATTTACCGTGATGGCGGGAATATTGTCTGGAGCAATGAGCCGTATGTCGTTGTAGTCGCTTATGCGAAGATAAGAGAACAGACGGAAACGCTGGTTCTTCAATTCTATTTCCATATTATTCTTTTCGACCTCGGCGTTGAGCAGCGACAGTTTGAGTTGTAAGAGATCGTTTTTGGTGATCGAACCTATCTCGAAACGTTGCTCGGACATCTTGTATAGTTGCTGTCGGTCCTGCAATGTGTTGACACTCTGCTGATAGGACGACTGTGCGGACAACACTGAGAAATATAGGTTTACGGCATTTACCGTCACGTCCTCCATGTTTTCCAGATAAATGCGCTTTGCCTTTTCGTATTTCAAAGGTTCGGTCTTCTGGCTCCAACGCAGAGAGTTGAAAGCCCTGAGAGGTTGTGTGTATGAAATTCTGAAAGGTTGTGAATTATATATTTTCTTGTCGTAGCTGTATTGGTCGAGCCGATACAGATACGACTCCACCGAGACCCGTCCGCCAAGAGGCACTATTTCCTGATTTACCGAGAGCGACATATTGTTGCTCATCGTGTTGTTTTTCACGAGCGACACTTCACCCGTCTCGTAATTGCGGGCCTCGACCATACTTCTGTTGAACTCAAACAAGTCGCCTGACAGATTGACCGATGGTAGCAGTTGGGCCTTGAACGACCTGAAACTCCAATACTGGCTCATGAAATTGAGACGTGCTATCATCGCGTCGAGCGAATTTTTCTGTCCGATCTTTATCGCATCGTTGATAGTGATGACCCGTTGTGCTCCGGCATTGACACTGCAAAAGGAAATAGCCAGAAGACAGATGATTTTATTTATCTTGAATGTTCTCATAGTGGATGTTTTATTTTAGTTAGGTAATGTTTGACGTATGGAATGAATGCAGATGGAACGCCGTCACGGGGTGGTAACTTTTTCTGTTTGCGCACAAGAAATGTCGGAAGGAAGACTAACACACCTATGAGCGAGGCCAACAGTCCGGCGATGGTACCCACGGAAAGTGAATACCAAAAGTCATTGCTGCCGATGTCATCTGTGAGAAATGGAACAAAGCCCAAAATCGTTGACAGTACAGTCAGCAAAATAGGGACAATCTTCTTATTGCATGACTTGACAAAGGCTCTTGCGGACGACAAAGACCCGTGCCGGCCTTTTACGACATTGTATTCGTAAGTCATATATATGCTCGCATTTATGGTTTGGCCGCATAGCAAAACCAACGCGGCCATTCCACCCACACCGAAACTGATATCCAATGTGCTGAAAGCGAGAAACATACCGATAAACGATACAGGGATGACCACGATGATGGCGAACGGTTGTTTCAGAGAGTTGAGCAATACGCTTGTCGTGACAAACATGATGGCAATAATGATAAGAATGAGCCAGGGCGACAGCCTGAAGTCATTGCCGTCATGATACACATCTTCCTCAATACTGAAGCCCATGGGCAATATTTTTGATATGTTCTCGACTTTCCTGTCTCTCATTTTGTAAGCCGCAGACATCGAGCCTTTGTAATTGTATTGGACATACAGTTCATATTCCTGGTTGCTCTTGTAAATGTCCATCGGCACCACATGTTTGCGGATGGTTGCGATATCTGATAACTTCACCTCCATGCCACGTATTTTTATCGGCCGGTTCATGAAGTTCCATTGGTCATAGTCCGACGACTGTTCGCTCCGCAACAGGAGGCTGTTTGCCTGAGCATCATCTACTCTCATGACATTGCCTCCGCCGAATACGGAGGAAATGGCATTGTTGATATCCGAGAGTGTAAGTCCATATCTGTTCATCGCCTCGGAAGAAATATTCAGGTCGAACTCCGAGTAATCCGGCATGTAACCAAGAGAGTAAGACGCCACGGTGATGTCTCTGACCCTCTTCTCCATTTCCAGCGAGTCGCGGATGAGATTGGCATAACGGTTCAGTTCGTCATAATTGTAGCCTTTGATTTTTATGTGATATTGTCCGGCTGCTTTTCTCGCAGTGTTCGCGAACTGCGCATCGCCCGGTCCGCTCACGCTCCACGATACGCCGCTTATAGACAAAGCCCTGTCTACAATCTTGTTTCTTGCGCTCATGGGCATTCCGTCGGCTATCGCATCTTTGTGAAAATATATACTGATTGATGCACTCTCCTTGCCATTGATATCTGTCACGTATTTTTTTATACCCGGCAATATGCTCAAAAGGCTTTCCATCCGCCGTAGCGGCACATTGAGCATTTCCGGCTTACCGCCGGGAGGAATCGACACTCCGATGCTGATGGAGGGCCTGTCGTCGGCATCGGTATTTTTGTCCTTCAGTTTCGGCATTGTTTTGTAAAGTCTGTAAATCGACCCGCCCAAAACATTGTTAACCGTTGATCTCAGTTTGTCATTATAAAAATCGCTGCCAAAAATATCGTTGTATAAATCTACGGTCTTTCCTTCTCCATTCAGTTTCACCGGCAACAGATATACAGGAATGCCGAACGAGAGAATGAGTATCGCCATGACAAGGATGCGGTGACGGCTCAGGAGGCAGATGGCCGACCCGTAATATCTGTTGAGACGGTTGACGGCTTTCATATACACGAAAGATCTTCCGGCCTGCCGTCGTGATGTCACTCCCATCTTATCCATTAATGCCGGCACAAAGAATGTGGCTGTGAAAAGCGATGCCGAAAGATTGATGATGATTACAAGTGCAAAATCCGTCAGCATGGCCTTTTGCACTTCGCTCAGGAAAAAGACTATCGACAGTGCTCCTATTGTGGTAAGTGTGGCGGCGAACATCGGCTGAAACACGTTTCTGTTGCGTTCATAGAAAATCTGGTTGGACATTACAATGGAATTGTCGATTATAAGGCTCAACGAGATAGTGATTCCGGCCAGGGCATACATGTTCATTTCGACCTTAAACAGAAAATAGCCTATGACCGATATTAGCAGAGAGGCCGTCATGCTCAGGATGGTGACGATGGAGACCTTGATGTCACGCGAGGAAATGAAGATAAAGACAATAAGTATGAGGATGGTGATGGCTGAACGCACAGCGATGTTCTGCAACTCGGATGCCACATCCTCCGAGTCATCGTTCTGCAATATTATGGAATATCCTTGCGGTACGTGAGTGGAGATTTCGTCAAACACCTTTTTCACCTCCTTGCTCACGGTCATCTCGTTGGCATCGTCTTTTGCGGAAATCGATATGAAGACAGTATTCTGTCCGTTGATGCGAGTATTGCTGTACAGGTTTTCCTCGGGAACAATCGTTACCAACGACGAGAGCGGTATCTTACGTCCGTTACGCGCTTTCACATTAAGTCGCATCACATCATCGACCGTAAGTGAGGACTCCAACGTCAGTCGGATGGTGCGGATATGTCCGTCGTCTGTGCGGTAGGGTATCATGCCCAACGACGACCCGGAACCGAACTTGTTTATCAAGGATGTAATCCGACCTGCGTCCACCTGCAAATCTTCAAGAAGCCGGCTGTCGTATTTCAGCAGATACTGCTTGTCACGCTCATGGTTGTAGTTCAACTCCTTCACGCCCTTGACCAGCGACAGTTGCGGTATGATGTCGCGCTCTACGAATTTGATAATCCTGTCTGTCGGTTGTGTGGCGCTGACGGAATACTCCATGAAGGCCGCTTTATTGTTTATCGCATTTGTCACGTTGACCTCGGGATAGTAAGCCATCGCCGAAATCATGTCCCATATCTTGTGTATGTTTGTGGTTACTGCAAACTTTGCCTTCTCCATATCCGTGCCTTTGGCCATACGCAACGTTATATTGCCATTGTCGCTGCCTGATTTGGAGATCACGCTCACCACGTTCTCCGTTCTGCTGAGCGCCTGTTCGAGTATGTTTGTCACCTCGTTTTCGACAATACGTGGTGACAGATGGTTTCTTGTATTGAAACTCACGGTAATCTCCGGCATATCTACGGACGCATGGCTCCTGTAAGGCAGAAATGGAATCACTGCCAAACCTACAAGCATGATACATATAAAAGATGTAACTACCGAAAAAGACGATATGCTGAAAGATTCCTTTTTCATTTGCGTTGTACTATTGATTGACACGCATCCGCGTCCTTGACGTTTTTCTGCGTTTGAGGATGAGATACTCGAAGAGCAACGGTATCACGAACAGGCTGACCACAGTGCCAATCGCCAACGTGGCTATCATGCCCAGTGCCAGCGGCTGTTGCAGTTCGGAGCCGAGGTCTTCGGTGAAGAAGAATGGAATCATGGCAATGATGGTAGTCAACGATGTCATGACGATGGGACGTATCCTTAGCTTTCCCGCCGTGTGGATAGCTTCCTGCACGGGCATGCCTTTGGCAATGAGCTTGTTGATGGCGTCAATCTTCAGAATACTATCATTCACCACGATACCGCACGAAGCGATAATGCCGATACCCGACATGATGTTGAACGAGTAGCCGAAAATCAGAAGGCTGAACAGGGCGAAACACACATCCACCGGTATCTCTGCCAATACTACCAACGGTTGGACAAAACTCTCGAATTGCACGCAAAGGATGAAATACATCAGTACCATCGACAAAACGAAAATCCATACCAAAGTGGCAAACATCCCGGCCTCTTCAATGACACTTCCGCCAATAGCGGTTCTTATGTCGTGATGGTGGTTGAGCACATCTTTCTGTATCCGGTCTGCCGTCTTCTGCGCATCTCCCGAGGGGTAAACCGCGATAGGATACATCACGCCTTTGTTGTCTGCCTGCAAATCGGCAAGACCGTTGTTGTAATTATATCGCAGCAGATACGACAACGCCACCGGCCCATTTGCATTCTGCGGCATGACTGTGGCATGAGCCATGTACGACGCCCAGTCTGTGGACTCGTCCTTTATGACCACGGGTATATAAGATGTGGCACTGAGGCCGGACACCGGTATCTCCTTGAAGGCCGAAGATATTTCGTTCTCTATGTCCTCATAATTTACATTATTGGCATCCATCGCCTCTCGGTCAAGGGTTATTGTCATCTCCTTTCGGGTGACGGGATGTTCGGTCGCGATATTGCATTTGGCTTGTATGTCGGACCTTATCTTACTGATGTCATTCAAGAAACCTGACGCATCGCGGTTGTCGGAGTACACCTTGACTACCACCGGTGGCTTGTCGGAAGTGAACAGACGGTCAAACAGATTGTCGGTGGCCGATATCTCGGTGACGGCATCGGGATAATGGGCTGCCAGATATTTGTTGATGGATTTTACACAACTGTCCAACTGTTGCGGTGTCGCCGCCTTGATATATAGTTCGGACTGATTGACCGACAACTTGTTTTTTGCCTCCATCATATAGCCTTGTGTGCCCACAGATGCGGATATTTCGTCTGCCATCGGAGCTATACGGTCAATTAGCTCGCTGGTTCGAGCTTCGTTCTCCGACAAGGGCAGCCCCGCGTCCCATGTCACCTTCATCATCACCTCGCGGTTGTCGGTATCGGGCATCTGCGATTTGGGCAACAGTAGGTAAGCCAGATAGCACAATGGCAGCGAAAGAATCACGCCTGCAAATATCACTTTTCGACCGGCAGCGGCCCGATTCATGGTACGGTCATAGATGCGCGACATTCCGAGACTGAGCCGCTCGCTGAATCTGCGATGATGATGAAAACGATTCAATTTTTTGTCCAATCTGCCGAATAGCATGAACAATATCGGCAGGAGGAATAATGACACTAAATAAGAAACAATCAAACCTATGCTGATAGCCAACGACTGGTCGAAAAAGAGTGCGCCCGCCAAATCGCTGATGAAAATAAGAGGGACAAAGACAATAATGGTGGTCAGGGTTGAACTCAACATAGGTGTTATCATCTCTGCTGTGCCTTTTGCGCAACTCCGTGTCAATCCTTCGCCCGACAGTTGGTGGCGCATGATGTTTTCGGAGGTGATAAGGATATTGTCGATCATCATTCCCACGACAAGTATCAGGCCGGACAGGCTGAGTATGTTGAGCGATATCTTAAATACGAAAAACGCAAGAAAACTGATTATGAGCGCTACGCTCATGCTGATGGCAGTCACCAAAGGGGTCTTCACGTCGCCCATGAAAATGAAAGCGATAATGAACATCAGCGCGAGACTGAGCATGAAATTCTGCTTCAACGTTCGTATCGAATAATTGAGAATGTCGGTTTGATCCCTGCTTTCGGTGAACTCTATTCCGGGGTATTTCGTTGAGAAGGTGTTGAGTGTTTTTGTAATTTCTTTCTTGAGATTGTTCACTTTGGACTCATGCTTTTTTATCACGGCCAAAGTCACGCATCGTTTGCCATGGTGGAGCGATCTGCCTATTTCTTCCTGTTGGCCTAATGACAAGGTGCAGATATCTCCCAATCTGTAAAAGCGTCCGTTCTTACGGATGGTCACATTTGCCAGATCGTCCATCGTCGCGAGCGAATTTTCGATGTAGATGGTGTACTCGTAAACGCCGTCTCTGACACGCATCGATACGGGCCTTACCATGTATGATTTGATTGCCGACATTATCTCGGCATTTGTGATTCCCGCACTCTCCATATACACAGGGTCAGGTTTTACCTGAAGCTCTTTCTTGGTCAGGCCCGAGATGTCCACCATCGCCACATCCCTGAGTTGTTCCAGACGCCGGGCCACTACATTCTCGCACACGTCGCTGAGGGTGATGAATTCCTCGGTGTTTGTCTGCCCGAACGGTTTGTCGTCCTTCAGCGTCATAGTGATGTATTCCACAGGTATGTCCGTGACGTTGGACTTGAATACTTTGGGCCGCTCAAAATCCTCCGGCATGTTATCCGTTATCTTGTACACCTTCTCGTTGATGTTTATCAATGCCAAATCTATGTCGGAGTCAAACTTGAATCTCAGGCTCACACAACCATAATTGTCGGCCGACCGGCTGCTGATATCCTCCAGGCCGTCGACGGTCAGCAGCTGTCGCCTTATAGGGGATATCATTATGTCCTCGATATCTTTTGCCGACCGCCCGGGCGCGTTGACCTGAATATTTATTTCAGGTATGGATATGTCGGGCAAGAGGGATACGGGCAACAATGTGTAGCCGATGACACCCAGTATGCACAACGAGAAGAATGTCATACATACGGCAATGGGGCGTCTAAGTAGAAATTCGATTATTTTCATTATTCGAATTTATTTCTTTTTTTTGAACAATATTTGGTTAATGTCATGGATTGAAGGCATCCGCCGTTTTCAATTCTGAATCTTTACGCGGCTGCCGTCCGCCAGATTCTGCACACCCGATGTGACGATCTCCATTCCGGCCTGCAATCCGTCCACAACGGTGTACTGGGTTGTGTTCTGCAACCCCAGATTCACATAGTGCCAGTATGCCTTACCGTTCTCGACAGTAAAAATGACATGCCGTCCTGAACGTTCGGCCACCGCAGTCTTGGGTACCACAAGCTGGTTGCCTACGGATTTGTTTATAAGTATCCGCACATTCATTCCCGAAATAAGTGCGTTGTCGGGTCGTACAGAGGCGGTCACCTTGATTTGTCCATTGTCATCGACGACAGGATTTATCGAGACAACCTTTCCGTCAAGAGCTTTGCCGCTATTGTCAAATGTTTTCACGGTGATACGCTCGCCTGGCTTTATCATTCCCACTTCATTCTGCAATACGGGAAAACTCACCACCATATCGTTCCTTCCGATGAGATCGCACACCGTCTCCGAACCTGTCATATTTCCCGGGCGTATCTTCAGATTGGCAATCACGCCGGCAAACGGCGCCCGCAGTATTGCTTTCTCAGATTGGACGCGCAAAGACTCAAGCTCTTTTTGGTATCTCAGATATCCGCTTTTGAGCATGGCGGCTCTCAGTAGTTTTTCGGGCACTTCGTTCTTCTTGTCGTATGAATATCCCTGACCTATGAGTATGTCCTTCAGCGAGAGTTCGGCAGCCTCGCAATCCATCTTGGTTTTTTCTATGGTGCTGCGCAACTCGGTCTGGTCGAGACTGGCAATGATCTGCCCTTTCGCGACATTGGTTCCTTCGCTCACATATACATGAGTGACGTGTCCGCTACGTTCAAAAGCCAGTCCCAATATGTTTTTTGCCTCCACACGACCGTTGCTTATGATCTCCATATTGAAGGCAGATGGTTCCACCCTCATGGTTTTCACAACATCCGCCAACGTGTCTTTGGCCGCTGTGACCACAATCCCATTCTGCTCATCCTCTCCTTTGCTTTTACAACTTATTATATGGCAAGAAAGAAGAAACAACGGCACTGTCAACCATACAAGATTTCGTGTATTGCGATTGTTTCGCATTTTCGACCTTTCAATGAATGAATTATTCTGTTTCATAATCCTGATTATTTGTTTGTGTATCCGAGACCCTGCCCACTGATATGATTTCCTTTGCCGGTGGATTCAGGTCCTGTCTGGTTTTGAGAATCTCTCTGATATGATGTTTCAATGTTGTTGAATTCTTCCATTGTTTCTGATAATTAAACGTATAAGCGCCCAGATATGAAATATATAAACACAGAGCGATTCCGGCAATAACCCTTGTGCGCCCTTGTGCGAGTTTGACAAACAGTATTGATACGATAAGGCATGATGCAACGAGCGAAAGATAAGCATAGCGGTCGGCCGTCACCGCAAATCGCGATATCGATATGATATGCAGGGCGACAAGCAGATGTACCAGGAAATACAGGGATGCAAAGACAACCAAGCGGTTTTTCCTGTAAGAATAAACGGTGTATGCAAGAGCCGCGACTGCCAAAGGATAGAGAAACATGTGGAGCGGAACATGCTCTCCGGGAAGGAACGGGAAAGGATAGATATAAGACAGATTGAATGGCAGAAACGCCTTCACGATGTATTCAAACAGGGAATAGCATGCCAACAGGCAACGCTCGCACATTCCATATTGCGCACCGCTGTCCGGCCCGCCTGCGCCTTGTGACATGATAGTGATGCATCCGAAAAACAATGCAAGCAATATCATCGGAATCTTTTCAAGCAATATGTCTGTCATGGCGTCTTTACGTCCTGTCGCATAGTCTGTCAGCAAACAACAGAGAAAGAATACCACAGCTTGTTCCTTGCCGCCGAAAGAAAGAATAAAGAAAAGAAGTACAAGCAGATAAACGGTTCGGCTCCCCGTTTCCACATATTTAAGATAAAGGCACAATGCAATAAGGTAATAAAATGAATAGACCAATACTTTCGAGGCACTTACCCACGATACTGCCTCCACACAAACAGGACTCACGGCAAAAAGCAATGCCGTGACAAAAGCGATGCATCGCTGCTTTGATATTGAGTAATCGGCCGTTCCGCCACGTACCATCCCCTGCAAGAGTGCCGAGATAAACAGATAAACCAAAACCACATTGCATACATGCAGCAGTATGCTTGCCGCATGAAAGGCTACGGGATTGTAACCGAACAGGCTGAATACGATGATGTACAGAAGTTCGTTCAACGGAGCATACTGTCCGTGATAAAAATCAGTAAGCACAAGCCAAAGATTATGTGCTGAAAATCCTTGTTCCGTGTAAATGTTTATAGCCACCCACTGGTCGTCCCAATGAAATAGAAATTCGTTGGATAATGATCTTGTATAAAGCAATGCCGTGACGGAAACAAGACAACCGATATGCAGATATGATTTTTTTGACAGATTCATTTCTTGTGGTTTATCTTTTTGATGATGAAGTCATGAAAGGATCTTACAAAGAGATTCGTAGTTCCGTCTACGACACACGAAGTGACCACTCTTCCGTTTTCCGTGTATAGCAGAACGGGAAATTCCGATTCCTTTTCCATCGAGTTCAGGATAGTTCCTTTGCTGATTTCATAATAATATTTCAATGGTAACTTTTTTATATTGGCGTGTTCATGCACGGGTTTGTCATAAACGATAATGATGTCTTGCCCAAGATTCAGTTTGTCAAGCAAAGTCATTTCCAGTCTTGCACACTCCGAGCAGTTGTTGATGGAAAACGCAGCGATACATTTAGACCCGTCGAGCAATTGTTTCAGTTCAACATTCTTTTGCAAAAGCTGCCCCTTGCTGTCATATTTATTCAACAAAACGCCGGAGTTGACGGTCAGCCCATCATAGTAGAGGTGCCGCATCACAATCTCGGCTTCATTCTCCGAAATCTGACGTTCCGTCAAATCCGGACCGCTTTTCTTATATGTGGCATAAAACAAACACATGATGACAGCAATGGCCAATGTGGTCATCGCTGTCATTATTATGATAAACTGTCTGTCAGTATGTTTTTTCATTGCTCCATCAGTGCTCATAGATTATCAAGCACGGATTGCCTTCAGTGTCAGCTTTTTCGAAGAAAGGACGGAGTTGGTCATCAAAGGGTTTCAAATCCTTCTTTTCCGCCAGTTCCTTTTGGAAAATTTCAATGTCTTCAGGGTTGAAACAACAGATAAGCTCATTGTCCGTATTTCCGACAATTCTTATTATGCTGCGTCCTTGAATCATCATATCAACATCCAGATTTAATTCGAATGACGATGCCACATGCAAGCCTTTGCCTGATAGCTTGTCTATCCAGAAATAGCCCTCTGTCATGTAAACCAACGGAATGAGCGCAATGAATTGTTTCGTCTCGTAAATCTTGTCGAAACCTGCGGAATAGTCACCTTTTATACTCAATTTGTATAGCTCGTCCTGAGCAAACGAACCCATCTGCGCCACCATGTCTTTCTGCGGCATTTTCTTTTTCATCGTCAGTTTATATACGGGAGATATTTCACCGTTCCGCATAGTGAAAATCGTATCGCTGAGAAATTTAAAGAACGTGAGGCCATCCTTGCTTTTTGTCATCGGACGCGTTGCAAACTTTGTGGAGAATCCTTTTACTCTTATCGGTGCAAAAGGATCGACTCCGGTGGTGCTTTCGTCGGGATTGATGACCGTATATGCAAACTCCGAAGGCGGTTGGCCATCGGTGAGTTGATTGCTTATCATGAGGTATCCGTTCGTCGAAAATTCAGCGCACTCCATCCAGCTCAAAGAACTTTCGGCTTTCTTACGGTGGACAAACGTTCCATCCAAACCGTAACTCACGATGTCGGACTTTAACGCATCGATAACATTCACGCTTTTATCTTTTTCGTTGTAGTATATGTCGCCTATTTTCAGATACTCTTCCGGACCTTCACCCGTGTTCCCGATCTGACAGAGAAAGGACCCATCCTCCTTTTTGAAACAGAATATCTCGTCATCGGAAGTCCGGACTATGATAGTGCCGTCGGCGTCGATTACCTTTTTCACATCACTGATGACACAATCGTCGGTGAGCTGCAATTGCAGGAACCTGATGCTTTTAAAATTCGAAGTGAGGGCTACGTCTTTTGCGGCCTCTTCAAATACGATTTCCTTTACGTTTGCAGATTCTTTTTTTGATGGCGATGACGAGCAAGAGCCTATGAGGCCTGCTATCGCAACAACCATTGCCATCTCAGTTAATTTTGTGAATTTCATATTTTTACTATTTATGTTTATTTGTTTGATTTTTCGGTTATTTCATGCCATAAGCAATCTTCACTTCATTGGGATTGTAGGTCTTGTAAAATGCGTTTACGTGATCCATCCATGACGGAATGCTTTTGTGTAGCTCTTTCATGCCCGACGACTGTGCCTGTTCGCGCCGCCACACATCTCCTTGGTTCAATATAAATACATCTCCTTTTTGTGGCTTTTTAAATTCCATTACATAACTATCCATGTCCTCATCAACTTCCACTCCGTCCCTACGATAGAAATCCAAAGAAAGGCCCGACACTTTGTAAATATTGTTTTCCCTTGTGCATATCACTTTCCTGATGTCTGGATTATCATAAATATATTCAAGCATGTCGGCTTTGCCATAACGTGCGGACTTTAAGGACATCATGACCAATCCTCCGGTGTTGACAAGCAGAAACAGCACGACTGCCAGACGTCCGACCACGGCATATCTGACATGCGACAGCCATTCCGCTACCCACATCAGCGTAAGCGGCAGTAGAAAAGCCATAGGGAACAAAAATCTTAACTCTTTATGTGCAATCATGATATGGCCTGCCACAAAACTTATCAGGACCCATGTCACGGGATTTTTCGGTCGGCTGACAATTGCAAAAATAACAGAAACCAATATCATTATTCCGACAAACGGTGCGGCATTTTCATATACCATCACGAAATATTCATACCACGGAGATGTACCGAAACTCGAAGCCACCCCATTGATGATATTCTCCCGGAAATAATTCCATGGCGCTAATGTCCAATGTCCGTAAAACATGGCGTCGCACATACTGCAAAGCACAAACGTAAAACCGAATGCGGCTGCACAATATAGCAGACGTCCGAATTTGATACGGGCAATAAATATGGCCCAAGCCAAGATGCCAACGATGGCAAAAGCCATTTGATAACGAAACTCGAATGCCAGACATAAAAGTGTTCCGATGATACAGGCTTTTGTGCCGGATATTTTCTTGCCGTTTGACCATACGTCATATATTTCCGCCAGACCCAAAATAAGAAAGGCGGCCGCCATCGTCTCGGATGAATATCTGACACTCAGATAAGGAACAAACCAAAGCAAAAATGTAAGGCCGGTATATTTGAACTTGTTGTCAGCAGACATTGTGTTACTGGTACTCATCACAAATCGCCACATGGCCGACGCCATGACAGCCATCATCACACATCTGAGAACGAAAACCTGACGAAAAGGATTGTCAATGCCGAACAATTCCATAGCCCGTAACAACAATATTGTAAGAATGGGTTGGAGTGAAGGCCTGATTTCAGAACGTAGCTCCCACGGTACGGCATCGGGTATGGCCGTTCCCATTTTCCATCGCGCAAACTCGATGATTTGATAATGTTCGTCAGGATAATAAAATCCTGAACTGTGAAAAGCCGTAAGTCCGTAAACCGCAATTATTATTGTCAGGAGCAGACCGATCTTCACTTCGGTCATCGAAATCCTTCCCAGACTGTTCTTCATTGAATATCTCACCATGAGAAAACTTGCCGGAATGGAAATCATATACACCATGATCGGCGCAAGAGCAGCCTTGACGCCAAGATATAGCGCGAAGTTGAAAACCGAAATCTGAAGCAGATAATTGATACCATGGCTGGTTCCGAATTTCATAAATCGCGCTATCGACGGACTGACTTTGAATGTGAAATATGAGGATGCAAAAAAATTGAAGATAAAACTTATCGCATATCCTAAAGTGAACGACAAATTAAGATACATGATTGAACTCAGACAATAATATATTCCATAGTGAATCAGCATGGCTACAAAACCCACCATGCCGAAACGGGCTATCTCGCCCAATCTTCTCAACACATTATCGCTAAATCTTAATATCATATATCTTAATTATCTGTCATTTACAATGGATTGACGAGGCAGGGTTAGTAAGCCCAATACGGTAATTCTAAGTTCCTATTATAATTCTCCGATCCCGGTAGATGTTTAAGCGATGCCTTATTATCAATTTTCTTAATATCGCAAAAATAGAATGCTCGTCCACCAATTGTGGTAAGTGTTTTGGGTATCACCAATTTCGCCATTTTTACACAGTTAAAGGCGTAGTCGTCCACAATTTTAACAGAAGACGGGAATGTGTACTTACGTGTTTTCGGACTGACTAACAGCAGTCTGGTCATTTGTTTGTTGTAGATACAGTTGTTTTTGGATGTATAATATTTGTTTTTCGGGGATACTTCAATAATATTGAGATTTTTTGTAGCAAAAGTAAAGCCGGGAACGATTTTTGAGACAGTGGATGGAATATATATTTTCTTTAATGAGTTGCAATAGCTCAAACTCATATCTCCAATCTTGCGGATACCTTCCGGCAGATTTACAGAGAACAATTTCTCACAGTGGTAGAAAGCCCTCTCGCCTATCTCCGAAACTTTATAAGTGCTACCTTTGTATTTCACACTCGACGGTACCACGATTTTTCCGGAATAGCCACCATCTACAAATGTGTTTTTTTTCTTTGGATTCTTAGATGTTACGCTCACTGTGCCATCCTTCAGAATATTATAGGCCAATCCGCCTGACATGAAATCATAAGCATAGGTGGATGTCTGAATGAGTAGGCAAAAGAAAAAGATAAAAATAATACGTTGTTTCATTATCTTAAATAGTTTGATAATTTACTATTAATTATTTCAAAGGAATTAGCTATTTGTTGTAGTTCCGCCTTCAGACAATGTGAGAAGTTTAGTTCCCTGCTCTCTTCTGTCGCAAACATTCAAGTTACAATCACTTTTTCTGCAACTATAATCAACTAAAATAACTGTGTAAGTAGTGTTTTTCTTATAACCGCCTAAATTAACGCCAAGAATGTTTAGTGAACCTTCGTTGTTCGAGGTTACGGTTGTAGGAATTAATTCTCTATGTAAATACTTACTACAATAAATCACAATGCCGTCACAAGTGCCTCCGTTAGTTGTTTCTCCCGAAGTGTCGTCACTTTGTGCAGCTACGTTCTCATGCAAATTGTTTGTGTACAATCCATATTCATTGGCTGCATTGTACAAACTGTAAGCTACGCCTGATAATATCAGTGCGATTGCCATAAATTGTTTGAAATTCTTCATAATGATTTTTTTAAAAATTGTTATTCAACATGTTTATTAGTAATACACGCGAGATTTAAAATGGTACACTCAAATCTTGAATATTTAACATATTTTGGTAGAAAAAGCCTTGATTTAAACTATGTTTATAAAATGGACATGGGTTAAACCCCAAATCGGCCAATTTGGGATTAACACCCGCTGCGAATACAATATTATAAATAATGTTGCGTTATTTAAAAGTTATGATACAAAAGTTGATTATTACATATACATTGTTACTATGTTCGCTCATTGCCCGGGCGCAGTCGTTTGTGCTTCAGGGTCGAGTGACCGATGAACAGATGAACCCCATCGAACTGGCATCGGTGGCTTGTTTCAAGCAAGGCAAGATCACCGTCACATCGCTTAAGGGCGAATACAGTCTGACATTGCAGTCGGCCGACTCGGTGGAGATAAAGTTCTCGATGGTGGGCTACAAGTCGAAGACACGTATCCTGCGTCGTCCCCGCGGCAAACAGACTCTTCAGGTGGTATTGACGAGCGACAACACATTGGCCGATGTTGTGGTCACAGACAGCAAACGTCAGACCTCCCAGACACAGGAACTCAAGAAGGAGGATATGAAGAATATGCCGTCCACCACGGGCAATGCTGTGGAGGAACTCATACAGGGTCAGGCCGGTGTATCCACCCACAGCGAACTGTCGTCGCAGTATAATGTGCGCGGCGGTTCGTTCGATGAGAACAGTGTGTATATAAATAATGTGGAAATATACCGCCCGTTGCTCATCCGCAGCGGACAGCAGGAGGGAATCTCCATAATCAATCCCGACATGGTGGACAAGATAGGATTCTCTACCGGCGGATTTGAGTCGAAATACGGCGACAAGATGTCGTCGGCGCTCGACATCACCTATCGTATCCCCACCAAGTTGGAGGTGTCGGGCATGGCCAGTCTGCTCGGCGCAAGCGCGTATGTGGGTTTCGGCAACAAGAAACTGTCGTGGAGCAACGGTCTGAGATACAAGACCACTCGATATCTCCTGGGCACGATGGACACCAAAGGCGAATACCGTCCCGATTTCATCGACTATCAGACCTATTTCAACTATAAACCCAACGAGAGATGGCATATCAGTTTCTTAGGCAACATCTCGGACAATCATTACAATTTCTATCCCGAGGACCGCGAGACAAGTTTCGGTACGATGGAAGACGTCAAATCGTTCAGAGTCTATTTTGATGGCAACGAGAAAGATGTGTTCCGCACCTATTTCGGTTCGATGGGCATCACACGCAATTTAGGCAAGAACACATCGTTGTCGCTCATCGCTTCGGCATTCTATACCAAAGAACAAGAGAAATACGACATACAGGGCCAGTACTGGCTCACGCAGACTGAGACAAGCGAAAACCTCGGAGTGGGTACATATTTCCAGCATGCCAGAAACTATCTTGAAGCCAATGTGCAGAGCGTCAAGCTCCTTCTGAAGAGCAAGACGAAACAACACAACATCGAAACGGCCGTCACCTTCAAGAAAGAGCATATCAAGGAGAACTCGGTGGAGTATGAGATGCGCGACTCCAGCGGATACAGCATACCCCATACGGGCACGGACCTTAAGATGGTTTACTCCATGCGGGCTCGCAACACGCTCAATGCCAACCGTCTGGAAGCATATCTTCAAGACACCTACCGATTCACGAGCAAGGGCGAGCACACCCTCTTCACCCTCAACTACGGTGTGCGTCTCGGTCACTGGAATTTCAACAAAGAGACGATAGTGAGCCCGAGAGTGTCGCTGGGCATCATCCCCGCCTTCAATCAGAACGTGACCATGCGCGTGGCTACTGGTCTGTATTATCAGGCTCCTTTCTTCAAGGAGGTGCGTGACACATCGACCGTGGACGGAGTGACATACGCCACTCTGAACAACAAGACCAAGAGCCAACGCTCCATACACTTCATCGCAGGACTGGACTATCGTTTCAAGATGAACGAGCGGCCGTTCAAGTTCTCGATGGAGGCGTACTACAAGGCATTGAGCAATCTCGTGCCGTACAGCGTGAACAATGTGAAGGTGGTGTACTACGGCAACAACGAGAGCAGCGGACATGCGGCCGGTGTGGACATGAAACTCTACGGCGAGTTTGTGCCGGGATACGACTCGTGGCTGAGCCTCTCGTTCATGAACACGAGCATGAAACTCAACGGAAAGAGCATACCTTTGCCCACAGACCAGCGATATGCCGTCAGCCTCTATTTCACCGACTATTTCCCCGGCACCGAGCGATGGCGTATGTCTCTCAAACTGATTTATGCCGACGGTCTGCCGTTCTCGGCTCCGCACCACGAACTGGAGACCAACGTGTTTAGAGCACCGGCATACAAGCGCGCAGATATCGGTCTGAACTATCGGCTCGTCAATAATGAGAACCGGTCCAAAGGCCGTTTCTTCCGCAACGTGTGGTTGGGACTGGAGTGCCTCAACCTGTTGGGTATAAACAATGTGAACTCATATTACTGGATAACGGACGTCACCAACCAGCAATATGCCGTGCCCAACTACCTCACGGGAAGACAACTTAATTTCAGGGTTTCATTCGATTTATGATGTGCGCACGACAGTTTTTCTTCTCGCTCGTGTTGCTGATGAGCATCGGAATGTCGGCTCAGCGCAACGAGATACTGTCCACAAGGATAGCGTCTCTGCAGGTTGTGGCCGGCGACAGATGGTTATCGCCGCCCGTGATGGAGCTCAAGTCGGACGACAGGATAAACATTTCGTTCGACGACCTCACCCACGAGTACCACCGCTATGTGTATCGGCTGGAACACTGCGAGGCCGACTGGAGTATCTCCGAGGACATCTTTCAGAGTGACTATTGCGACGGGTTTGCCGATGGCAACACCATCGATGACTGCACCGAGTCGATAAACACAAACATCCTTTACACTCATTACAGCCTCCGTATACCCAACGACCGATGTCGGATAAAAATGAGCGGCAACTATCGCGTGACCATCTATGACGAGAACTCGGGCGAAGAGGCGGCAACGGCTTGTTTCATGGTGGTGGAACCCGTGATGAATGTGCAGATGGTGGCAACCACAAACACCGATGTGGAGATAAACAAGACCAAGCAGCAGATCTCCCTTCAGGTGAACTACGGCGGCATACGCATCACTAACCCCAAGCATGAGTTGAAGACCGTGGTGATGCAAAACGGTAGATGGGACAATGCTGTCATCAATCCTCAGGCGCAGTTCTTCATGCCCAACGGTATGCGCTGGAGCCACAATGCCGACCTTATCTTCAACGGCGGCAATGAGTATCGCAAGTTTGAGACGCTCGACGTGACCCATACCACGATGGGACTGGAGTCGGTGGCATGGGATGGTCACGACTACAACGCATACGTATGGACGGACGAGCCCCGCCCCGCCTATGTGTATGACGAGGATGCCAACGGCGCTTTCTATATCCGCAACAGCGACAACATCGAGAACGATTACGGCAGCGAATACCTTCTCGTGCATTTCCGACTGAAAACGCCGCCCACCGACAACGATATCTTCATCAATGCCGTGTGGACCAACGACCGGTTCCTGCCCATATATCAGATGGAATACAACGCGGAGAGCAAGTGCTACGAGAAGACGGTGTTGCTCAAGCAGGGCTATTACTCGTATCAGTATCTGATGCGCAAGTCGGATACGGAATATGTGCCGGTGCCCACAGAGGGCAATTTCTGTTACACCGAAAACAAGTATCAGTGCCTGGTGTATTACCGCGGAGTGGGGCAGCGCACGGATCGGCTTGTGGGCTATGCGCAGGTGCGCATCAACTGAAAAGTCAGATTATTAACCAAATATTAATTTTTTTAATTTACCATCATTATTGTATTATATGATAAGATTTACATCAACCAGATTTGCTTTATGTGCCTTGATCGCCTTTGGAGTATGCTCAGGGGCCAAAGGTCAGTCAATGGAGAAATTCACTCTACCCACACGTTGGTCGGAGGAAGCTTTCAAAGCGGAAATACCATTGTCGGAGTATCCGCGCCCGCAGATGGTGCGTGATCGGTGGCTTAACCTCAACGGCACATGGGACTATATGGGCGGAAAGTCACAGGCCGACCCGACAAAGGTGGATGTGCCGCCTGCGTTCCCGGCAAAAACGGAAAACATAAAAGTGCCGTTCCCTCCCGAGTCCGACCTGTCGGGCATCGCTCGTAAAGATGAGACGTATCTCTGGTATCGCCGCACGATAACTGTGCCGCGCGAATGGAAGAACAAGAACATATTGATACACTTTGATGCCGTGGACCGCATTTGCGCGGTCTTCGTCAATGGCAAGAAGGTGGGGACGCACGTGGGTGGATACGACAATTTCAGTTTTGATATCACCAAGTATCTGAAGAATGGCACCAACACACTCGTAGTGGGTGCATACGATCCCAACGACGGCAAGGCGGCAAGCGGCAAGAACGGTCCTAAGGGCGATTATATTTTCACCTCGGGCATCTGGCAGACCGTATGGATGGAACCGGTGGAGCGCGACCATATCTCAAACATAAAACTCATACCCAATCTCAAGAATAGTACTCTTGATATCACTGCCAATTCTGACAACGCGAAGAATCTGAAGGTGGAGGCCGTGGCTTATGTAGACGGCAAGGCAGTGGCCCGTGCGGAGGGCAAAGCAAATGCAGAGTTCGGCTTGAAGATCGATAATCCGCATCTATGGTCGCCGGACGATCCGTTCCTCTACGACTTGAAACTTACGCTAAAGAACAATAAAGGCGCCGTGCAGGACGAAATCAGTTCCTATTTCGGTATGCGCTCCGTGCGCCTGGGCAAGGTCAACGGCACTATGCGCCCGTTGCTCAACGATGAGTTCGTGTTCCACATCGGACTGCTCGATCAGGGCTATTGGCCCGACGGAGCATTCACCGCTCCCACGGACGAGGCGTTGCTTTACGATATAGAACTGGCCAAGAGGGCGGGCTTCAATGTCATCCGCAAGCACATCAAGGTGGAACCGCAACGATGGTATTATCATTGCGACAGACTCGGACTGATGGTATGGCAGGATATGCCGAATATCTGGGAACCGGACGGTGAGGACTCGGTGGCTGTGCGCCGACAGTTCAGAGATGAGCTCAAGACGATGATCGACCAGCACGTCAGCAGCCCGTCCATCGTCCTGTGGGTTCCCTTCAACGAGAATTGGGGCGCGTTTGAGGCCACAGACATCACAGCCTGGGTGAAACAGTACGACCCGACGCGACTGGTCAACGGTATGTCGGGCTTCAACTATGCGCCCGGTTATCGTCCGGCCTATGGTGACCCGAAGAACGGTGATTTCATCGACCAGCATCATTACGGACGTATAGAGCCCAACGCAATGGCAAAACCCGAGGAGGGTAGGGCGGCATCGCTCGGCGAATTTGGAGGCAAGGGCCTTTTCGTGCGAGGACACATGTGGCCCGTGCGCAACGACGCCTATGAGATGATGATCAATAAAGAGACTCTGACCGACACGTATGTGCAGATGCTCAACGAGGTGGAGCAGATGTGCAAGTATTTCGGTCTCAGCACGGCCATCTACACCCAGACCACCGATGTGGAGCACGAGATCAACGGACTGGTGACGTATGACCGTGATGTGGAAAAGATGGATATCGATAAGGTGAAACAGATAAATGAGGCGGTGATCCATGAGACCCGCATGAAACCTTAACGCTATCGTTTGTCAGGCTACATGACACACGTAGTAATGCATAAATATGCAAGTCGGCTTGCATATTTATGCATTACTATTTTTCCAAACTCTCTGAGAATCGCATCGTTTCGCACTGAAGGATATTTTTTTGCAAATACGCGAGTTTTGAGATGGTTTGGCTAATCGTTGATAATCAATGATATAGCGCTTTTGTCGATCGGAATATTAACACCCGTTAACGATAGGTCTCCCAAAATCCGGCAAAAATCAGGCAAAATCGTCTTCCAAAAGTGCCCGACTTGGATTCCGAAAGGGGCCCTTTCGCATCCTAAAAGGGTTCCTTTTGCAATACGAAAGGGCCTCTTTCGGAAATTCGATGTGTTACGAAGGGGTGATAACATGTATTTTTTGGGTGGCATCTTCCTATTTTGCGATTTCGTTTTGTCAAAATTTTTTACTTTCGGTCTTGTATATTTATGCAACTTTGGATTTAACCCCGAATCTAATGATATGGGTTATATTCTTCAGATATTTATCGGACCTGTCCCTTGCGGCCGCAACAGGTTGTGGGCCTACGTTCTTTTCAATATATCAAATATCTTCATGCGCATTTTGCGCTTTTCCGTTACGATAAAGGCAGGCAAAAAGACAAACAGTCCAAGAAAAGAGATGGCAAGTCCGGATATGGTACCTATGGATAGCGAATGCCAGAACGATCCTTTGTCACTATAAATGATGAACGGGACAAAACCTATATTTGTGGAAAGGATGGTGAGAATTATAGGAATAATTTTATTGTTCCATGCTTTTGCAAATGCCCGTGCCTTTGTGAGATTTGGACGCGATGCTCTGATGTTGTTGTATTCGTTTATCAAATATATGCAAGCATTGACTGTTATTCCGCAAAGTAGTACAAGAGACGCAAATCCCCCATCGCCAAAAGCAAGTCCTGTGAGACGGAATACGAGAAAGACCCCTATGAAAGATACCGGAACCGTCAAGATAATGGCAAACGGTTGTATCAATGAGTTTAAAAGTATGCTTGATATCACAAATACAATGATTATCACAAGTACGATGAGCATATATTGCCTGGATTCGGAACCAAAGCCCCAATGCATGTAACTTTTATTTTCAATCGAATATCCCATCGACATACGGCTCTTGAGACTTTTGATCAGTTGGTTGAGTTTATCTTCACCCAAATTCTCGGAGCCACTGTATGTGAACTGCAGGAATATGCAGTATTGCTGGTTTTCCTTATAAATATCCTGCGGAGTCTGTTTCTTCTCGATGGTCGCTATGTCGGATAGTTTCAATATTTTGTCATTGATGTGTATTGGCATGTTCATCAACGCCCATCTGTCAAATGTCTGAGTCTGACTGGAGACGAATCTTATGTTGTAACCCTCAGAACCTGTGACCACCCTGAGTAGGGAACCATCCTTTGAGAATAACGGGGCCAACGCGTGGTGAACCTGTGATATGGAAACCCCGTTTCGGGAAAGGGCCGTATTGTCGAGCGTGAGATAGTATTCATCATAATCCTCAATCTCATAAATATCGTGAGTGCCGAGGGTGACATCTTTCACACGAGGATAAAGCAGGAGGGAGTCACGCAGCTCGTTGGCATAATCCATGAGTGTGTGGTAGTTGTAACCATAGAGTGCGGCTTTGTGTGAGCCGGCTTTTGTACTTACACCGTTTGAGAATATATCTTCTCCCGCTCCTGAAACTGTCCAGCTGCCGCCACCTATAATAATGGCCTGCTGTACTATCTCTTGAAACAGAACATGTGGAAAGCCCGTCTGAGATATCTCTTTGTCAAACTTGATATTGATGGTAGCCTTTCTCGGACTGCTTATTATGGTCGTGAACTGTTTTATCTCTTTGAAACCGGAAAGGAAGGACTCCATACGGGCGAGTGATGTCTCCATCATGTCCATTGTGCTGCCGTTGGGCATTGTAGCAGAGATATTTATATCTTTTCTCGTTTCGTCCTCTGTATCGTTGTAAAGCAACCCCATGAAATTGCTGTTGTCTTCTTTATCAGGTATAAGAATCACCGGCAAGACCAATGCGAGAACAAGAATGACAAACACGACAACACGGTGACGGCCGAGTCCGGATATCATCCGGGAGTATGCAGTCGTGAATTTCTGTTTCCTCCTTAAATTGGCGATACTATAAGATGAGCGTTTCTTGGCAACACTCATACGATAGAGTGTCGATGGAACGAAAAATTCGGCTACTATCAGAGATACGGCCAGATTGATGATTATGACAGCGGCAAAATCTTGCAGATTGAGACGTGCCCTGTCGTCAAGAAAGAATATCACGGACAAAGCGCCGATGGTTGTAAGCGTGGCGGCAAGCATCGGCATGAACACACGCATGTTATGACGATGGATGATATTGTCGGACATCACGATGATATTATCGATGATCAGATTCAATGAGATTGTGATGCCGGCAAGCGAATTGAATTGTATCTCAATGCCAAGCATATAATAAAAACATAATGCTATGGCAATATTCACAGCAAGACTTGCACACAAAACGACGATAAGACGCATATTGCGGGCTATGATAAAGATAAAAACGAGGAGAATCAATACCGTAAGAGCCGTGCGGAGATATATGTTGGACAGCTCGTCTCGGATAGTCTGTGGGGTGTTCTCCTCGATGTGCATTTCGTAACCGGAGGGCAGGTTTGAGGATATCTTGTCCATGCAGTCGATGACCTTGTCGCCTACTGTGAGCTGGTTGGCATCGTCCTCGGCTATTATATCAACAAAAATTGTTTTGAGACCGTTGATGCGATAGCTCTGTTCCGGTTCTGTTTCAATGCGGGTCACCTGTGCCAATGATGTGATGGGTATGATTTTTCCGGATACGGCACGTACAGTTGTCTCAGACAGATTGAGCGTGTCACTTTCGCTTCTCAACACAACTCTCATCCACTGGCGCTCACCATCCATATTGTCGGCCGGGAACACACCGAGCAAAGAGCGTGCGCATGCTGATGATATGGCAGTCCTTATGTCATCAACACTTATGCCGATTTCCTCGAGTTGTTTATTGTCGTATCTTATTAAATATTCATTGTTTACCGACCCTTGTATCTTGACCGAACGCACGCCTTTGATCTGTCCGACTTTTACGACAATGCTATCTTCCGCATATTTCAGCATATCCCGAAGCGGTGCGTTCGCACAAATAGAATATCGTATGAAAGATTCCATCGCCTTGACATCAGATTGCCTCATGACTATTTGCGGATAACTTGTCATTGCGGATATCTCAGGCCATACTTGCCTTATGGCCGATGATACATCAAGACGTGCCATGCCCATATCGGTATCACGGTTGAATTCAAGATTTATGGTTCCGTTACCGTTGGATGAAACCGATCTCATGCATTTCACACCATTGATACGGGCAAGCATTCTCTCTAATTTCACTGTTGTTTCTTTTTCCACTGTCAGTGGGGAAGCTCCGGGCATGGAGTAATTTACCGACAGTCCGGACAGTACTGCCGATGTGGATTCCCTTACAGGTATCAATGGCAGAAGCGCAAGTCCGATAAGAGACAGACATACGAACGATACGATAATCGTAAAGGACGGTATTTTGAATGGTTCGTTGCTCATTTATCCTACTTTTCTGTCAAAAATTTTTTGCCTTTTTGTTATATACCATGCTAAATATCAACGGTACCACAAACAGACTTATCAGTGTGCCCACTGTGATGGTGGAAATCATGGCCACGGCCAACGGACGTTGCAGCTCGGACCCCATATCATTTGTCATAAAAAAAGGAAACATTGCCACAACGGTTGTCAACGAGGTCATGACGATGGCCCGTAAGCGTCTATGTCCGACAGTATGTATGGCCTCAGCTATCGGCATGCCTTTTTTGCGCAATGTGTTAATAGAGTCTATCTTCAATATCGAGTCGTTAACTATTATGCCGCATGATGTGATAATACCTATCGCAGACATCAGGTTGAGCGTGTAGCCGCACATCCACAGCACAAGCAACGCAATGGCTGTGTCAATGGGTATCTCGATGAGGACTATCAATGGTTGCAGGAAACTTTCGAATTGTGCACATAATATGAAATACATAAGAAGTATGGAAATGGCAAGAACTACGGCCAGATCCTGCATCAGATTTATGTTTGAGAAATAGCTGCCTGACAATTTGGCTTCCCATCCGGGATGACGTCCGGGAGAGAATTCGCTTTTGATCTTTTCGATTGTCTGAAGAGAATTGTCCGTTACATTCATGTCGAAAGGAAAATATTCACCATCTTTGCCGGCCGTGATTCTTTTTATATCTTGAGCCTGTCTTGTGCTTACCATTTCTGAAAGAGGAATGAACCCATCGGCACCGGTGTTTATCAACGTGTTTGTGAGGAAAGTGCCGATATCGGTTGTGTCTGAAGTTATTCTCACAGGAATGTATTGTTGCGACGAGCGCAAGACGGTAGCGTTGCGACCTTTGAGAGATGTTGTCAGTTTATCTGATATCTCATTGGCCGTAATGCCATAAAGATTCAGCTTGCCGGCATCCGCCACAAGTTCTATCTGTTCCTGCATCGGCACAGGTGCCAAATACACGCCGGCACATCGTTCTATGATTTGTTGGATGTGATGCAATTCTTGTGCATCCGGACTACCCGATTCGCCGGTGTTTCTCATTTCCACCACTATGGGAGCTTCTGACGGGGAGAACAATTTGTCGAATATGTTTTCAGGAGCGGAAAAAGACACGGATGCCAAAGGATATTTGTGCGTGAGATAATGCTTGATTTTGTTTTGTAGTGAAGGCATGCTGTCAGTGCACATCGCTTTTATGTACAGCTCGCTCTCCGATGGCGTGAGTTCGGCTGTGTTTCCGAGCAGATAATCCTGCATACCCACCGATGCCGAATGTTCCTGCAAATCCGTGTCAAGCATGGACGTGATATCATTGATACGCTTGTTGTTCTCATCGATATGCACATTGCTGTTCCAGTCAATGCGCGCAATGATGTCATTGTGACGTGTCTCGGGCAATTGCTCTTTTCTAATAATATTGTACATCAGCATGCACAGCGGCAATGTCAGAAATGTGAGGAATATCATAAGACGTTTGCGGGCAAACACAAACCTTATTCCTTTATCGTAAGCAGCAAGCATGCGGGCGGAAACACCTTTGCTGAGTCGGCTGCATACATTGTCGGCAGACAAGAACCGTCCAGTTTTGCTGAAAAGCATGTAAACAACGGGAAGCAACAAAATGGCGACAATATAAGATGAAAGAAGTCCGAAGCTTATGGATAAGGCCTGATCGAAAAACAATGCTCCGGCAATATCGCTAAGAAATATCAGCGGCAGGAATACGGCTATGGTGGTAAGCGAAGAACTGAGCATCGGGGTAATCATCTCTGCTGTTCCGGCCGAACACGCTTGTATGAGATGTTCGCCACGCTGTTCATGTTGAGATATGTTCTCGGTTACGATTATCATATTGTCAATCATCATTCCCACGACGAGCACAAGTCCCGATAACGATATGATATTGAGAGTAAAATCAAACAGGAAAAACAAAAGGAATATCATTATTATTGCAACCGACATGCTGACACCGGTCACTATCGGAGTACGTATGTCACCAATAAAAACAACAGCCACGACAAACATAAGGATAAAGCTGAGCACAAAGTTCGTTTGCAGGGACGTGATAGTGTAGTCGAGCAGTTCGGTCTGGTTTCGGCTCACCTTAAATTCAATCTCGGGATATTGCTTGGCAAAGCGGCGTAATGTGTTGTCTATTTCGCTACGCAACTTGTCCATCCTCCCCTCCGGATTCTTTATTATGGCAAGAGACACTGCACGTTTGCCGTCGCACAACAAGCGTCCTTTCTCAGAAACCGGACTCATCTCGATATTGCAGATATCGCCAAGACGATAGACACGGCCGCTTTTCTTTAATAGAATATTTCCGATATCAGCCTGGCTCGTGAGGATATTGGCAAGATGGACGCTGTATTCATAATATCCGTCCCTGACTGTCATGGTTCCTGTTTCTACGTTTGCAGACTTTATGGCAGATATTATATCATCGGGTGTGATTCCTGCCGGCTGTGTGATTTTCATGTCAGGCGTCACATGCAGCTCATTGTTTAGGATTCCTGAAATGTCGGTCATGGACACTTCCGGAAGCTGTTCTATTCTGCGGCTTACGATGTCACGGGCCACATCACACAATCGTGCGAAATCATTATTATCGACGGATTTGTAAGGTTCGTTGTTTTTGAGTGTAAGGTTGACATACATCACAGGAATATCCGTTGCTCCTGTTTTTATGACCCTCGGTCTTTCGATATCCTTAGGAAAGGTTGCGGCAACAGCGTCTATCTTCTCGTTTACTTCAATGAAGGCAAGATCTATATTCGTACCGAAATTGAATTTCATTCTGATTTTACCGTTACCATCCTGCACCTCGCTTTTTATCTCTTTCATGCCTTCAGTCTGCAAGAGTTGTCTACGAAGCGGTGCCACAACCATATTTTCTATCTCACGCGCGGATTTATCCGGAACAGCAGTCTGTATCACAATCTCCGGAATGGGAACCGGAGGCAGCAATGACACTGACAGACCGGGATATGTGACTAGCCCGAGTATGCAGAGTGCCGAAAACAACATGCACACGGCAACAGGACGTCTCAGAAGAAACCTTATCATCTTCATCTTTTCTTATCTATTAGCGTTACGGGCGAGCCGTGAGATAGATTGCGGTTTCCCGTGACTATTATTTCCATTCCGGGATTCAGACCCTCGGTTATGGTGTAGCAGTTCATATTCTCGACACCTGTCTGTACATAATTCCATGAGGCTTTGCCATCTTCAAGCGTAAACACCACTTGCCTTCCCGAACGTTGTACGATTGCTGTCTTTGGAACGACAATCTGTTGCTTTAATCTTTTTCTCACACTCACCCTTACATTCATTCCACTGATCAGGTTGCCCGCATTATCCAGACGTGCCTTCACTTTGACCAGCCCGTTGTCTCCCACAATAGGATTTATCTCGCTGATATGTCCGAGTGTTGCATGTTCCTCATTGGAATATGGCCTTACATTAATCTCTTCACCTATTTTTATTATATGGAGTTCACTCTCAAGCACGGAAAACTCCACATCCATTCCCGAAGTGCCTACTATCCGGCAGAACGGCGTTCCCACAGAGACTGTATTATGGGTCTTGCCTGTGAGATTTGCCACCTTACCGGCAAACGGAGCCCTCAACGTTGCATGCTCGATGTTGTATTGTGTCATTTCGCAATCCGACTTGCAGCGTTCATAGCCGCTTTTTATCATAGCCAGTTTTAATATCTCCGCAGGTATTTTGCTGAAATCTTTAGGGGAGTATCCTTGACCGATCAATATGTCTTTCAATTGCAAATCAGCCTGTTCCATACTGATTTTATTCTGTTTTTCGGCATGTCTCAGTTCATACATGTTGAGCGACGCTATTGCCTGTCCTTTGGCCACCGCATCGCCGTTTTTCACATATATATGTTCTATTGTTCCCTGCGTGGTGAACGTGAGGTCGGCATATTGCGAAGCATCGATACGGCCGTTGCTTACAAGTTCGAAATTGAAATCCTTTAATTCCACTTTTTCTGTGGTCACTACATTATCGCCTGTCTGCAATTCCGTGTAGACACGTTCTTCCGTGGGAGCCTTGTCCGTTTTTTGAACACATCCGATACATGCAGATGCCATGCAGATTGTAAGAATATGTGATGTTTTCATTTTTAACTCCTATGTTTTAAATTGTTTTTCAACTTGCTTTCTCATAAACAATCAATGTCCATTGAGGATCATAAACCGCATAAAATACATTCAGTTTCTCTATCCATGCCGGTATGCTGCGTTTTATCTCCTTGAAACCTTTTCTCATAAGACATTCCCTGCGCAGTATGTCACGTTCGGCAAAAACCACGGCACAGTTTTCAAGACTTACATTCTTGTATAATGAAGGGATTTCGATATTTCCTACATAATCGCTCATTTTGTATTTCTTACGTTTGTAAAAATCAGTTTCAAGGCCGGATACATTGAACGGATTGCTTTGTTGTGTCACATAAACTGTTTTTCCAGTGTCCCCATAATGGCTGTCAAGAAATCTCATCATGGATGTTTTCCCGTATGCAGCAGGCTTGAATGTTGTCAACGCCAAACCTGTATAATTGATCAGGCATAAGGTTACGGTTATCAAACGAAAAAGACGTCTGTTTATTATCTTTTCAAATAAATCATATCCCCATACAAGAAAAACCGGAAAAAGATTAATCACCGGAAAAAGGAATCGCAATTCCTTATGTCCTACAAGACTGTGTCCGAGCAAGAAAAAGAAGAAAGCCCACACAACAGGACTACGCCAATGATTTATCAATGAGTAGACGATTGAAATGCACAAAACGACACCTATGGGTAGCGTGGGGCGCATTAGTATCAGATAGAGATATTCGTGGAATGGCGAAATGCCGAATCTATCAGCGATACCGTCCAGAATGTTTGCCTTGAAATAGTTGTATGGCGCTATGACAAGATTTCCATAAAACCAACAATCAATCATGGTACATACCAAAAGGACGACCATTACAGATGAAACAATGTATAAGATGTTCCTGTAATGATATTTTCTGACAAACAACATCCACAACAAAATACCAACATAAGCGAACGCCATCTGATAACGGCATTCAAAACTCAACCCTGCCAACATTCCGAATAACAGTGAGTGTCTTTTGTCTAATATTTCCTTATCGCATAAAAACGATAATGACAACATGAAAAACAGACTGGCCAATGTCTCTGATGAAAATCTGACATTAACTGCCGGTATGAACCATAGCGTGTAAGATACGATAAGTAGAATTTTACGATGAGAAGCCTTGATCTGCGGAGAAAGGGCTCTCCCGAAACTATAAATAACTATTAATGATGCAATGGCCATGACAAGCCTTAACATCATGGCCTGTGTGAAAGGATTGTCCATACCCAAACATCTGAATGTTTTCAGAAGGAACATCGACATTACCGGTTGCAGTGTGGGTCTTATCTGTTCTCTGTATTCCCACGGAATGGCTGAAGGTGAGGCTTCGCCCATTCTGGCTCTTGCAAATTCTATAATCTGAAAATGCTCATCAGGATGATGAAACCCCTCGCTGAAAATCGCTGTTGTGACAAACAGCACAGATGCAACAGACAGAACCATTACCATATAGTATCTGTCGGTTAAGTCTGCAATATATCTTACAAGTGTTCTCATCTTTTATATTTGTTTATCATTTATCCCCTCTTTGACTGATCACTTCTTTCACATGTTGTTTCAGCGTTTCTGAATTCTTCCATTGCTTTGTATACATGTTGGTGTAATCGCCAAGATAGACGAGGAAAGATATGGTCAAGGCAAGCGTTACAGTTTTTTTGTATCGCATCATGCTCACGACACACCATGAAATGAACAAAACGCACCCGATGAGTGACATATAATTATAGCGGTCCGCAACAATCGTAAATCTTGACATTGGTATTATATGAAGGGCTACCAAAATATGTATGAGAAAAAACAAACTGCTGAATATTATTATCCTTTGGCTGCGAAACATATAAATCAGAAAGGCAATCGATATGATTATTAACGGATAGATGTAAAACACTGTCGGCATGGTATCTCCCGGCTGACATGGGAAAGGATATACATAAGATAGATTTACGGGCAGCATAGCCTTGAGCATATATTCAAACAGCGAGTAGCTACCGAAGAAAAATCTTTCACTTGCCGCATATTCAGGCATACTTTCCGAATGACCTTGTGACAGTATGGTGACGATACCGAAAAACAATGCCATCACAAAAAACGGAACTTTCTCCAGTAACAACTGTCGCCACGGCACATCGCGACCTGAAAACCAATCGATCAGAATCAAGCATAACGGAAACACCACAGCTTGTTCCTTGCCGAAGAATGAAGCTGTGAACAAAAACATCAAACCGATATATCTGTTTGTCGTAGGTTTCTTTGTGTAATCAAGATATAAAATCAAGGCAAGCAGATAAAAAAACGAATAAACAAGAATCTTGGAAGCACTGACCCATACCACCGATTCCACTGTCACTGGATGAATGCCGAAAATCAGCGATGCCAACCATGCCACACGCTTGTGTTGTCTTTCTTCTCCGATATTATTCATATCGAGCAACTTTCTCAAAAAGACATAAACAAGCATCACGTTCCCTACATGCAATAACAGGCTCATTGCATGGAATGCACCCGGATTATAACCAAACATCTCATGAACCGTCATATATGCCAGCTCGTTGAACGGAGCATACTGTCCGTGATAGAATGTTGTCATGACATCCCATAGGTTGCTTAAATTCAGACCGAGGTTCGTATATACATTTATGACAACCCATTGGTCGTCCCAACGATACAAGAAATCATGTCCAAGAATTTGACCAAACAATGCGATTGTCACTACCACCGGCACATATATGAGCAGTCTTTTATATTTCATTGCTGTTGCAGTTTTTTTAGTAAGAATTTATGGAATATTTCTGAATAGCCGCTTGTATTTTGTTCCACAACGAAACTTGTCGTTATGCGGCCATTCTCGACAAACATCAGGAGCGGACCTTCCGGCATTTCTCCGATGCCCAGATCGGAAGCATTGCCGTTGATTTCATAAAATCCCTGAAATCCCACCTTCAGTGCCATCGACAGATGCTCGTGCATGGCGTAATCGGCAATTATCGCCACATCTTTCTTGCCGGCTGCCTTATAAAGGTCGTTGAATGCAGATATTTCATTCTCCACGCATGTATGGCATCCGTTTTGGGTGACAAGCAATACCGCCTTTTTGCCTTTCAGCAGTTCATTTAGCGTCATACCTTGTTCCACAATCCTGCCGTTGCGGTTGTAATGCACGGCAGTAAGACTCCCGTTCATTTCTTTTCCGTCATAGTTCACATGCTGCATTATGTTTTCCACAAAAGTCGCCAGACTTGCTTCTGTACTCTGTTGGCGGACTTGCATCCTGATTGTTTCCTGATGCTTATTCAACAACATCACCATCATTACAGCACTGCCGCATACGAGCAATGCCATAATGATGATGCATAAATATTTTTTATTGATGGTTCCTTGCATGACCTTTATCAGTGTTCATAGAAAATCAACAGCGGGTTGCCCTCAGGATCAGCCTTTTCCACAACCGCCTTCAGCCCGGGATAGAAAGCTTTGACGGACGGATTCTTTTCAAAGACCCTTTTCAAACAATTAATCGCGACATTATCAAATTGAGATATCATTTCGTTGTCATCAGCACCGATGATATACACAATTGTCTCGCCCCGCACCACTTTATTCACTTCATCATCTACATCCGGGCTACCTTTTACGACAAAACCTTGTCCTGATGTTTTGTCTATCCAGTAATAACCTTCAATCATATAGCTCATCAAGGTGTTAAGGTGTATCATGTCTTTGGTTTCAAATATTTTATCAAACCCACTCAGGAAACCGTTGTTCTTGGCCATATCTAATAACTGTTCATAAAAATAAGGGCCAAGGCTTGCCACCTGTTTTTTTGTCGGCATACGATATTTCTTAAGGTCAAGCTTATATCGCGGTATGATATTACCTTCATTGTCAAAATGAAAAAGTGTGTCGTTGAACACCTTGAAGAATGTTATGTGGTCATCGCATCTTGACATAGACTTATGTGCAAATGGTGCCATGTATCCGTCTGTGTAAATGGGAGCGAATTTCTCGAAATATTTCTCATAGTTTTTCGCTTTCACATTGAGTATGCCGTATGCGTATTCCGACACGGGATCATTATCGCTCATTTTCAAACTCACCAACAGCTTGTCGTCTGCAAAAGGTTCGAAATCTGTAGGAATGCCCAAAACACCTCTCAGACCGTTTGATGAAATATATTCGCCCTTGAGTGAATAGGTAATTATTTTTTCTGAAAGATTGTCTACCACATTCACTTTGTCATCTTTTATATACATGTTGTATGCTTTGACATACTCTTTCGGCCCCTCTCCTTTGTTTCCTATTTTGTTAAGAAATTTGCCGTCTTTCTTGCTGAACGCAAGCACTTGATCGTCATCAGTCAGGATTACGAGCGTACCATCCACATCCTCTATTTTATTTATTTTAGGGATTATGCACTCATCGTTAATCTCTAACTGCACACATTGGTATTTTGAGAAATAAGATGCCAAGGGCTTGTCATTATGCTCCGTGAACTCAATAGTCTGCACATCGCCGCTGACGATTTTTGTATCGTTACACGAAAACATTAACGAGACAAGTAACGCAAAAAACAATCCGCTTGTAACTCTTCTTAAAAAATTATATTTCAATATTGCCATGATTCCATTCCTCCTTTACCGTCAAAATTTGATATTCTCAGAAATTGTTTCTTTTGGTCACATTGGGAATCTACTTTATCTTGGCACAACATTCCGAGATATGTCACTTCAAATGTTTTGTTTTTTCCTACTGAAATCTCTTTTCCCAAAATTACTACATATCCTTTGCTTCCGCTTTCTTTTTTTTCTGTTTTGCTGTATATTTCAAGTTTATTATTTTTCAAAATATCCGCTTTAGAATCATTGGCATTCCCATTGGTGTTGTCACCGTTCGTATTGTCCCCATTGGTATTGTCTCCCTGTGCTGCAACACATGGATGCAGCTTGATTTCTCCAATACCGTAATCGTCAAGAGCATTCTTGATGTTAATACCTATTCCTGCCAAGATAAAGCATGAACAGACAGTTCCCAAAATAAGTTTGTTTCTTTTCATTTTTTTGAATTTTTGTTGTTAATATTATTATTAGGTGTATAGTCTTATTCCCGATTGTTATCAGTGTTCATAGAAGATCAACAGCGGGTTGCCCTCAGGATCAGCCTTTTCCACAACCGCCTTCAGTTCTGGACAGAAAGATTTGATTTTGGAATCTTTTTGGAATGCGTCTTTCATCCATCCTATTTTCTCAGAGGGAACAGAACATATAAATTCATTTTCGTCAGAACCAATCATTCCTATAAAACTTTTTCCTATAATCGCTTTTGCTATTTCTGCATTAGCATCGTTTTCAACAGCGATGTGTATTCCTCCGTTTGCGTTTTTGTCTATTATATAATATCCTTGCGACATTTCCGCAAGCAATGGCATCACCAATACGATGTCTTTTGTTTCAAATAATTTGTTTATTCCTGCGAAGAATCCTTCGTTATCCGCCATCATGGCTGTTTTCAACGGATTGAAAGATCCCAAACTTGCTATCTGTTTTTTTGTGAATATTTTGTTTTTGAAATTCAATTTGTATGCAGGATATATGTCGCCGTCTTCATTACATTTAAACAATGTGTCGTTTGCAATCTTTATGAATGTCAGTTCATTGCCACATTTCGTGAAAGGCTTTTGTGCTAAAAATGTAGAGCAATCTTCGGATTTGAGAGGATCAAAAGGTTCTATTGAATTTACCTTTGTATTATTTTCCAAATCAATTATAGTATATGCATATTTCTGTGAATTCTTCAAATCGAATATTTCGTTGTTGGTAATCAGTTTGCCATCCGGAGCAATTTCTGTATTGTATATGTAGTTTATTTCATTGCCGAGTTTGCTTGCCTTCTGGAATTTACCGTCTAATGAATAATACTTCAAGTCTTTTGTTGGAAAATCCACGACACATATTTGTTTTCTGTCATTGGTTATGAAAAAGTCGGATGCTTCCACATATTCTTTCGGACCTTCACCTTTGCGTCCTATATTATAAAGATATTTGCCGTCACTCTTGTTGAAAGCAAGCAACTGATTATCATTTGTCAGAACAAACAGCGTACCGTCTACATTTTCTATTTTCTTGATTTCCGGGATGATACAGTTGTCATTAATCTCCAACTGTACACAATGGAATTTTTTGAAATAGGAAGAGAATGAGACGGTGTCCTTTTCTGAGAATGCGATTGTTTGAACATCACCGCTGGCTATCTCTTTTTCCATGCATGAAAAGATTGTCATGCATGATAACAATACTAATAATGTTTTTTTCATACTATAAAAATTTTTATGTCTTGGATATTTTTATCGATTCTATAACTCTTGTTGCTTTACAGTTATTATGGATTGTAAGGGAAAGTCATATCTCCACCTCCCTCAGGGGTATGTATAATAAATTTTTGTTTACTTTGATCGCATTTGTCTCCATCTTTAGTGCAAATATAAGATTCTTTTACAACTGTTATTTTTGAATTTTTACTTGTCGAATAGAGCGTGACACCACATAGTATGAATTTACCGTCATTGTCTGTTTGGACTGTTACCATCTCGACATCGAATTTCAAACGAAAGTTTGAAATGAAGCCGGTTGTGGGATCTTTACCAGGACCATTGGTGTTGTCACCGTTCGTATTGTCCCCATTGGTATTGTCTCCCTGTGCTGCAACACATGGATGCAGCTTGATTTCTCCAATACCGTAATCGTCAAGAGCATTCTTGATGTTAATACCTATTCCTGCCAAGATAAAGCATGAACAGACAGTTCCCAAAATAAGTTTGTTTCTTTTCATTTTTTTGAATTTTTGTTGTTAATATTATTATTAGGTGTATAGTCTTATTCCCGATTGTTATCAGTGTTCATGGAAAAATTCATGTGGAAAGTGATGCAAGCAGCTATCTTCCTGAAATTTCTTTTGAATATCCGATTAGTTTATTTTTAATTTTTCGATGTTTTTATTATTTGGTTTAAATTTGTTTTTATAAACCCGATTCTGTGAATCAGTCTTTCCAATGTATAACAACTGAGAGTGGAATTTAAGAACCTTTAAAGCCAAAATTTAACAAGAAATACATATATTTCAGACGTGTTAACACTAATTTCGGATGTTTTATGCTTCATCTTTAATTCCGCAACTTAATTGTTTTAGTGTTATTTAAAGTTCCTGGAGGGTGTTGCAGAACCTCAGCATTATCAATAAAATAATAAAATGGTTTATCCGCAATATCAAGTGATAGTTTTGTCATAATGAGGGCTGAAGTGCTTTTCGGGCCTTCAGCCCTACATCCGATTGAACGATATTGATTTGTTGACATTTATGAAATTTGGAGTGAAATGTTAATTTTGGCCACCCTAATACTGTGAGATAATTAAGAATACGCAACTATCTCCGAGGGGGTGATGATATATTTCCTACGATGCTCAACCTTTGACATTATATTGATATAAGAACAAAAAATATAATAAAAGATGGTATCATGATTAGTGGGTGTAGGGCCGCAACCTGTTGCGGCCGCAGGGGGTAATTGACTTGAATTTATTTCGTTCAGGTATGGATTGATTGTATGTCAAGATACAGGT